>JASFVB010000018.1:0-23442 GCA_050050035.1 Acidimicrobiia bacterium | reverse complement strand
ACACCCGTCCCCCCACCCATATCGAGCCGTCCTCATCGGTGACGATCTCGATCCTCCCCGACCGGCCCAAGCCGGCGCCCTGTGTCGCCACGTAGGGAGCCGTCGCCCGCCCTTCGCCAATCAGCCACTGGGCCATCGACGCGTTGAGACTGCCCGTCACCGGGTCCTCCACCAACTCACCTCTCTGGTTGGAGAAGAATGCCCTCACCTCGTAGAGCGCACCCCTGCCCTCGTCGTGGAAGCCGGCAACACCGATGTCGACCGGGCCGTCGCCGGCCCGTCTGGAGAGATCGGGCCGTAGACCGAGGACGGTCTTCGCGTCACGCAACAGGACACCAACCCAACCCGGGCCGTTGTCGACCCACCGGCTGGCCACGACGTCGGCCTCACGGACCCCCAGGATGGAGACGATGTCGTCGAGATCGCCCGGCGCTATGGGCCCATCTCGGATCAGATCAGGAGCCTCGAAGAAGACACCATCGCCCGACCGTCGCAGCCGGACCAAGCCGACGCCACACTCCTGGACGATCTCGGCGCCTGGATCCTCCCCCAGACTCGCCCACACATGGCAGGTGCCCAACGTGGGATGACCGGCGAACGGGATTTCGCCGGACAACGTGAAGATGCGAACGCGATAGTCGGCCTGCGGCGACTCCGGTGGGGTCAGGAACGTCGTCTCGGAGAAGTTGAGCCATTGGGTGAGCTCCACCATCTCGTCGGTCGTGAGCCCATCGGCGTCGACGACCACGGCCAATGGGTTGCCGGTCAGAGCACGCTCGCCGAACACGTCCACGAGTCGGAATCGTCGGTCCACGTGCTGAGGCTAGGGCCCGACGTGAAGGACCGACCGGCGATGGGGCGGATTCCTCTACCGCTCCCACGATTTTGGATCGATGATGTGAAGTAGTGCACCGGGAGGTGCCCGATGCGTCGGTTGAGCCTGGTTTTGGCAACGGCGTTGGTGATGGCCGGATGTGGAGACGCGGGTGTCGGATCCACCACCACCATCGAAGGCGGCACCACCGGCGCATCCGATTCTGTCGTCAGCACGACGACCACCATCCCAACCACGACCGGCACAGAAGCCACGACGACCACGACGACGAGCTCGCCTGGAGAGACAGTGTGGACCGTGGACAGATACGGCAGGACCCCGGACGTGGCCCTCGGTTCGACACCGGCACTCGGGTCGGGATGCGCACCAGGCACGGACTACCTGCCTGACGGCGTTTGGTTCGGCTGGATAGCCGACGTCGGCAACGACGCCATCGAGTTCGACCTCGCCTGTCTGTGGCCTGGCCGTCTCGAGCCGGCAGCCAGCAACGACTCCGGCAGGGCCCGGACCGTCCCGGTGACTGATGACGCCCTGCTCTATCTGAGCACCGGGACGGTCCCTTTCGCGGATTGGTCGGGCGACACGACGGAGATCAGCAACGCCCCCGGTCTTCCCGACACCGTGCCCTACTGGGTGTTCGTCAACGACGGCGCGGCCACCGAGATCGCCAAGTATCCAGGGCCGGTCGTCTGGGCGCAGTCCGCCGACGCCTGGCCGGGACTCGTCCCGGGCTGTTGCGACGGAGGAGACGAGGCTCCCCCGTCCCCGGAGGACCCACTTCCCCCTAGCGGGTATCCCGTGGATGGCTTCTACAAGGCGCTCGCCCAAGACGATGGCGAGTATGGCGACTGGCCGACAGCTCATGGGGCGGGCACCTACGACATCGAGATCTCCAAGTGGCTGAGTTGCGACGAGTACCCCGAGCTTTGCCCCGAGTGGTGGGTGGGAGACGAGGTCACCGGCTATCCGGACGAGCCGACGCTGAATCTCACGCTGGACCTCGACGAGGAGTTGACGGTTGTGATCATGCCGATCATCACACAGAGGCCCATCGTTGGTGACGGCACTGTCTTCGACGAGCTTCTCGCCGACCTGAACTCTTCGGTCGATACCTGGGTGCGGCCCGGAGTCGAGCTCCGTGAGCGCTCCGACGACCCGAGCTTTCCCTTCGGTGACGTCTACTGGCCAGGCGAGCCGGAATGGGGCGAACTCGGCTATCGCGGGCCCGGCGGCGCCCATCTCACCTGGTTCGGCAACTGGCTAGCGCTCGAGATGAGAGACGGCCGACCCATCCTCTATATCCACGCCGGTCTCATCGCCGGCTGAGAGCTCAGGCGTTGACTGCCCTGATCACATCCTCATAGGCGCGCAGCGTTTCGTCCTGGTCGTCGTGCATCAGGTAGACGCCGAAGTGGTCCGCCCCCAACTCCTTCAACTCCCTCAGCTTCGCCACGTGGTGGTCGGCGGGGCCCAGAACACAGAACCGATCGACGATCTCGTCGGGGACGAAGTCGGTCGACGGGTTGCCCGCCTTGCCATGGTGGTCGTAGTCGTACCCTTCTCGCTGCTTGATGTAGTCGGAGAGGACCTTCGGGACCTTCGAGGGGTCATCGCCGTATCGCTTCACCATGTCGGCGACGTGGTTGCCCACCATGCCGCCAAACCAGCGGAGTTGTTCCCGCTGGTGATCGATGTTGTCCCCGACGTAGGCCGGAGCGACGACACAGATCTCGATGTCGTCCGGATTGCGCCCCACGTCCTCGGCGGCCGCACGCACCGCGTCCACGGTCCAACGCAGCACCTGCGGATCGGCGAGTTGGAGTATGAACCCGTCGGCATGACGGCCGATGGTCCTGAGAGCCTTGGGACCGTATCCCGCCACCCACATCGGCAGGTTCCACCCGGGCCCCTCGATCCAGGGGAACCTGATCAGCTCCTCGTTGTAGGACACCTCGCGCCCCGCGACGAGATCCTTTATGACCTCCATCGACTCGACCATCGTCGACAACGTGGTCGGCTCGAGCCCGATATAGCGGAGAGCGGAATCCCCCCGCCCCATCCCACAGATGGTCCTGTCCCCGTACATCTCGTTGAGTGTCGCGAAGAGCGACGCGACGACGGTCCAGTCCCTGGTCCCCGGGTTGGTGACCATCGGGCCCACCTTCAGCCTCTCTGTCTCGTCGAGGATCCGGGAGAGGATCACGAAAGGCTCCTGCCAGAGAACATGGCTGTCGAACGTCCACGCGTGGCTGAAGCCGAGTCTCTCCGCCGTCTTGGCCAGGTCGACTATCCGCCTTGCGGGCGGGTCGGCCTGCAACACGACGCCGAATTGCATGCGGGCCGGATGATCCTGGGGCCGGGAAGGATGTCCCGACGGTCGGTTCCACCCATGGTCGGCGGGATCGACCACGTCAGACGCCCATCTGACTGGTGCCGCGGACCAGGTACTCCCCGTCGCCAGGTGAGCCGTGGTACCCGTCGTCGTCGATGATGACTTTGCCCTTGGACAGCACAGTCTCGACCTTTCCGGTCATCTCCCACCCTTCGTATGCGGAGTAGTCGACATCCATGTGATGGGTGTCGACGGTGAGGACATGCGTCCCGTCAGGGTCGAGGATGACGATGTCGGCGTCGGAGCCGACTGCGATGGTCCCCTTCTGCGGATACAGACCGAACATCTTGGCGGGTGTCGTCGCCGTTATCTCCACGAACCGGTTGAGGCCTATGCGCCCTTCCTCGACGCCCCCGCTGTAGATGAGCTCCATCCGGTGCTCCACCCCGGGCATGCCGTTGGGGATCTTGGAGAAGTCGCCTTGACCTAGCTGTTTTTGGGTTCCGAACGTGTGATGGTCTCCCATGCAGAACGGGCAGTGGTCGGTCGACACGACCTGGAGGTCGTTGGTGCGGAGACCGGTCCACAGACGCTCCTGGTGACCGGCCGCATTGTCACGAAGCGGCGGTGAGCACACGTATTTGGCGCCTTCGAAGCCATTGCCCAGATCGGCCAGTGACAGGAACAGATACTGCGGACAGGTCTCGGCCCAGACGTTCAGGCCTTCGTCACGGGCGCGGATCACCTCGTCGAGCGCCTCCTTGGCCGAGAGGTGGACGATGTAGAGCTGGGCCCCGGTCACCTCGGCCAACTTGATGGCGCGATGGGTGGCCTCCCCCTCGAGGATCGACTTGCGGACTAGCCCGTGATTGATGGGGTCTGTCTCGCCACGATCCAACGCCTGGGAGACGTACACGTCGATGGCGATGCCGTTCTCGGCATGCATGGCGATCGTCGCTCCATCCTCGGCCGCCTTCTGCATGGCCCGGACGATCTGACCGTCGTCCGAATAGAAGACGCCTGGATACGCCATGAACATCTTGAAGCTGGTCACACCCTCCCTCACCAGGAGCTCCATCTCCTTGAGCGTCTGGTCGTTGATGTCGCCGGTGATCATGTGGAACCCGTAGTCGATGGCGCAGTTCCCCCGGGCCTTCTCCATCCACGCTTCCCATCCGTCCATCGCCGACTGTCCCACGGTCTGCACGGCGAAATCGATGATCGTGGTCGTGCCGCCCCATGCCGCGGCGCGGGTCCCGGTCTCGAACGTGTCGGCCGCGAACGTCCCGCCAAAGGGAAGCTCCATGTGGGTGTGAACGTCGATGCCCCCGGGGATGACCAACTTCCCGGTGGCGTCGACTACCTCGTCGGGCTGAACGGTGTGCTCCCTGCCGAGAAGCGCCACCACCTTGCCCCCGTCGATGAGGACGTCTGCCGCCATCTGGTCGATGGCGGTGACGACGGTGCCGCCCTTTATGAGTGTGGTTGTCATGACTACTCCTTCCTAGTGCACAGGAGCCGGTTTTCCGGATCTTGGCCGCGTGGAAAGCGACAGAGCCGAGATGTCACTTGTTTCGTGCCCTCTCGATGGCGGTCTTCAACTTCTCCAACCCCTCATCGGCCTCCTCCTCGGTTATGGACAGCGGTGGCGCCACACGCAGTGTGTTCCCGTAGAGACCACCCTTGCCGATGAGGAGACCCTCGCTCTTGGCCTCCTCCATGACCGTGGCGGTCAGCCCGGCGTTGGGCGAGCCGTCCGCCCTCCCGAACTCGACACCGATCATCAAGCCCTTGCCTCTCACCTCGACGATCTCGGGCACCTCGTCGGCGATGTGGTGGATGCCGTTCTTCAGCCGATTGCCCACCTTCAGCGCATTGGTCTGGAGGTCGTGTTCGAGCACGTAGTTCAGATTGGCCAATGCCCCGGCCGTCGCCAGCGGGTTGCCGCCGAAGGTGGATATCGAATTGGCCTGGAGACAGTCCATCACCTCCGCTCTGGCAACGACGCCGGCCGTTGCCAGACCATTGCCCAGACCTTTGGCGAATGTGATCACATCGGGAGTGATCCCGTGTGCCTGATAGCCCCAGAAATGCTCGCCGGTCCTCCCCCATCCGGTCTGCACCTCGTCCGAGATGAACAGGATCCCGCGCTCGTCGAGCACCTCCTTCATCGCTCCGAGGAAACCGTCAGGCGGAGTGACGAACCCACCCACACCCTGGATGGGCTCAGCGATCATCGCGGCCACGTCACCTGCGGTGGCGATCTCCAGCATCTCCCTCAGGTCTCCAACGCAAGCGGCGACGAACTCGTCGTCCGGCAGGTGGCCGAACGGGCTGCGCAGCTTGTATCCGCCATGCACATACGTGACGCTGAACGGGCTGAGGCTGGTTGCCGACCAGGATTTCTGACCGGTGATGCCCACCGTCGAATGCGACTTGCCGTGATAGCTACCGCGAAGAGCAACGATCTGATTCGAGCTCCGGTATTGAGTGGCCAGCATCAAGGCGACGTCGTTGGCCTCGGTGCCCGAGTTCGCGAAGAACACCTTGGCGTCGGGTATGCCGGACAACTCCGCGATCTTCTCGGCCAGCTCGATCTGCGGCTCGATGAGGTACAGAGTCGAGGTGTGAAGCATCTTGTCGGCCTGGGCCTTGATGGCCGCGACGACCTCGGGGACCTTGTACCCGGACATCGTGGTGAGAATCCCCCCGAAGAAGTCGAGGTACTCGTTGCCCTCGGCATCCACGACGCGACGGCCCTCCCCGTCGACCAGCGAGATCGGATCCGAGTAGTACAGCGCCATCCAGGACGGAAGCACCCTGGTGTGTCGGGCGAGAAGCTCTTGGTGAGCGCCCACGTCGTCTACGGGGCGACCAGGCTGTCGTACGCGTCGGGACGCCGGTCTCGATAGAAGGCCCAAACCTTGCGGACGTCGTCGATCGTGTCGAGATCCAAGTCGCGGACGATGACCTCCTCGTCGGTGTCCGAGGCGGCCTCCCCGACGAGTTGGCCCCGCGGGTCGACGAAGTAGGACGAGCCGTAGAAGTCGTTGTCCCCGAACTCCTCCTTGCCCACCCGGTTGATCGCCCCGATGAAGTACTCGTTGGCCACCGCCGCAGCGGGCTGCTCGAGGTTCCACAGATACATGGAGAGACCACGGCTGGTGGCCGACGGGTTGAAGACGATCTTGGCACCTGCCAACCCGAGTGCACGCCAACCCTCCGGGAAGTGACGGTCGTAGCAGATATAGACACCGATCCGGCCGACGGCTGTGTCGAAGACGGGGTAGCCGGTGTTGCCTGGACGAAAGTAGAACTTCTCCCAGAACCCGTTGACGTGGGGGATATGGGTCTTGCGGTACTTGCCGAGATAGGTGCCGTCGGCGTCTATCACCGCCGCCGTGTTGTACAGGAACCCGTCGTCTTCCTTCTCGTAGACCGGGACCACGAGGACCATCCCGGTGTCCTTGGCCACCTCGATCATGCGCTGCACGGTCGGACCGTCGGGAACGGCCTCGGCGGTGTCCTTGTGCACGTCATCCTGCACCTGACAGAAGTAGGGGGCGTTGAACAACTCCTGGAAGCACATCACGTGGGCGCCTTGCTCCGCCGCGTCGTACGCGTACTTGACGTTCTTCTCGACCATTGACTCCTTGTCGCCCGTCCAGGCGGTTTGCACGAGTGCGGCACGCACGGTGTTGGCCATCAAGGTCCTCCTATCGATCTCGGCTCAGGGTCTCAAACCTACTCGTCGCTTCCATGGGTGCGTCCAACTGCACGTCTTTCGCCGACATCGGTGCGATCGGCGTGTGTAGCTTCTCGCCGAGGCAAAGCCGAGCTCTCACGGGAGGAAGCATGAGCGCCGTCACCTCTACTCAACTCGACCTGAACTACGGTCTCGAGGACGTCCCGAAACCGTTTGGGAGGGCTTTAGCCCTGGGGCTCCAGCACGTCCTCACCATGTTCGGGGCCACGATTCTCGTCCCGTTGATCCTGGGCCCGGCGATGGAGATGGACCGTGTCGAGATCGCCGTGCTGATCAGCTCGGTGTTCATCTGCTCAGGCATAGCCACGTTCCTCCAGGTCACGGTGGGATCGAGGCTTCCCATCATCCAGGGGGTCTCGTTCGCGTTCCTGGTCCCGTTCTTCGCGATAATCGCCGCGCACCCCGGCTCCGACGCGATGCGCTACATCGCGGGTCTGATCCTGGTCGGGGCACTCGTGGAGGTCACGGTGGGCTTTGGCGGGCTGTTCGGGCTCCTGCGCCGCTTCGTGACCCCAATCACCATCGCACCGGTGATCGCGTTGATCGGGCTGTCGCTCTTCGCCCCGGCAGCTCAGACATCCGCCCTCCACTGGCCTCTCGCCCTGCTCATGCTGGCGCTGGTGTTCGTGTACTCGTTGATACTCGCGCCCAAGTACCGGTTCTTCTCACTGTTTCCGGTGTTGCTCGCCATCATCACCTCGTACCTGGTGGCTCTGGTCCTCACCTGGGTCGGAGTCTTCGAGGAGGGCAGTGCCGCCGCGGTGAGCTTCGCCGGTGTCGGGGACGCCGACTGGATTCGCGGCGTGTCGATCGGAGATGGTGGGATCCTGTTCCCGTGGGGGACCCCACTGTTCGACTGGACTCTGCTCATCGGGATACTGGCGGCTTACCTCGCCTCGATGATCGAGTCGTTCGGCGACTATCACGCCGTCTCACGGATCGCCACGGGTGCGGACCCGGACTCGTCGGCGATCAACCGGGGAATCGGCTCGGAGGGGCTGGGGTGCTTCGCCACCGGGTTGTTCGGCGGCTTCGCCTCGACGTCGTACTCCGAGAACATCGGTCTGGTCGGTCTCACGCGAGTCGCCAGCCGATACGTGGTCGTCGTCGGTGCGGGAGCACTCGTGGTCCTGGGCCTCATCTCCAAGTTCGGGGCGGTCGTCGCGACCATTCCACAGCCCATCGTCGGAGGCGCCTACCTGGCTCTGTTCGGGCTCATCGCCGCGATCGGGCTCTCGTTGTTGCGTCGGGCCGACATGGACTCACAACGCAACTTGTTGATAGTCGGCTTCGTGCTGTTCGCCGGTTTCGTGTTCCCCAGCTACTTCGGGTCGGTTGAGGAGTTCAGCCTGTTCGGCATCGACTGGCTGTCCGACATCGTGTCCTCGATCGGGTCTTCGGGGATAGCCACGGCTGCGGTCCTCGGTCTCTTCCTGGACAACGTCATCCCGGGAACTCCCGAGGAGCGAGGGATGGTCGGCGGTGCCGGAGACCTATCCACCACCGCAGACGTCTAATCCCGGACGGCAGCGTCAGCTGGTGCCGAGCAGATTCTGGATGACGATGCCCAGCACCGCGGCCATCAGCGCCGTGATGAGTGCCCATCGGGTCACCCGCCTCCGATTGGCGGCCTCTTTGTAGGCTCCGATCACGGCCCCGGCTGCGGCGAACTCGACTACCTGCACCAGCGCGCCACCGGCGACGAACAGACCTGTCATCTCGATTGCCGTCCAGACGTAGATCACACCGAGCAGCGACGCCACGGCACCGAACAACCCACCTACGAGCGCCCCCGAGCGCACACCCCGAAAGGCAGTGAGATCGAGGATCACCGTGAGCGCGCCCACGCCGACGAGGAGGACGACATATGCGAACGGGACGCGTCTGAAGAGAACCTCGTCTGAAAGCAAGCCGGGCTCACGGTCCTGATCGAACAGCGGAGAGAAGAGCCCGGCGTTGAAGAACAGGTCGATTCCAACCGTCACCAGCCAGGCGACCAGGGCGGCCTGGACGCCCCGGCCATTCCTGGCCACTGACTCGCCGGCGCTCAAATGTGGCACCGCCGGTCAGTCCTGGTGAACCAGGTACTCCTCGATCTTGTCCTCGGCGGCCGTGGTGATGGCGTCCTCGAGCTTTCGAAGAGCACGTGCGATCGCCAACTCCTCCCCGATCACCGGTTTCGACGGATCTATCGGATTGCGACGGGCCTTTCCCACGGCCTCGAAGTGATCGCCGCGGAGATCGAGCACCGCCGTGGCCACGGTTTCGTTCTCGTCCTCGACGATGTGGATCGAGAGAGCCACGTCCTTCTCTTGCTCCATTCTCCCTCGCTTTGTCAACGTGTCGAACACGTACTTCTCGTCAACTACCTGGGCAGGTTTGACGGGAATAGGGCATTAGGTCCAATTGTCACCCATGGGTGGGGAATCCGAGGTCAACGCCTCTGTGGATCGGGTCGGCCCAACGTGAGATGACGACCTTCTGTCTCGTGTAGAAGTGGACGCCTTCGGGGCCGTATATCGCGTGAGAACCGAAGATCGAGTCTTTCCAGCCACCGAAGCTATAGAAGGAGAGGGGGACGGGGATCGGGACGTTGATGCCGACCATGCCCACCTGGATCTCCTGTTGGAACTTCCTGGCGGCGCCACCGTCGTTGGTGAAGACTGCGGTGCCGTTTCCGTAAGGGTTGTCGTTGATGAGTTGGATGGCGTCTTCGTAGTGGTCGAGACGCACCGTGGAGAGCACGGGCCCAAAGATCTCGTCGGTGTATATCGACATGTCCGGCGACACTTCGTCGAAGAGTGTCGGGCCGAGAAAGAACCCGTTCTCGTGGCCCTCGACCTCCAGGTCGCGTCCGTCGGCCACGAGCTGGGCGCCGGCCGACTCGCCGGCGTCGATATACCCCCGGACTCTGTCCAGGTGTTGTCTGGTCACGAGTGGCCCCATCTCCACCCCTGGCCGGTCACCGGGCCCTACCTCGAGTTTGGAGATCCTGGTCTGGACTCCGCCGATGAGCGGGGCTCCCGCCTCGCCGACTGCCACCACCGCAGAGATTGCCATGCAGCGCTCACCGGCCGAGCCGTAGCCGGCGCTGACTGCAGCGTCCGCGGCGAGGTCCATGTCGGCGTCGGGCAGCACGATCATGTGGTTCTTGGCGCCACCCAGGGCCTGCACACGTTTGCCGTGTCGGGTGCCGGTCTCGTAGATGTGACGTGCGATCGGCGTCGACCCAACGAAAGAGACCGCGGCCACGTCCGGGTGAGTGAGAAGCGCATCCACCGCCTCCTTGTCGCCGTGGACGACGTTGAACACACCATCGGGCAGACCGGCCTCGGCCAACAGTTCGGCGGCCAACAGTGACGTAGACGGGTCCTTCTCCGACGGCTTAAGCACGAAGGTGTTGCCACAGGCGATGGCTATCGGATACATCCACATCGGGACCATGGCCGGGAAGTTGAACGGTGTTATCCCGGCCACCACACCCAGCGGCTGGCGAATCGTGTACGTGTCCACTCCCGACGACACCTGCTCGGAGAAGTCACCCTTCAACAGGTGAGCGATGTTGCAGGCAAACTCGATCACCTCGAGACCACGTTGCACCTCACCCAAGGCATCGTCAATGGTCTTCCCGTGCTCGGCGGTCAGAGTCTCCGCAATCTGAAGCCTTCGCTCCGCGACCAGCTCACGAAACCCAAACATGACGTTCTGCCGCTGGGTGAGAGGCGAATACCGCCAATGGTCGAATGCGTCACGAGCCGTGGCCACCGCACCATCGACGTCGGCCGCCGAGCCCAATGCCACCTCACTGGTCTGCTCGCCGGTGGCAGGGTTGAAGACCGGGCCCATACGGGTAGAAGAACCCTCGACGAACGAGCCACCCACCCAATGGAGAATCTGCTTCATGCCGCAACGCTATCGAACTCCCCCGAATCCGGAGTAGGTTGACCGCCGGTGAAGCTCTCGTTGGAATCCGTCGTGGTCGTCACGTCCGCCCTACTCGCATGGGTCGCGATGGTGCACATCGTTGTGGCGTCCGGTGTACGAGTCGGTGAGTTGGTCTGGGCGGGACGTCAGCCACGGCTTCTCGAGCCGGCTTTGCGTCTTCGCTCCTTCGCCTATGCGCTGGCGCTGCTCGCATCGAGTTGGATCATCGCCATGGGGACCGGCGTGATCACGACGACACCGATCCCCGATCGATGGATGCAATCGGCGACATTCTGCGTGGCTTCGTTCCTCGCCACTGCGTTTCTGTTCAGCGTCTTCCGCGGCTCGCGGTGGGAGCGCTTCTTGTTTGCGCCGATCATCGCCCTCGGCTGTGGCGTCGCCACCTGGCTGACCTTCGGCTGACGCGGCTCTAGCTGCTGGTGTGGATCCGTATCGGCACCCAAGGGTCGCCGCCGTCCCAATCGAGACGCGCCGCGGCCTGCCATGCGTGCTCGTTGCACACGACACCAGACGGAATCATGAATTCCGCAGCCTGACTGCAAAGTCGGCACTTGAGAAAGCGAAGCGACTCTCTGACGGTCTCGTCGTCCGCGTGTCTTCGGTCGGCGAGCATCTTCATGACCGAATCGACCGGCCGTGACCTGCGTCTGGTCTCAGCGTGGACGGCAGGCTCCACGAAGCTGATGCGCAATCGTCCGCATGTCTCGCAGACTTCGCGCGCGATACCGGCCGTGATAGTCGTGATCGTGTCTCTGTGCATACAGGGCACGATGTTCCGCCTCAACCTCAACCTGCCTCCCAACAGGAATCCCGTGTCGTCAAACTAACCCGTGTCAGCGTCTCGCGCCAGAGGTTGTTTGTCGGGGAGCTAGTCACTCTGTGCGCTCAGATGTCGCTCAGAGTGGGTCGTTCGACTCATGTGCGTATCCCCGGAAAAGCGCCACAATCGGTACCACACCTTGAAGAGGCCATGGGAGGCATCCGAGTGTTTGTCAAGAGGGGCAGGTCGGCTCGCGCCAAATGCGAGCACACCGCGACCATCACAGTCAGCAATGCTGGCATCGAGCGCACGGTCTGCGAGACATGCGGCCACGTGAGCATCAATGCTCATGAGGGGTTGTCCGGATCCGCCAAGAGGAGCCAGTTCGAGCGCGACACCGAACGCGCCGAGTCGTCGGCTCAGTGACTTGAATCGAGGTCCCGGATCAGGGGGTCCCGGGACCTCGGTTCACGTATGACACGTCTCTGCGCCGTCCAGGGAGACATCACAGTTCTCCCCTTCGATGCGATCGTCAATGCCGCCAACTCCGGTCTGGCCGGAGGAGGCGGGGTCGACGGGGCGATACACAGAGCAGGTGGCCCCTCCATTCTCACCGAATGCCAAGCCTGGGTGTCAGAGCATGGCCACCTCCCCACCGGCGAAGCCATGCTGACGACCGCTGGTGATCTGCCCACCGGTCACGTCATCCACACCGTCGGCCCCATCTGGGGAGAGCACGGCGAGCGAGAGTCGAGAAGACTCCTAGCTCGCTGCTACTACAACAGCCTCGAGCTGGCTGCCGGAGCCCGGTGTCGCAACGTCGCCTTCCCCTGCATCTCCACCGGCGTGTACGGCTACCCCATGGAGAAGGCCGCCGAGACCGCTGTGGAGGCCGTCACCAACTGGACGAATGACCGACCCGTCCTCGACGAGGTCACGTTTGTCTGCTTCAGCGCGGACAATCTCGTCATCTACGAGGGCTTGTTGGGCTCGGACGGATCACGATTGCGCTGAATCCAGCAGCGAACCCACCAGAGATCGTCGTCGACACTCCCCGCACCGGGTATCGGCTTGCCCGAGCCGGCGAGGTCGTCGAACTCCCCGTCATCCATGGCCGTGCGTATCGCTCGCTCGACCGGGCCCTGCGGAAGATCGGGTGAGCCGGTAGGCATGGAGGAAGGACACTACCGGCATCCCCCGAATCCTCAGACTCCGAGACTCCCCGAGTGGGCCCGAAGCCCCTGACGCGATCTGCGTCGGCCGGAACGCCCACGCGAAAGGTCCGACGCCGTCCGCCGCACACAGGCTCGTTGTCTTCTGTCGGTCTGTATAGCCTTGGCGAGGTCGTACATGACCTACCCTTTCTTCTCGTGGACGAAACCTACGTTGCCGTAAGCGTCAACTTCGCTTACACTTGTTACGTTAGCATCCTCACGTAACGAATCAAATGGATTTTTCTCATTACACAACGAAGCCGGTCGAGTTGGCCGTGGCGCTGGCCAACACCAAGGGAATGACCGAAGACCACCTGACTGAGCCCGAGCAGCTCATCGAGTTTCTCGAGTCGTATCGAGACCTATGGGACGGTGTCAGTGCCGCCCCGAAACCCGGAGATCTCCCCGCCGTCCAGGAGATACGATCCTCGATACGCGACGTCATCCTGTCGGAGGATCCCGACACGGCCGCGGCCAGGGTCAACGAGATGCTCGACGCCAACTGCGCGACACCCCGGATCTCGACCCACAACGGCACACCACACCTGCACTTCGAGCCGCTGGAGACATCCATCGTGTGCTGGCTCGGTGCAACAACGGCGATGGGTCTCGCCAGTGTGCTGGTCGAGCATGGGGTGGACCGGTTCGGTGTTTGCGACTCGACCACGTGTGACGATGTGTTCGTCGACACGTCTCGAAACAAGTCACGTCGGCACTGCTCCAACACCTGCTCGACGCGCGAGGCGGTCGCCGCCTACCGGAAACGCAAAGCCGACTGAGGTCCCGGCGCGGCCGCGACGCGTCTTCAGGCCAGTCGAGCCTCCAGGGTGATCTCGACGTTGCCGGCGAGAGCCTGTGAGACCGGACAGCCGTTCTTCGCCGCTTCGGCGATCTCGCCGAACTCCTCCTCGCTGATCCCGTCGACAGACCCAACCACCTCCAACTCCATGAGGGTCATGCCCTCACCCGGCACGAATGTGGCGGTTGCCTGGACGTCGAGACTCCCAGGTGGTGTCTCGTTCTTGGCGAGAGCATTGGAGAAGGCCATCGAGTAGCAGGAGGCATGCGCCGCCGCGATCAGCTCCTCGGGACTCGTCACCGACCCGTGCTCCTCGGCCCGGGCCTTCCAATTCACCGGCAGCGGCCCGGCCGCACCGCTGTCCAGACTCGTCGTCCCTGCCCCATTGAATAGGTCGCCCTCCCAGTGAGTGCGACCGATGCTCTTCAGCGCCATTTGCGACCTTTCGTCGTCGATCCTCCCCAACGATACCGGGAGTCATGGCCGGCCCGGCTCGAGGCGTCCGTCGTGCCCGGCGTCCCCGGAGCCCGCTCCGTCGCGTCGAGGTTGCGTGCTCCCACCGGGCTCGCGGTCGTTGGTGGGCTCTCTCGTGTCGGTCGCCCGGACCTCGTCGTCCACGTTCGTGCGATCGGTCTCAGAGCCCGATGAAGACGTGCCATCGTCGGGAACCGTCGACGTCACGCGGCCCGTGAGCGTCGTTGCGGGTGGGATCGTCGAGACCCTGTCGGGGTTGTCCGAAGGAAGCCTGTCCGAAGACGAGACGCCAACAACGTCCGAGACTCTCTCCAGCACCTGGCGGACCGGGTACAGCAGATCACCCGGACCGGTCCGCTCTGCGGCCAGGGCAATCACCGGGAGCAACAGGAGGATCGCGGTGGCGACGACCATGAGCCGGAACCGCCGCCCCCTCGGCCGACGTTTCGACGCGAGCTCGGCCTCGATCGCGGAGAGATGACGGTCACGTGTCACCGCACTCACCTCGACCCGCACCACGTCGAGCTCAGGGAAGGCCGCACTCATTCCAATTCCTCCAGTGAACGGCGCAAGCTTGCTTCCGCCCTGCTCAGGACGGCGTATGCGGCCCGTCTGCTGGTCTTGATCACCTTGGCGATCTCATCACCGGACAGACCCACCACGTGACGGAGGATGACCACCGTGCGATGGCGCGGTGTCAGCGACATCAACGCGGTCTCCAGCACGGGGTCGAGATGCATCTCCCCCACAGCGTCTGGAGCGGGGAGATCCGGGACGTCCTCGGCGAGCACCTCGGGTCGGCGCGATCTCCTTCTGTACTCGTCGAGACAGCCATACCTGACGCTCCGAAACAGCCAGGCCCGCAACGACCTCCCGCCTCCACGGATCTTCGGCGCAGAGCGGACCAACTCGACGAACGTTTGCTGAACGATGTCCTCGGCGGTGCGGAGATCACTGACCATCCCGTAGGCGAAGGACAAGAGATCGTCCGCAGTCGCGAGGTACACCGCCCGAAAGGCGTCTTCCGAGCGGTGTCTGACCCCGTCGACGTGAGTGTCGAGAGGGTGTGGCCCAGTGGAGGTCAACTGTCTGATCCTCACCCCCGGTGTCGGAATGACGAGCGGCTCTGCCACACGGCTCCGGCTAGATGAGGCCGAGATGCTCGAGCAGACGAATCAGCTTCTCCCACTCGTGGGCCTTGAACAGCCGCCACAGCAGATGGCGATAGTCGATGTCGGTCGGATGGTCGTCCACACACCTGCGTGGATTATCGGCGAGTCGAGCACATCGCCGAACCGGTCTCTCGTCGGTTGGAAGGACCCGATCGGAGCGATCGCTGACTCGTCTGTCGCTGATCCTTTGATCGGTGAGGTTCCGGTCCGTCCTCGTCTTCTGAGTCGTCACCCTCTTGTCGGCCTTCACTTCGGGGTCGGCATCGACCTCGACGGTTGCCGGGCTCGAACCCCTCGCCTCGTCTCCCCTGGCTCCGTCGTCAGCCAGTGCGGCGAGAGGGATGACCGTCGCCAACGCAACGGCCAAACCGACGACGACGATCTTCCTGTGAGCAGTCAATGGTGAGTCTCCTGGTAGCTATCACCGGTAGAGACGCCGCAGGGCACCCGGATTCCACGGTCACGACATCAGCTTGGAAAGGCCCCACGATCGCAGCCGGGTGACCGTCACCCGAAGACCGACTCCGTAGTCGGAGGAGAACGATTGGGGGGTCCAACCGAGACGCTCGATCTCGCGTGCGTACTTGTCCAGGTACCCGGGGAACTCCATCGCCGGCGGGAGATCCTCCACGACGGCGACACCCTCGAATGTCACCGCTGCCGAAGCACGCAGGTCACCCCGGAGGTTGAACGCGACCTTTGGATTCGAAGAGATCGCCCTGAGCCTCGGCGTGCCTGCCCGGTTGTAGACGACGATGTCGTCCACGTCGCGCACAAACCACACCGGGGATGTCTGGGGTTGGCCGGCGGCACTGACCGCCGTGAGGAACCCGATGAGCTCACGGTCGAGGATCGAGCAGAGGTCTTCGGATTCGGTGAGCCTGGTCATGGGTCAACGCTATACAGGCTCCCGTGTTGAGGATCGACGACGCACAACGACGGGCCCGCCTCGGCATCCGCCATCGTCTGGCCGCACCGGCGAGTGACCCGGTGGAGGCCACGAGGTCGATGATGGCCCTCCACTCGTCGGACCCGGTCACGGTCTATCTATCAGTTTGGGCTCGAGTCCCCGGTTTCGTCGTGGGCGACCTCGAGCGCGCTTTGTACGAGGAGCGGTCGCTGTTCCGTTTCTACGGAATGAGAAGGACGCTCTGGGTCATCGACAGGGGCACCCTGCCGTTGGTGTATCACTCCTCGACCCGCGAGCTCGGAGAACGCGACCGCCGTCGGTCGATCAAGATCATCGAGGACGGTGGTGTCGCCGATGACGGTGCTGGGTGGCTGGAGGACGTGGAGCCACGTGTCGTCGCCCTGATCAGCGAGCGGGGAGAGATGCTGGCCCGAGAGCTCAGTTCCGAGATACCCGACCTTGCCGAGAAGATCACCTTCTACAACAAGGCGGGGCAGTTGGCGGGCACGACCGGGATGTCCACCCGCACTCTCAACCAGCTCGCCCTCGAGTCGAGAGTCATTCGAGCTCGACCGGCGGGTACCTGGATAAGCGGTCAGTATCGCTGGGCAGAGACGGAGAGCTGGCTCGGTGGCCCGATACCGGACATGTCGAAGGACGAGGCGAGCGACCGGCTGGTCGAAGCGTGGCTGCGCGTCTTCGGGCCAGCCGCCGAGACCGACATCAGCTGGTGGACGGGATGGTCTCTCCGGCAGTTGAGGGCATCACTGGACAGGATCGGCGCTGTCGAGGTGGAGATGGAGGACGGGTTGGGACTGGCACATCCCGATGATCTCGGGCCGGTCGAGCCTCCACCCCCCTGGGTGGCCCTGCTCCCCTCGCTGGATCCAACTGCGATGGGGTGGAAGGAGCGCCGGTGGTACGTCGGAGACGACGAGACCGAGCTGTTCGACAGGAACGGGAACGCCGGACCGACGGTCTGGGCGGACGGCCGTGTCATCGGCGGGTGGTCGCAGCGAAAGTCGGGGGAGATCGTCTACGAGCTTCGAGAGGACCTGGGCCGTGAGACCGCCGAGCAGGTGGAACGACGTGCCGCGGAGTTGGAGACGTGGCTCGGTGAGTTCAGGGTCACACCGAGATTCCGCTCGCCTCTCGACAAACGGCTAGGCGGATGAGAGCACCGCCAGACCCTTCGTCTTCCGCCGATGGTCCATGCCACTCACCAATGCGCCGGCAATCATGAGGCCGAGTGCTGCGACCCAGATGCGGGCCGCCTTGATGGACTCGACGGCCAGCGAGAAGTCAGTGGTCACCTCAGCGGAGAGAACCTCGACCTGGTCCAGGCCGGCCATGTCACCATTCATGCCCTCGTGGTAGTCGACGGCGATACCCGTTCCGGTATCACGGATGCCGCCCTCGAAGATGGCAGGAGGTGGTTGCCCGTCTGACGGCACGCCCGTGATCGCGACCGATGTGGTGGTATCGCCCGCGGTCGTCGTGGTGGTGACGGGCAGCGTCGTGGTGGTTGGTGCGGTCGTCGACGTCGTCCCCGGTTCGGTCGTCACCGTGGTATCGCCACCGGTCGTCGTCGTGTCCGGCTCCGTCGTGGTCGTGGTGTCGCTATTGGTCGTCGTCGTCGTTGGCTGGGTCGTCGTGGTGGTCGGCTCGGTCGTGGTCGTCGTCGATGACGTGGTGGTGGTCGTCGTCGTCGGCGCCGTCTGCGCACCGATGATCTCGACCTCGTCTATGGCGATGTCACCGGTGAAGAGAGTCGGGGAGCCCTCGAACAGACCGGGAACCTTGAACCGCACCGCGAAGTCCTCCCACAGGTAGTCGTTCAGGGGGAGGTTCCTGGTTTTTTTCGGAAGGGAATCGGAGAGGTGGTAGGAGTCGATCAGTACCCAACCACTCCCATTCCAAACCTCCACCAGGAGCTCGCCGAGATCGCCGGCGAAGGCGTCGACCGTGATGTCGTATCTCAGCTGCGCTGAACCGAAGACACTCGTGTCCGCATAGCGATCGATACCCAAGGATGAAGTCAAGAGACCGCTTCCCTCAATGTGGAGACACTTGTTTTTGGTGCAGTTCTCCTGACCCACGTGCACCGCCCCCGAGCCGGGCCCGCCGTCGTCACCGAACTCCTCCCACGGCTCGTCGAACTCGATACTCCCGTCGTTGCCCGAGTAGCTGACCTCCGAGAAGTCGTCCTCGTAGGAGGCAGTCTCACCCAACGCGGTCAAGGCAGGGGCGAGCAGGAGGAGGGCGACGACGGTGAGAGCGGCGAGTCGTCTCATGCGGAGAGAGCCCGAATCATCGACGCGATCGAGTTGGAGTCCTCGTCGTCCTCGCTGACGTCGACCTCTTTCAACGGCAGTGTGACCGTGAAGTAGGTCTTCCCGGCGAATCGCTGATACTGGAGCTGACCACCGATGAGGTCGGTGAGACGGGAGGCGACCGCCAAACCGAGGCCGATGGAGCCGGTCAGAAGTGGTGCAGAGCCGTCGTGGGCGAACCGGTCGAAGAGGTGGGGGACCTTCTCCTCGGACACGCCCGGCCCGTTGTCACAGACTTCGACGTCGACGGCGCTCTCGCCCGATGTCACCTCGACGGAGACGTCGGGCCCGCCGTGGCGGGCCGCGTTCGACAGCAGGTTGACCAGCACATGGCGAAGTCGGGCGGCGTCAGTGTCGACGACGATGAGACTCGCCTCTCGTCTGACGGTGAGCCCGGCGCGCTCGAAGGGAGCGATGGCCGACTCGATCACATCGGTCAGTCGTGTCGACGCCTTGTCGATCTCGATGCCCGTGCTCTCCAGCCGCGAGGCAGCAAGCAGGTCATCGACCATTCGCGTCATCTCGGCCGCCTCGTTGGCGATGATCTGCGCCGTCTCCCTGGTTGCCTCCGGTCCCTGGACGTCACCGTCGGTGAGCACCTCGGCGAACCCGTAGATCGACGTGAGAGGAGTGCGAAGCTCGTGGGAGAGGCCTGCGATGAAGGAGTCCTTGGCGCGGCTGATCGTGCGCTCGGCCTCGACCTCCAGTTGCGCCCTCTCCTTGGTGGCCTTCACCTGCCGGCGAGCGATGACGAAGTACACGGCCACCGCCGCTCCGGGGACCAGCAGTGTCAGGATGAATACCACCCAGCCGTTGAGGGCGTTGCCCGACGCGTTGTGGTCTTCGATGGCAGCCTGGATCTCCGTCTGTTCGGCGAACAGCGCGTTGGCCAGATCGACGTAGGAGTTCTCGACGTCGGTCTTTGTGAGCTCCTTGGCCGTGTCGACGTCCCCTGTCTCCAACGCGGAGACGGCGGCGGCGACGGACGCCACGTACCTGTTCAGCGGTCCGTAGGACTCATGCCCCTCGCCCATCTCGAACAGAGCTTCGAGGTCGGCTTGCGAGCCGGTGAGCTGTTCCATCGCGAACTGAAGATCCGCTTGGGAGACCACATCGGTCTCCTCCAGCTCGGCGAACGTCACCGCCTGGGCCAAACCGGCTCTCGTGAGCGCCGACGTGCCCAGTGTCGCATTGGTCCAGTGGAGGGAACGTGCGTTCTCGGTCACCCTCGAGACACTGATCGAGTTGACGAAGGCCAGACCGGCTACCAGGACGAGCACGACGAGGGCAGCGCCGATGGCAAGGGCCACCGTCCGCCGGCCGGTCGTGGAGTCGCCAACCGCCGCTTTTCCCATATGTTGGTTATCGGAATCATTCGCGGGGACCGTCATAGGTCCGCCGACCTACGACACGGCGGCGCGGTGGGCCCCGAGCGGGTGAACGCTCAGAGGTAGCGTGCCGCCGATGAGTGCCAAACAACGTGCCACCGAGGCGTTCGGCGAAGTGGAATCGGAGCTTCATGAGCTCGCCCGGTGGATGTACGAGAACCCCGAGACGGCCTACGAGGAAGTCGAGTCGTCTGCTCGGCTGGCGTCGTTTCTCGGAGCACACGGCTTCGAGGTGACCCATCCAGCCTACGGGCTCTCCACGGCGTTCGAGGCCAACACGGGTACAGCCGGGCCGAAGGTCGTCATTTGCGCCGAATACGACGCCCTCCCCCGGGTTGGGCATGCCTGTGGGCACAACATCATCGCCACGTCATCACTCGGTGCCGGCGCGGCCCTGGCCGGTGTTGCCGAGGAGCTGGGAATACGGCTCACCGTGCTGGGAACGCCAGCCGAGGAGGGGGGTGGAGGCAAGATCGACCTGATCCGGGCAGATGCCTTCACCGATGTGGCGGCATCGATCATGATCCACCCGAGCCCACACGACGTCGTCGACCCGAGGACGATGGCTGCCCAAGGGTTCACCGCCCGCTTCACCGGCAGGACGGCGCATGCCGCTGCCACGCCTCACCTTGGCGTCAACGCACTCGACGCATTCGTCGCGGCCTACAACAACGTGTCGACGCTGCGCCAGCAACTCGAGCCAGGCGATCGTGTCCACGGAGTCATCGACGACGGCGGAGCTGCCCCGAACGTCATCCCGGACATGACGTCTTCACGGTGGATCGTCCGAGCGGAGACCGCCGACCGGTTCGACACCGTGCGGGCGAAGGTGATCGCCTGTTTCGAAGCAGCCGCGATCGCCACCGGGTGCGAGCTCGAGATCGAATACGAAGGCGAGCCCTACGAGGATCTCGTCAACAATCAAGTCATGGCGAGTCTCTTCGCGGCCAACTCCGAGGCGCTCGGCCGTCACATGCCCACCACCGCCGAGTTGGGGCGGCCCCCGACAGCGTCCACAGACATGGGCAACGTCTCCCATCTCGTGCCCACACTTCATCCCTCGATCGCCATCGAGACCGACGCGGTCAACCACCAACCGGAGTTTGCGGCCGCGACCATCACACCGTCGGGTCTCGAGGCGATGAGGGATGGTGCGCTGGCGATGGCTCACACCATCATCGACATGGCCGGCCAAGACGTCTGGGACCAGCTGTAGCAGTTTCGCTCGCTGGAGTACCGGGTATCGCTCGCTTCGCTCGCAAGGGCAGCGCAGCTGCCCGATGCCCAATACCCAGGTACCGTGCCGGCCATGACACACAAGGAAAGCGCCACTGCAGCGTTCGACGTCGTCTACGAGGACCTACGCGAGATCTCGCGTTGGCTCTACGACAACCCCGAGATCCAGTACGAAGAGTACGAGTCGTCGGCGAAGCTGGCCGGATATCTCGCCGATCACGGCTTCCAGGTCAACCATCCGACACACGATCTCGACACCGCATTCGAGGCCAACGTCGGGTCATCGGGGCCACGCGTGGTCATCTGCTGTGAATACGACGCTCTACCCGAGATCGGCCAGGCATGTGGTCACAACATCATCGCCACCGCCGCCGTTGGCGCCGGCATCGCAATGGCCGGACTCGTTGACGAGTTGGGCATCCGGGTGACGGTTCTCGGCACACCAGCAGAGGAAGGGGGCGGCGGAAAAGTCGACCTGATCGATGCCGGCGCATTCGAGGATGCCGCTGCAGCAATGATGATCCACCCCTCTCCCGAAGACGAACTCGACCCCTCGTTCCAGGCGCGCAGCAGCTACACGGTCGAGTACTACGGGAAGGAATCGCACGCTGCTTTCGCTCCGGAAGCAGGGCTCAACGCTCTCGACGCATTCGTGCAGGCCTACATGAACGCATCCACCCTGCGGCAACAGATCCTCCCCACGGATCGAATCCACGCCATCATCGACCACGGTGGAGATGCCTCGAACATCATCCCGAAATACACCAAGTCGACCTGGGGCATCCGATCGGCCTCCTCGGAGCGACTTGCCGAGCTGGTCCCCAGAGTGCACGCCTGCTTCGAAGCGGCAGCCCGGGCAACCGGCTGCCGCGTCGAGGTGACCCCGATAGGGCACCCCTACCTGAACATGGTGAACAGTGAGGTGATGACCGAGTTGTTCCAGGCCAACTCGACCGCCCTTGGACGCCCGCTACCCCTCGAGGCCGATGTCGGTGCTGCCGGCGGAAGCTCCGACATGGGCAACGTGAGCCAGGTCGTCCCTTCCATCCACCCGATGCTCGCCATCGAGACGGGTGGGGCGGTGAACCACCAGTCCGAGTTCGCCGCGGCAACCATCACCGACAGTGGGGACAAGGCGATCAGGGATGGTGCGTTGGCAATGGCACACACCATCATCGACATGGCCACCGCGGACGTCTGGGACCATCTCCAATAGGGCCGCAACATCCGAAAGGCCGCCCTACGGTCAGAGCGTGCCTGCGATCCATCTCGACCAGGTGTCCTTTTCGTACACGTCGGCCGTCGAGGTCTTCGCCGACGCCTCGGCACACCTGGGCGACGGCTGGACCGGGGTGGTCGGGGCCAACGGATCCGGCAAGTCGACACTTCTCTCACTGATCGAGGGAGAGCTGGAGCCCACAACAGGAACGGTGCTGCTCGACCCCACCGATGCGATAGTCGTCAGATGCCACCAAGAGGTGGACGAGCCCGGGGTCGGAGAGTCGGGTCTCGCCTCGTCCGATGACGCCTTCGCACACAAGTGGATGGGCAGGCTCCGTCTCGAGGCCGGCGATCTGTCCCGCTGGGCCACTCTCTCTCCAGGAGAGCGAAAGCGGTGGCAGCTCGCGGCGGCTCTGGCGCGAGCACCGGACATCCTCCTCTTGGACGAGCCGACCAACCATCTCGACTCCGAGGCTCGCCGTGTGGTAGTCGACACGCTGGCCCGTTTCCACGGTGTTGGGCTCGTCATCTCCCACGACCGGTCGTTCCTCGATGCGCTGACAGTTCGAACCCTTCGAGTGCTGAGAGGAAAGACCCAGCTGACGTCTGGCCGCTATTCGGTGGCTCGCAAGGAGTGGGAGGCCGAGGAGAGTCTGGCCACCGAGCTCTACGAGGAGGCCAAGCGGAGGGAGAAGGCCCTCCGGCGACGACTAGCCGACGAGCGACGTGACGCGGAGAAGCGCAAGGCCCGGTTCGGTCGGACGATGCGTGAGGCTGACCCCTCCGATCACGATGCGACCTCACTGGCGGCCAAGTCGCGTCACGCCGGCGGTGAGGCATCCGGGTCACAAAGACGATCGGCAACGAGATCTGAGCTGGAGCAGACGGCCAGGGCCGTCGCAGAGCTGGGACGATCCCGCTCGATCGGTGGGGAGATCTTCTTCGACTATGAGCCCGAGCCCAAGTCGCTGCTGGTCGGCTATCGAGGCGTCCTCCGTCACGGCGAACACGTGGTCACCGGGGAAGTCGACGTTGCGATCGAGCGTAAGGATCGCAT
>JASFVB010000017.1:0-23472 GCA_050050035.1 Acidimicrobiia bacterium | reverse complement strand
TCGAGTCCGAAGAGGTCTGGGCGGAGATATGCAGCTCGGCCGAGCCACCCGGCGGTTGCGACGCCGGGCCGCGAGACCAGGCCGGTGTCCTCCAGCTGGTCCAGGAGCGGATCGTCGAGCCAGACATCATCGACGTCTACGAGTTGATCCCCTCGCTGACAAGTCCCGAAGAGTTCGAGACGAGAGTCGAGGAGACGTTCGCCGACACACCGGAGCGTTTCCCCGACTACACGTTCGACCAGGTCCAGTTTCAGTGGCGCGCCTGGCTCAAT
This sequence comes from Acidimicrobiia bacterium, assembly GCA_050050035.1. Classification (GTDB taxonomy): domain Bacteria; phylum Actinomycetota; class Acidimicrobiia; order Spongiisociales; family ZC4RG35; genus JANQRA01. Next base: position 23,200 of record JASFVB010000017.1, on the reverse strand, counting down.
CCCACGTTCGTGAGGACACCGGCCAGCGCGACACCGGAAACCGCAGGTATCCGCACCGCGGTGCTCGGATCGTTCTGGATAGTGGTGATCACCGTCGCATTCGCCGTGCCGGTCGGAGTTGGCGCCGCGGTCTATCTAGAGGAGTTTGCACGACCGTCGAGGTTCAACGACTTCATCCAGACCAACATCAACAACCTCGCCGGAGTGCCTTCCATCGTCTACGGCATGCTCGGTCTGGCAGTCCTGGTCCGGGTGTTCGAGCCGATCACCTCCGGTCAGATCTTCGGAGTCGACAACGACAACGGCAGGACCCTGATCTCGGCGGGATTGACACTGGGTCTGCTCACGCTCCCGGTGGTGATCATCGCTTCCCAGGAGGCCCTGAAGGCAGTGCCCAACTCGCTGCGTCAGGCAGGTCTGGGTCTGGGTGCCACCAAGTGGCAGACGGTGCGCAGCCAGGTCCTTCCCGTCGCGATCCCCGGGATAATGACCGGGACCATTCTCGCCGTCGCCCGAGCCATCGGAGAGACCGCGCCGTTGATCCTCGTGGGTGCGGCCAGCTTCATCGCCGCCGACCCGACCGGGCCGTTCTCCAAGTACACGGCACTGCCCATTCAGATCTTCCAGTGGACGTCCCTTCCCCAGGTGGAGTGGCAGCATCTCGCCGCCGCAGCGTCCCTGTTCCTGCTGATCATGCTCTTGATACTCAACGCAGGCGCCGTGATACTTCGTAATCGATATTCCAGGAGACCTTCATGACAAACGAGATCCAGGAGAGAGTTGACTTGACTGCCGAAGAAGAAACCGAGGTCTCCCAGCCGACGGGAGCCGAGGCCTCGACCCAACGTGACGCTCTCGAGAAGGACGACAGGCCGGGTGTCATCGAGACCAGGAACATGGACGTCTACTACGGCAAGTTCCGGGCGGTGAGAGAAGTCAGCCTGAACTTCGCGTTCAACGAGATCAGCGCACTGATCGGCCCGTCCGGCTGTGGCAAGTCGACCGTGCTCCGCTCCCTCAATCGCATGAACGATCTCATCCCGACTGCGAGAACGACAGGCGAGGTGATGTATCACGGTGAGAACATCTACGCCAGCGGGGTCGACCCTGTCGCCGTTCGTCGCCAAATCGGCATGGTCTTCCAGAAGCCCAACCCCTTCCCCAAGACGATCTACCAGAACATCCTCTGGGGCGCCAAGATCAACGGGTTCAAGGGGAAGAAGTCGGCGGCGGACGACCTCGTGCAGAACGCACTCGAGCAGGCCGCGATATGGGACGAGGTGAAGGACAAGCTCGACGAGAGCGGTCTGTCCCTCTCCGGTGGCCAGCAGCAGCGGCTGTGCATCGCACGTGCCATTGCCACCCAGCCCGACGTCGTGCTCATGGACGAGCCCTGCTCGGCGCTGGACCCGATAGCTACCCTCCGCATCGAGGAGCTGATGCTCGAGTTGAAGGAGAACTACTCGATCATCATCGTCACCCACAACATGCAGCAGGCGGCGAGGGTCTCGGACAAAACCGCCTTCTTCAACGTGGAGCTCAATACCCAAGGCCAGAGGACCGGTGAGTTGGTCGAGTTCTCCCCGACTGATCAGCTCTTCACCTCACCCAGGGAGAAGGCGACGGAGGACTACATCACAGGCAGGTTCGGATGACGGAGACAAAAGACACCCAAGTCCACTTCCACACCGAGCTCACCGAGCTCGAGCAGAAGGTGCTCTCCATGGTCGAACGAGCCGAGCAGATGGTCGAGATGGCCGTGCAGGCAGTGACGACCGATGACGTGGAGTTGGCCGACCGGGTCGTGGAGCTCGACGACGACATAGACGAGACCTACCTCGCCGTGCACCGCGACTGGACCACGCTGATGGCGCGCCACCAGCCGATGGGCTCGGACCTCAGGAAGATGACGACCCTCATACAGCTCAACGTCACGTTCGAGCGGATGGGGGATCAGTGCGTCAACATCGCCAAGATCGCGAGGTTCAACGAGGGGCTCCCACGTGTTGAGCGAATCTGTGAGCAGGTGAGGGAGATGGGTGATCTGGTCAGGCCCATGATCCGAACCGCCATCGAGGCCTATGTGCGTGGTGACCTCGACGAGGCGCGGCTCCTCCCCGCGATGGACCACCCGGTGGACCGGCTCAACGCCAACATGTACAAGGAAACCGTCGCGGTGGGCAACAACCCGCCACTGTTGGAGTGGGCCACAAAGATGCTCATGGTGTCCCGAGCTCTGGAGCGAGTGGGGGACCAAGCGGTCGACTTCGCAGCTCAGGCCGCATATCTGATCACCGGGGAGCGGGCGGAGTTCATCGAAGATGGCATGGCCCCGTCCGCCGATGACGACGACGACTGACCGGAGGTCACATCGTGTCCTCATCGTCGAGGACGAGCCGGGTCTGGCCGAATCTGTGCGTTACGCGCTGGAGACCGAGGGTTTCGAGGTCTCCATGGCGTCCACCGGGTTGAACGGTCTCGATCTCGCCCGGACATCCGCCCCCGACCTCGTGCTCCTCGACCTGATGTTGCCCGAGATGTCGGGCCTCGACGTGTGCCGTCAGATCCGATCCTCCTCCGACGTGCCCATCATCATGCTCACGGCCAAGGACTCAGAGGCCGACAAGGTCACCGGGCTCGAGTTGGGTGCCGACGACTACATGACGAAGCCATTCTCCATGCGTGAGCTGATAGCTCGGGTACGGGCGCATCTCCGCCGCGCCTCCAAGACGGGTCTCCTCGCCGAGTCGAACGAGATACTCCGCGGCGGGCCAATCGAGCTGGACATCGATGCCCACGTGGCTCGCGTCTCCGGGGACGAGGTCGAGCTGAGGCCCAAGGAATTCGAGCTCCTCGAGTCGCTGATGCGACGGAAGAACCGGCTTGCCGCCCGGCACGCCCTCATCGACGAGGTGTGGGGCCCGTCGTATTTCGGCGACACCAAGACGCTGGATGTGCACATCAAGCGTCTCCGCGAGAAGTTGGAGTCGGACTCCTCCAACCCGGTTCACATCGTCACGGTGCGGGGTTTGGGCTACAAATTCGTGGATGAGTAGCCGCCGCGGTGAGGGGACGAACCTCTCCACCCGTGTCCTGACGTTCTACGCGATCACCTATCTCGTCCTCATCGGGCTCATGGGCTTCATCATCGAGAGGGCGACGCAGTCCGCTCTCCTCGAGGATGTGAACGCGAACCTCGAGGTGGCGGCGCGTCTCGCCCGAGAGAGTCTTCCGGACTCCGGGGACTACGCCGCCTGGTCGGAGAGGACATTCTCGACCAGTGGTTACCGGACCACACTCATTCGTGTCGACGGCGTGGTTCTGGCGGACTCGCACTCAAATCCTGCGGCCATGGAAAACCACCTCTCCAGACCGGAGGTGCAGTCCGCGCTCGACGGTGTTGTGGGCCGTGCACAGCGGGTGAGCGACAGCACCGGGTTCGAGCAGCGTTATGTCGCCCTTCCCCCGGTCGACGGTCTGATCGTTCGGGCCTCGGTCTCGACACGGGTGATCGCTGACGATCTCGGGACTGTGAGGACGTCCATCATCTTGACGGCCGTTGGCTTCGGTCTCGTTGGCGTCGCGCTCCTCGCGATCCTGGCGCGTCGAATGACCAAGCCGATCACGGAGCTGACAGATCTGGCTCGCGCAGTCGCCGACGGTGAGCTGGATGTGGAGACGAGGAGGTCACGAGTGCGCGAGCTCGATCAGCTCGGTCTGGCCATCTCGGCGATATCCAATCGCCTCGGGTCTCGTGTCTCGGATGCCGAGGAGGCAACGGCGACACTCGAGGTCGTCTTGGGGGCCCTGCCACAGGGGACGGTGTTGTTCGGTGAGGACGAAGCGGTGCAATATGCCAATCCGGCCGCGAGAGCCATCCTCGGCGTACTCCCGGAGAGCCTGAGTGGCCTGGCTCCGCTCCAGCTCCAGACAGCCGTGCGAGAGGCCGTGGAGTCGAAAACACAGCAGGTCCGGCAAGTCGAGCACGGAAGCCCGACCCGCCGCCTCCGCGGGATTGCCACCCCGTTCTCGGCGGACAACCGGGTTCTGCTTCTCGTCGTCGACGTCACCGATCGAGAGCGCGCCGACTCGGTGCGCAGGGACTTCGTCGCTAATGCCTCCCACGAGCTGAAGACCCCGGTCTCGACGATCATCGCATCGTCGGAGGCACTCCAGATCGCCCTGGACCGGGACGATGGCTCGGCCGGTCGGTTCGCCGGCCGCATCGAAGGCTCGGCCCGACAGCTCGACAGGTTGGTCGGTGACCTGCTCGATCTATCCAGGCTGGAGCGGGAGGAGCCCGAGATGGCTCCGACCCGCCTCGATCACCTCGTGCGCGACGAGGTGGAGCGGATCAGGGCGGAGGCGGACGCCAGGGGCTTGAGACTGACCACACAGACGGAGGAGATCACCTGCAGCGTCAACCAGCGTGACGTCGCGACCGCTATCCGGAACATTCTCGACAACGCGGTTCGGTACACGATGGAGGGTGGCTCGATATCGGTGATCGTGACGGCGGAGGATGATGAAGCTGTCGTCTCCGTGTCCGACACCGGAGAGGGGATACCGACACGTGACACCGAACGTGTCTTCGAGCGCTTCTATCGGGTGGATTCTGCGAGATCCCGGGCCACCGGTGGCACCGGTCTCGGTCTCTCGATCGTCAAGCATGTGGCGGAGAGCCACGGCGGGACGGTCTCGCTGGAGAGTGAGTTGGGTGTTGGATCCACCTTCACGATCCGGCTGCCGGTTCCCTCGACGACCGAATCCCCCACGCCGAATTAACCTGAGTTGGCCGTGACCCGGCACAGCACCATGCTCGAATCGATCTCCCAACCCTCCGATCTACGTGCGCTCGACAAGGCCGAGCTCGAGACACTGAGCGAGGAGATTCGCCGTTTCATCCTCGACAAGGTGTCCAGGACCGGGGGCCACCTCTCCCCAAATCTCGGGGTCGTGGAGCTGACGCTCGCCCTCCATCGGGTCTTCGACTCACCCCGCGACCGGTTCATATGGGATGTGGGACATCAGGCATACGTGCACAAGATCATCACCGGCCGGGCAGACCGCTTCGATGAGCTACGACAGACCGGTGGCCTCTCCGGATACCCGAGCCGGGAGGAGTCGGAGCACGACTTTGTCGAGAACAGCCATGCCTCCACCTCGTTGAGTTACGCCCTGGGCCATGCCCTCTCCGGATACGAGGGTTGGACCGTCGCGATCATCGGCGACGGTGCCTTCACCGGGGGTATGGCCTACGAGGCCCTGAACCACATCTCGGTGATCCGGCCGGAGAATCTGATCATCATCCTCAACGACAACGGCCGGTCCTATGCACCGACCGTGGGTGGTCTCGCTGCGCTCTCCAAGTTGGCGCACTACCGCATCGACCCCCGCTACGAGAGGGCGAAGCACACCATCGGCCGCATGTTGCGTGGCATCCCCCTGGTGGGCGAGACCGCGGACGAGATGGCCAGTCGCATGAAGGACGCCGTCAAGCAGATCCTCGACCCGGCAACCGTCTTCGACGCTCTCGACCTCAAGTACTCGGGGGCAATCGACGGTCATGACATCGAGCTGATCGAAGAGACACTGGAGCAGGCAAAGACCTACCGGGAGCCCGTCGTCGTCCACGTGGTCACCGAGAAGGGGAGCGGGTACCAGCCGGCCATCGAGGACGAGGAGGACAAGCTCCATGGGGTGGCCGCCTTCGACGTGGCCACTGGCAAGGCTCACAAATCGGAGCTGAAGCTGACCGACATCGCCGGTCGAGCCCTTGCCGAGGCGGCCTCGACACGACCCGAGATCGTCGGCGTGTCCGCGGCGATGATCTCCACCGCCGGTCTGAAGCAGATGGCGCGGCGCTTCCCCGATCGGGTGCTCGACACCGGTATCGCCGAACAGCACGCCGTCACGCTGGCGGCCGGAATGGCCATGGCAGGGAAGCACCCCGTTGTCGCCATGTACTCGGCGTTCCTCCAGCGTGCTTTCGACCAGGTCGTGGCCGACGTCGCCCTCCATGACCTGGGTGTGACGTTTCTCATTGACCGGGCCGGGGTGACCGGGCCCGACGGGCCCTCCCATCACGGTGTCTTCGACCTCTCCTATCTCCGCATGATCCCGAACCTGGTGATCGGCGCTCCCGCGGACGCCACTGAGCTGTGCGGCATGATCGAGACCGCCGTCGACCACGACGGTCCTCTGGCCATCAGGTATCCGAAGGGGGCGGCGGTGTCGGTGCCGAGTGTTCCCGTCGCACCACTCGCGATCGGTGAGGCGGAGTTGTTGGGTGAAGGCGAGGACGTCCTGCTGGTTGCGGTGGGGCGGATGGTGGAGATCGCAGAGAAGGCTGCGGTCGACTTGGGTGAGAAGGGTGTGAGTGCGGGTGTGGTCAACGCCAGGTGGGTCAAGCCCCTCGACCCGCGAATCCTCGACTGGGCGGCTCCCGTGGGCCACGTCGTCACACTCGAGGACAATGTGGTGGCGGGTGGCTTCGGTGCGGGCGTGATGGAGGCGTTCTCGGGCGCCGGGGTCGTCAAGCCTTTCACCAACATCGGTGTCCCCGACTCGTTCCTCCCGTTCGGGTCGGCCGCCGAGGTCATGGAGACGGTGCGCATGGACACCGATTCGGTGGTCGAGCGGGTGCTCTCCGCGGTCACCCACACCGGCTCCTAGACCTCTCGAGACCGTTCTGGGCGTAGAAAGCCTCGTTTCCCGAGGCTTTCTACGCCCAGAAGAGGGTGGGTACGGCTGCGGACTCAGGCGAGACGGCCGGGGATGGCGATCCGGCGCTCGTACCAGCGGAGGATCAGGCTCAGCCCCAGGGTCAGGACGACGTATATCACGACGAGGATGAAGAAGGACTCGCGGAACCTGAAGGTGCTCCCGCTGTAGAGCCTCGCCATCTGGGTCAGTTCACGGACGGCGAGGATCGCTACCAGCGAGGTGTCCTTCATCAGAGAGATGAGGTCGTTGCCCAACGCGGGGAGCATGTTGCGGACCGCCTGGGGGAGGACGATGCGACGGGTTATCTGCCGCTCGGTGAGACCCAGCGATCGACCACCCTCGGACTGCTCCCGTGGCACGGACTGGATGCCGGCCCGGAAGACCTCGGCGATGAAGGCGGCATAGAAGAGGCTGAGGGCGGTAGCGGCCCGTATCGCCTGCGGGAACGCCCGACTCGGCTGTCCGATCAGGTCGGCGAAGTCTGGGACCAGCACCAGGGCAATGACGAAGATGAAGACGATCATCGGTATGCCCCGCACGAACTCGATGTAGGTGGCGGCGATGTTGCGGGGCCACGGTCTCGGTGATACCCGGGCGAGCCCGATCAGGAGGCCGAGCAATGTCGCGACGATGAACGACCCGAACGTGAGGTAGAAGGTCATCAGGATCCCCTCCGTCAGCCTGAGGGGTATCGGGAAGATGTTCTGGAACGCCTCCCGATACTCCGGGCTGAAGATGACCGCCACCACCAGCGCCCCGATGATGGTGAGCATGGCCACCAGCCACCAGGGGAATTCCTTGGCGTCGAATCTGTACGCGCCCCCGACGGTTGGCGCGCCCACCTCCGGAGTCGACGGACGGTCCGTGCGATCACTCATCGGCAGGGAACATAACGAAGCGCCGGGTCGGGAGACCCGGCGCTTCTGCTATTTGCCTCAGGATCGATCAGCCTTCGAGGTCGTCGTAGGTGACGTCGAAGTCGGGGCCGAACCACATGCGCCCCAGCTCCTCGAGCGTCCCGTCGTCGGCCATCTGGGAGATGGCATAGTTGACCGGCTCGACGAGATCGGATCCGATCGGGTAGATGAACCCGAGCGGGTCGGACTGCAGCGGGTCGTCGATCGTCTCGATGACCTCCGCGTTTTCACCGATGTAGCCGAGACCTGCGGCATCATCGATGATGACGACATCGACATCCCCCGCGATCAGCGCCTGGATAGCGAGGCCGAACTGGTCGAAGGCCTGGATCCGATCCTCACCGACCAGGTCCGCGGCCAACTCGAAGTTGGTGGTGCCAACCTGGGTCGCCACGATGGCGTCGGAGTTGATCACGTCGTCGGCAGAGGCGTAGCGGTCGTCACCGAGTTGCTTGATGAACTTCTGCTCGACCGTCATGTAGGGGTCGGAGAAGTCGACGATCTCCTTGCGCTCGTCAGTGATCGAGATGCCATCGGCGGCGGTGTCGATGTCACCCTGGGCGACCTGGTCGATCACTGCCGGCCAGGCGGCCTCCACGAACTCGGCCACGCAGTTGAGACGCTCACAGATGTCACGCCAGGCGTCGTAGTCCCATCCCTGGCCCTCGGTCTCTCCGGCGAGGATGTAGTTGAAGGGCAGATAGGCGTTCTCGACGCCCACGGTGACGGTGCGACCCTCGAGGTCGTACATGGCCATCATGTCCTCGGTCGTCGTCGTCTCAGCCATGGCCTCGGTCGTGGTCGCGGCGTCGTCCATGGCTTCCGTTGTGTCGGCAGCCACCTCTTGTTCCGTGGTCGTGGTGTCGCCGCCTCCCGACGGCGAGCACGCCGCGACCACGATGGCGAGGACGGCTGCGAACGCGATGATTCTTGGTTTGCTCTTCATGATTCGGGGCTCCTCCTATCAGAACCAGAGCTGAAGCGTATATGTCATCTCGGCCAACTTGCGAGCCCGATTGGCCGGGGCACGCGCCGGTCGAGAAAGGCTAGGGTCGCTCGTTACGTATGCGGGTGTTGTCCCGCATGCCCCTATCAGTTGGAGGATCAATGAAGAGATTCAAACTCGTGGCGGTCTTCTCCGCCTTGGCGCTCGTGTTCGCCGCCTGTACCAGTGACGATGGTGAAGGCACGACGACCGAAGCCGCCAGTGGCACGACGGAGGCAGCCCCCGACACCACGGAAGGCAGCACGGAGACCACAGTCGACCTCACCCAAGGGGAAGAGTCGGTGTTGGATGCCGTCATCGCCCGCGGTGAGCTCAACTGCGGCACACGTGACGCCTTGCCAGGCTTTGCGGTGCTGACCGACGATGGAGATCACGTCGGGTTCGACTCGGACTTCTGCCGGGTCATCGCCGCGGCCGTTCTCGGTGACGCCGGAGCTGTCAACCATGTCGACCTAGAGACCTCGGATCGCTTCACCGCGCTCCAGTCGGGTCAGATCGACGTGCTGGTCCGCAACACGACGTGGACCGCAAGCCGTGACGGCAACGAAAGCGCCAACTTCGTCACCACGACCTACTACGACGGTCAGGGGATGATGGTTGCCTCGGACAGCGGCTTCGAGAGCACTGCCGACATGGACGGCGTCATTGTGTGCGTGGCCAAGGGCACGACCACCGAGGGCAACGCTGCGGCGGAGGCCACCAGACTCGGTGTCGACTGGGAGGTCCGCCCATTTGACGACACGGACCTGATCCAGGAGGCGTTCCTGGCCGGTCAGTGCGACGGCTGGAGCTCGGATACGAGTCAGCTGGTGGGTCTTCGCTCGGTGTACCCCGACGGCGCGGATGCCTTGACCATCCTTCCCGAGGTCTTCTCCAAGGAGCCACTTGGCCCGGCCGTCCTCGACGGTGACACCCAGTGGGCGCAGGCCGTCAACTGGGCCGTTCTGGCGACCATCCAGGCCGAGGAGTGGGGCATCACGTCCGGGAACGTGGACGACTTCCTCACGTCTGAGGACAGCAACATCGTCAAGTTCCTCGGCGGCGAGTTCGAGACCGACGATGGCACGACGATTCTCGACCCAGGTATCGGCCTACCCACAGATTTCGCCTATCAGGTGATCTCTCAGGTCGGCAACTACGGCGAGATCTTCGAGGCGAATCTGACACCGCTCGGGCTGCAACGAGGGCCCAACGCCCTTTGGTTCGACGGTGGTCTGATGTACGCACCGCCTTATCGCTAGAGGAAACTGAGGTTTGGGGACGACGTCTCGGCGTCGTCCCCAAACACAATCTGTAGATGACCACTGTCCCCAAAGGCACGCGCGCCCCGTTCCATCGCAACGTCCGCGTTCTGTCTTGGGCCTTCCAGCTCGTCGTGTTCGCAGCCGTGGCCGCCATCGTCTACTGGCTGGCCGGCAACTACAGCGAGAACACCCAGGCAAGTGGTATCCCGACCAGCTTCGACTTCCTCGACCAGCCGGCAAGCTTCGGCATCCCTGGCGCCGACTTCAGCGAGAACGAATCGGTGAGGAGCGCATATGTGGTCGGGATTCTGAACACCCTCCGAGTGTCAGTGGTGGGGATTCTCCTCGCCACGGTCCTGGGGACCCTGATCGGCATCGGGCGGCTCTCCAAGAACTGGATCGTCAATCGGCTCTCGACCGTCTACGTCGAGGTGATCAGAAACCTGCCATTGCTGGTGATCATGACATTCACCTTTCTTGGCTTGATCCTCCAGGTGATGCCAACCATCCAGGAGGCTTGGGTGCTGAGCTGGCTGGTGGTGTCGAACCGCGGCATCGGTGTCCCCTGGTACCAGGATGCTTCCGGAGGTGCCTTGCTGGCAGTTCTCCTGGTGGGCATTGTCGGCTGGTGGCTGATCGCCAGGTGGCGTCAGTCGGTTTCCGACCGCACCGGCGCTCCGTCCCGGGCCGGCCTCATTGGTGGCGGTTTCTTCCTCGTCGCGGTTGTCGCCGGCTGGATCGTCCTGGGGGCTGAATTGACCTTCCCGGTGGTGAGCGGGCGCCAGATCGAGGGGGGCATCCGCATCGACCCCTCCTTCTTCGCTGTGCTCGTGGCGCTCGTGATGTACACGGCTAGCCACATCGCCGAGATCGTCCGGGGCTCGATCCAGGCCGTTCCCAAGGGCCAGGGTGAGGCCGCCAGCGCCCTCGCATTGAGTGGCTTCCAGAGAATGTGGAGAATCATCCTGCCCCAGGCGATGCGCATCGCTATCCCACCCCTCGGGAATCAGTATCTGAACCTCATCAAGAACTCATCGTTGGGCGCCGGCTTCGCCTACTTCGAGCTCACCAACGTGACTCAGGTCACCGTTGGCAACGGCTCTCCGGCGGTGCCCGCCTTCTTCCTGGCCTTGATCTTCTATGTAATCATCTCGTTGGTCACTTCGGGGCTCGTCAACGTGGCGAACCGCCGATTCAAGTTGGTGGAGCGATGACCGCTCTCGGCTCCAACCGCACCCGTTCGTCTAGGCCTGTCGCATGGTTGAGAAAGAACCTGTTCTCGACGTGGCTCGACAGCGTGCTCACGGTCGTGTTCGGAGCGCTGGCCGTCTATCTGACCTTCCGATTCCTCCGTTTCGTTTTCGTCAACGCCCGATGGGAGATCATCGAGGTCAATCTGAAGCTCCTGCTTGTAGGTCGATGGCCGACTGCGCATCTGCTCCGCATAGCGGTGGCCGTCTCGGTGCTCGCCCTATGGGGCGGGCTCATCGCCGGGCTGATCGTGGCTCGGCAGAGAAAGCTGGGGACCTCCACACTGGGAGACATGACCGTCCTGACCAGGATCTTCGACCTGGGCAGGCGTTTTGGTCTCATGGTCGCCACCACCCTTCTGCTGCTCGCTCTGACCGACACCGGCGGTCCCTGGATCTTCGCTCTCGTCGCCGTTGCCGCGGGTTGGGGTGGGCGTGTCGTCGGTGGGCTAGTCGGACGGCTCAGCCGTCCCCGCTGGGTGAATCGTCTCGGGTATCTGGTGCTGGCGGCGATACCAATCGTGATCTACGTCTACCTCGTCGATGCGGTTCCTCTCGCCGAGTGGGAAGGCTTCTTCTTCAACATCACGGCAGCTGCCGCCGGGATCATCCTCTCCTTTCCGCTGGGCGTCCTTCTCGCCCTCGGCCGGCGCTCGAAGCTGCGTCTCGTGCAATGGATGTCGATCACATACATCGAGTTCGTGCGGGGCTCACCTCTGTACGTCCTCCTGCTGTTGGCCAACGTCTCGCTCGAGTTCTTCGTACCGGCCTCGATCGCCCCGTCGAAGGTGATCCGGGCCGTGGTGACCTTCACGGTGTTCACCGCGGCCTATCTGGCGGAGATCGTCCGGGGTGGTCTCCAGTCGGTGCCCAACGGTCAGGAGGAGGCGGCGAAGTCACTCGGTCTCTCCCCATTCCGGCAGACGAGTCTCATCGTCCTCCCCCAGGCCTTGCGCAACGTCATCCCGGCACAGATCGGCCAGTTCATATCGTTGTTCAAGGACACCACCCTGGCCGGTCTCGCTCTCGGGATCTTCGACTTGTTGAGGGGGGCCCAGGCCATTACCCAACAGGATGTGTTCCGCGGTCAAGGGCTCATCATCGAGACCCTGGTATTCGTAGGCTTCCTGTTCTGGGTCGGATCGTTCACGATGTCGAGAGAGAGCCAGCGGCTCGAGCGAAAGTTGGGAGTAGGTACGAGATGACGACAGAAGACCGAGTGTTCGCCGACGCCACCCGAGGGGTTGGGGAGGCGATCATCCAACTCGAGCACGTGGACAAGTATTTCGGCGCCTTCCAGGCCCTGAAGGACATCAACCTGACCGTGGGTCGTCAAGAGGTGGTGGTGGTGTGTGGGCCGTCCGGTTCGGGCAAGTCGACGATGATCCGCTGCATAAACCGTCTCGAGGAGCACGACGGTGGCCGCATCGTTGTCGATGGCATCGAGTTGAGCGAGGACGTCAGGAACATCCAGGAGATCCGACGCGAGACGGGCATGGTTTTCCAGCAGTTCAACCTGTTTCCACATCTGTCCGTCATCGACAACGTGACGCTCGCCCCACGGCATGTCAGACGGATGCCGAAGGACGAAGCCGAGAAGCTGGCCATGGAGCTGTTGGAGAGGGTCCAGATTCCCGAGCAGGCCCGCAAATACCCCGGCCAGCTCTCCGGTGGCCAGCAGCAACGGGTGGCAATAGCTCGATCGTTGGCGATGCGCCCCAAGGTGATGCTGTTCGACGAGCCCACCTCAGCCCTCGACCCGGAGATGATCGGGGAGGTTCTGGACGCCATGAAGAGTCTCGCCCGGGAGGGGATGACGATGATCGTGGTGACACATGAGATGGGTTTCGCCCGTGAGGTAGCCGATCGGGTCGTGTTCATGGCCGACGGCCAGATCGTCGAGGTGGGCACCCCGGAGCACTTCTTCACCAATCCTCAGGAGGAGCGGACCAAGCTCTTTCTGAGTCAGATTCTGTAGACCAGAGGTCTACAGAATCTGACGTATCGGGCACTTCGTGCCCTGGGGTATCCAGTATTGGGTATCGAGAACAAGGCTCCATGTAGGCCTGTGGCCCTCGTAGCCTTGTCGTTTCGTGTCCCCAGTTTCGAGATTCCTCGTTGTGGTCGTCTCCGTCGGGTTGGTTTCGTGTACTAGCGCTGGGGCGACTGATTTGACCACGACGTCCGCGGCGGCGATGTCTACGTCGTCGACCTCATCGACGACGACCACCAGCACCACCACGAGCACAACGACGACGACCACGACACTCCCGCCAAGGGGCGACATCGTCATCCAGGGGACGGGCGACGTGAATCTCGACCCGGACTACATCTCCGCCTTGGGGGCCAACGGGTACGACTATGCCTGGGCAGGGCTCGACGGGATCTTCCTCGAAGACGATCTCAGCGTCGTGAACCTGGAGTGTGCGCCCACCGACATCGTTGCCCCCGAGAACAAGGCCTTCGTGTTTCGATGCCCCACCGAGTCGCTCGGTTCACTGGTGTCGGCCGGGGTCGAGGTGGCCAATCTGGCCAACAATCACGGTGGCGACCACGGTATGGACGCCTGGCTCGACGGCAAGGCCAACCTGGCTGGTGTCGGTGTCGCCCCGGTTGGGGTAGGCCGCAACGCGTCGGAGGCCGGAGAGCCGGCGATCTTCGACATCCAGGGCTGGAAGGTCGCCGTGCTCGGGATGGGAGGAGTGAAGCCGCACGCCGGCTGGCTTGCCACCGAAGATGGTGTGGGGATGCTCGACGGGGACGACATCCCGACCATGGTCGACGCCGTGGAGAGGGCTGCCGCCGTCGCAGACGTCGTCGTCGTCACGATCCACTGGGGTACCGAGCTCGACACGACGCCGAGACAGGAGGACCTCGAGCGGGCGCGGGCGATGATCGAGGCCGGCGCAGATGTGATCTTTGGCCACCACGCACACCGTCTTCAGCCGTTCGAGATGGTCGAAGGTGCGGCCGTGTTCTGGGGCCTGGGCAACTTCGTGTGGCCCAACTTCTCCCACGCCGGCTCGACGACAGCCGTGGCTCGGGCGATCATCCACGCCGACGGGACCGTCGAGGGGTGTCTGATCCCGGCTTTCATCGAGAAGGCGGGCCAACCCGTCCTCACCGGCGAGCCCGAATGTGGGATAGGTGAATAGGAGTGTCATGAGGGACAGGATTGGGCCAATCGTCCTGATCATCGCCTTCGGGTCGATGCTGGGCTTCATCGGCTTTCTGGTGGTCGGCCCCCGTGACGCGTCGGGTGGCACCACTGCGGAGGCAGGAGGCCCTACGACATCCGTGGGGGACACGGCCGACGTCTCCACCTCACCAGATCAGACATCGCCCGATGGGCCCACCGCTACCAGCACAACGAGCCCATCCGATCTGGCCCGGGAGCCCGGCATGATTCCCTCGTGGACCGTCTCCCAGCCGTGGGGGACGACCGGCGGTCTGACGATGTTTCGAGGCAACCCGACCCGAACGTTCTACGGAACGGGGCCGGTGTCGGACGCCCCCACCCGCATCTGGACCTATCCCGACAGCGGAATGTGCAGCCAGTCCACCAACAAAGGGGAGACCACCGTGTGGTGTGGCATGGGGTGGACGGGCCAGCCATCGGTGTGGGAGCGGCCCGATGGCATCACCGAGTTGATATTCGGCGCCTATGACGGCGCGCTCCATTTCGTCGACGCTGACACCGGGAACGATCTTCGCCCGGAGTTCCAGACCGGCGACATCATCAAGGGGTCGGTGACCGTCGACCCGGATGGCTACCCACTCCTCTACACCGGGTCGCGAGACAACAAGCTGCGGATTCTCGCCCTCGATCGTGCCGAGGCGACCGAGCTGTGGTCGATCGACGCCCACGACGTGGATTGGATTTGGAACGATGATTGGGACTCCAACCCGTTGATCATCGACGACATCATGTATGAGGGCGGTGAGAACGGCTGGTTCTTCGCCTACGAGCTCAATCGGGCATACGACGCGAACGGCAATGTGACGGTTGATCCCACTCTTCTCTTCTCCATGCGGGGATGGACCCAGGAGCAATTGGCCAATCTCGGCAACGACGAGGTCTCGATCGAGAACTCGATCGTCGCCTATGAGGACCGTGTCTACTTCGGCAACTCGGGAGGCAGGGTCGTCGGGCTGGACGTCTCCGACATCCGCAACGGGAACGCACCGGTCGTATTCGACTACTGGGCCGGGGGAGACATCGATGCCACGCTCGTGGTCGACGAGGAGGGCTTCGTCTATGCGTCCATCGAGTACGAGCCGGCCCAGATGGGCCAGACCGAGAAGACACGGCAGGCCGAGGTGGGCCAACTGGTGAAGCTCGACCCCTACACCGACGGCGACCCGCGGATATGGGGAGTGAATCTGTCGGCGTCGGAGGAATCGGGGCTGTGGGCGACGCCCGCTCTTCACGAGGGGCTGCTGTACACCAACACCCATCTCGGGTCTTTGATAGTGGTCGACACGGACACTGGTGAGATCGTGTGGCAGGACGGGACGGTGGGCTGGCACTCGTGGTCCTCGCCGGCGGTCGTCGACGACACGCTGGTCGTAGCGACCTGCGTCGGAGAGCTTCGGGGCTACTCGCTCGAGGATCCGAGGGCACCGCAGCGGGTGTGGACGGTCGATGTTGGCGAGTCCTGTCTCGAGGCGACCCCGGCCATTTGGGACGGGGTCATCTACCTGGGATCCCGGGATGGCTACATCAGGGCATTCAGATGACGGCCAAGCGTCTCGTCGTCGGCTTGGCGGTTTTCTTGTCGGCGTGCTCGGGAACCGGTTCCGCCGACAGCACGACTACGACGAGCGCTCCACCACCGACGACGACGTCGACGGTCGCCTCCACGACGACCACCAACCCAGCTGTCGATTGTCCCGAAGCCCCTTATGTTCTGACATCACTGCCGGCTGGTGTGGGTGAGGGCGTCCTCGAGTCGGGCACGATCTCGCTCGACCAATGGACCTCGGTGGCTGGCTCGCGCACCACGTTCATTCCCAGAGAGGACAACACTCTCGCGATCGCACTAATCCGGGGGGCTCTGCCCGCCGTCGACTGGCCCGGGGAGAAGGGAGAGGTCTCGATCGACGGGACCCGAGCGGTGGTGGGACCTCACCCTGACGGCACATGGGTCGCAGGTTGGTTCGAGGAGCCGGGGGAGCGGTGCGACCTGTACACGATGGTCTTCTACCCGCCCTGGAATCCCTCGGACGTGGAGATGGTGCTCCTCGGGATGAATCGCGTCGGGGGTTGACCGAGCGTGCGGCCGAGCGCAGCGGGCGGGTACCCATGCACGACGAATCTCCGGATTGGCTGCCGGCGTTCGGGTGGGACTAGAACTCCATCCAAAGGTTCTTGGAGTCTGCCGTGTCGTTTTCGCATGTGACTGCCGCCCAATCGTCGATGACCGCGAACGCCGTCGGCTGGCCGGTCGTCCTGGCATCCCTGACGTTGGTCCTCGTCGCCATGGGGCTCGCTTGGTGGCTGGGATTGCGGATCGAGCGCGACCTGGTGGTGGCTTCGCTGAGGGCTGCGGTGCAATTGCTGCTGGTCGGTTTCGTCTTCGTCTTCATCTTCAACGCCACCGAGGCGATCCTGTGGGCCTGGCTCTGGGTGGTGTTCATGGTCGTCGTGGCTTCGACCGTCGTAGCTCGACGTGCCCGGCATCCGATCGACAACCTCGTCTTGTCCACCACGGCTGCTGTCGCCGGGTCGGCTCTGTTGTCCATCGGAGTGACCTTCGGGTTCGATGTGATCACGTACGAGCCGGTGTCACTCGTCGTGGTGGCGGGCATCACCATCGGCAACGCGGTGCCTTCAGCCGTTCTCGGGGTCAACCAAGCCGTGCGACTCTGCAAGGACCAGGTCGGGGAGTTGGAGGCCCTCCTCTCGCTCGGGTTCGATCGTCGTCAGGTTGTGCGGCAGATGGCGCCCCGTGTGGCCAGATCGTCGCTGATTCCCCAGGTCGAGAGGACCAAGGTCGTTGGATTGATCGCCCTCCCCGGCGCCATGACCGGTTTGCTCCTGGCCGGGGTTCCGCCACTCGAGGCGGTAGCCGTTCAGCTGTTGGTCATGTACCTGGTCCTCGGAACGGCAGCATTGTGTGTGGTGGCAACGGTGGTGTCGGTGGTCAGGGCGTCAGTTGGGACGGACCTACGCATCGCCGAGTGGGTCGGATATCAGGAAGGAGACTCCGTCAGTTGACGTGCCAAGCAGTCATCCTGACGGGCGTTTCCTCGTAGTCGGCGGGTCGCAGACTCCTTCCAACCGGCCAGCCGAGAAGAACGCCGACCACGGCGGCTGCCAGATACCACCGCAAGGAGATACGCCCGTCGTCGACGTATGCGTTCAGGTGTTCCCCGTTTCGCGTCACCACGATCGGCAGAACAGTGCCCCCGTCGAACTCTGGCGGCACGTTCACCCTCGCCTCCAGGGGCTCACCGGTGCCACTGTCCCAGACGACGGTTGCCTCCTGGTATGTGCCGCGCCGTTCGCCGACATCGGTGACCACCGCTTCGATCGGTGGAATGGAGAGGAGGTCGATGACGAAGACGATGCCTACGGCAACGGCGGCGAAGCCGAGTCCCACCACAGCGTTGCGTGCGAAACGATCTCTCATATCCGGTCTCCGGTGCCGGCGTGATGACCATTCTACGAAAGCTGACCCGACACATGAGAGAAGGGGCCCTCGAAGGGGCCCCTTCTCGACTGATTGCGGCTATTGCCGTGGCGGTTGGCCAGAGGGCGCCGCTGCGTCCTCCTGACTCTCTTGCCACATCTCGGCAATGGCGGCCACGGATCCCAGCACGCCGGAGGTATCCAGCGGCAGGAAGATCTTGGTCGCCTGGCCGTCGGCCACGCCCTGGAGTGTCTCCAGGTAGCGAATCGCGATGAGGTCGGGTGTGGGGTCCCCGGTGTGGATGGCCCCGTACACACGCTCGATCGCCTGCCCTTCACCTTCGGCCACGGTGAGCTTCTGGTACTTCTCGGCGTCGGCGACACGCTTGATCGCCTCGGCCTGACCGTCCGCCTCGAGCACCTGGGACTCCTTCACACCCTCTGCTCTGAGGATGGCGGCCCTCTTCAGACCCTCGGCCTCGGTGACGGCGGCACGCCGATCACGTTCGGCCTTCATCTGACGGTGCATGGCGTCGGTCACGTCGACCGGCGGCTCGATGCGCTGGATCTCCACACGCACCACCCTGACGCCCCACTTGTCCGTGGCGTCGTCGAGGATCTGGCGGAGCTTGGCGTTGATCACCTCACGGGAGGTGAGCGCCGCATCCAGGTCGAGGTCACCTACGACGTTCCTCAGGTTGGTTTGCGCCAGTTTGGTGACCGCCAGGATGAAGTTGCCCACGTTGTATTGGAGCTTCACCGGGTCGGTGGCCTCGTAGTAGATGACCGCGTCGACGGTCACGACCACGTTGTCTTTGGTGATCACTTCCTGTGGCGGCACGTCGATGACCTGCTCACGCATGTCCACCTTGATGATCCGCTTCACGAACGGCATCACCCAGCGGAGACCCGAGTCAACAGTCTTCTCGTACCTCCCCAGGAACTCGATCAACCCTTTCTGGTAAGGCCTCACGACCTTGAACCCAGCGGCGGCCACAACGATCAGCACTACCGCGAGGAACACGAACAGGATCACTACAGGATCCATCTCTTCTTCCCTTCCTTTCTCTAAACCTGCTTGTCTTCCGACTCAGTGCGGTCTCGCTGGAGACTGCAACCGAAGACGAAGTCTCAGCTGTCCTCCAACTGCTCGACGATGAGCCGAGCTCCGTCCACCTCCGTGACGATGATCCGCTTTCCCGCCTCGATCCTCCCGAGGGCCGTGGCACGCCACTCCTCGTTGAGGATGCGAACCATCCCGGCCCCGGAATGCGGGTCGATGCCCTGGAGGACGACACCTTCCTGCCCGACCCAGCGGTTCGCTCCCACGCGGGGTTGCTCACCCTCGTCCTGACGACCGATGAACCGCCGCAGGTACGCCAGCGAGAACAGCGACACACCGAAGAAGACGAGCCACTGGGCGATCAACGGTGACCCGGCCCAGGCCAGGATCGCTGCCGCCGCTCCACCGATCGCAAACGGGAGCAGGAAGAAGCCGGCGGTGAACATCTCCCCGATCCCGAGCACGATGGCGAAGATGGTCCACAACCAGCGCCAAGCTTCATTGTCCACGTCGCTACCTCCTTGTGCTGCAACGGCCACCGCGGCGACGAGGGCAACCGTGCCGGACCCGTAGGAGATCAACTCCCTTCGGGTCTCCTTCCTTCTCTTGGTCTTGCCGCTCTGTACATCTGCCCAAGACTCGACCGGCCGGCCTCTTCTGGCTGCGGCCCAGCCCTCGGCGAATGCAGCGCGGTCGCCGACCACGTCCTCGACGGTCCTTCCGTCGAGCTCGGCCTCGACGAGATGCTGTGTCAACTCGGACTTCATGTCGGTGACGGTCTCCGCCGACAGCCCGGTTCCCAACCAGTAGCGCTCCACGTCGGCGACGACCCGTTCCCGTTCGCTCATCGCCCGCCGCCGTTCAGGACCGTGTTCACCGAGCTGCTGAAGTCTCGCCATTCGGCGCGCCACTGCTCGAGTGTCTGTCTCCCCTTGTCGGACATCCGGTAGTACTTGCGAGCCGGACCCTCCGAGCTTTGCACCAGGTACCCGTCGATCATCCCCTGCTTCTGCAGTCTGGAGAGAAGAGGGTAGATCGAACCCTCGCTCGCCAGATCGAGCCCACGCTGTTTGAGCTTCGCCACCATCTCGTACCCATAGGACGCCTCCTCCTCTATGAGTGATAGCAGACACATGTCGAGCACTCCATGAAGGAGCTGGGAGGTGTGACTCCTGCCACCACCAGATACCATGCAATACATAATACCTTAAACGGCCAGGAAGTCAAGACACGGGGGTAGTTCTCTCTGAGCGCCGATAGTTGATATGACAACACTCAAGTTTTCTAGTACACTGTTCAAGACATATGAATCCTGAGAAGCTAACCGCAAGGACAAGAGAAGCCCTGGTCACGGCGTCGAACCTGGCCAGGCAGCACAATCATGGCTCGGTGATGCCGGAGCATCTGGCGTTGGCGTTGCTGGCACAGCAGGACGGGATCGTCTACCCGTTGCTCGACAGACTGGGTGTGTCTGCGCTCGATCTGAGACGAGAGCTCGAGTCACGTCTCGACGACCAGCCCAAGGTCTATGGAGACGCCGAGATCGCCACCTCCGAGAAGCTGTCCAGAGCCCTCGCCGAGGCCGACTCCAAGCGGGTCTCGATGAACGACGACTATCTGTCGGTGGAGCACCTGCTTCTCGCACTCAGCCCCACTCTCGGCGTGGACGACACCGAGCTCGCGGCCGCAGTTGACGAGGTGAGAGGTGGCCGGCGGGTCACCACCGACAATCCCGAAGACACCATCAACGCCCTGGAGCAGTACGGACGTGACCTGACCGCCATCGCACGGCAGGGCAAGCTCGACCCCGTCATCGGCCGTGACGACGAGATCCGCCGGGTCATCCAGGTGCTGTCTCGCCGGACAAAGAACAACCCCGTCCTAATCGGTGAGCCAGGTGTCGGCAAGACAGCCATCGTCGAAGGTCTGGCCGGTCGCATAGCCGACGGTGACGTGCCCGAAGGTCTCAAGACAAAGCGGATAGTGGCACTCGACCTCGGCTCGATGGTCGCCGGCGCCAAATACCGAGGCGAGTTCGAGGAGCGTCTCAAGGCCGTGCTCGACGAGATCAAGCAGTCCGAGGGTGAGATCATCACCTTTCTCGACGAGCTCCACACTCTCGTGGGTGCCGGCGCCGCCGAGGGTGCGATGGACGCGTCCAACATGCTCAAGCCGATGTTGGCGCGAGGTGAGTTGAGGCTGATTGGTGCCACCACACTGGATGAGTACCGCAAGCACATCGAGAAGGACGCCGCACTGGAGCGGCGGTTCCAGCCTGTTCTGGTGGAGCCACCGACGGTCGAGGAGGCGATCGGCATTCTCCGTGGCCTCAAGGAGCGGTACGAGGTTCATCACGGTGTCCGGATCACCGACTCGGCGCTGGTCGCGGCTGCCGTTCTCTCCGACCGATACATCACCGCACGCTTCCTTCCCGACAAGGCCATCGATCTCATCGACGAGTCGGCATCGCGTCTTCGGATTGAGATCGACTCGATGCCCGAGGAGATCGACGAGCTGACTCGACGCCGGATCCAGCTCGAGATCGAGCGCGAGGCCCTGAAGAAGGAATCGGACAAGGCATCGAGGGAGCGTCTCGACGGCGTGGAACGGGAGATCGCCGACTTGACCGAGGAGATCAACGCGCTGACCGCGCGCTGGGACCTCGAAAAGGAGGTCATCACCGCCATCCGGGACTACAAGGGTCGCATCGAGGAGGCCCGTAGCGAAGCCGATCGGGCCGAGCGCGCCGGGGACCTGGGGAAGGCAGCCGAGCTTCGGTACGGGACGATCACCGAGTTGACAACACAGCTGGGCGACAAAGAGCGGGAGCTGGCCAAGCTCCATGAGCAGGGGTCGATGCTCTCCGAGGAGGTCACCGACGAGGATGTGGCGGAAGTGGTGTCCCGCTGGACGGGGATTCCCCTGTCCAAGCTCATGGAGGGCGAGACGGAGAAGCTGATCCATCTCGAGGCCCAGCTCCACGAGCGAGTGGTTGGGCAGGCTGCCGCCGTCGACGCCGTGGCAAACGCCGTCCGTCGCAGCCGGGCCGGGCTCTCCGACCCACATCGCCCCGTCGGCTCCTTTCTCTTCCTCGGGCCGACTGGCGTCGGCAAGACCGAACTGGCCCGTGCACTCGCCGAGTTTCTCTTCGACGACGAGCGGTCGATGGTCCGCATCGACATGTCGGAGTACATGGAGAAGCACTCGGTCAGCCGTCTCATCGGCGCTCCTCCCGGATACGTCGGCTATGAGGAGGGTGGGCAACTCACCGAAGTGGTGCGGCGTCGTCCCTACTCGGTCGTCCTGCTGGACGAGATCGAGAAGGCCCATCCAGAGGTCTTCAACGTCCTGCTGCAACTGCTCGACGACGGGCGTCTCACCGATGGCCAGGGTCGCACGGTCGACTTCACCAATGTCGTGCTCATCATGACGTCGAACCTGGGATCGCAGTACATAGACCCCGATCTGCCCAGAGACGTGATCTCGGAGAGAGTGATGACGGCGGTTCGTGACCAGTTCCGACCCGAGTTCCTCAATCGGATCGACGACGTCATCGTCTTCGACAAGCTCACCCCCGAGGATCTACGACAGATAGTCGAGATCCAGATCGGCTCGTTGCAGGACCGGCTGCACGGTCGTGGCATCGATCTCGCGATCACCGGCGATGCTCTCGACTTGCTGGCCGAGCGAGGCTACGACCCGGTCTACGGTGCCCGTCCGTTGAAGCGTGTACTCCAGAAGGAGCTGGCAGATCCGATCGCCACGGCAATCCTCGAATCCAGGTTTGGGGATGGGGACACCATCAAGGTGTCGGTCGATGAAGGTGATTTGGCGCTGGGTTGATCACCACGGAAGTGCGTGTCGCGGCTCACACGCTCGAATGCTCCGAACGCATGGTCGCCTAGGTCGGCTGGGCCCGGGTTGCCTGCAGATCTCGTCGCTCACAGACTGCAGTCGACCGCCTCGGTGATCGTGAGATCGAATGTGACTTCGACGGGCCCATCGGGGCCCTCGAAAGTGACGGCGCCGCTGAGGTTGTCGCCGTCGATCACGATGGGAGGCTGATCCAGTGCTGCACCTTCGTGCTCGATGTCCATGGCGAGCGCCATCGGGACGTTGCCGACCTCGTCGAGGTACCAGGTCCCGTCGGGTCCGGTGACGTAGGAGCCGGTCGGTTCGTAGCTGACGAAGCTCCCGGATTCCGAGCGAAGCTGAAGCTCCGGCCTGAACTGAGTGTACGTATAACTGGCTTCCTCCGGGACACCCCTCGTCTCTCTCACGTAGACCTCCAGGAAGAGTGCCTCCAGCCCGCCGTCCAACGACACATTCACATCCAGATCTCCCGGTTGCGGATCGAACT
>JASFVB010000016.1:0-24201 GCA_050050035.1 Acidimicrobiia bacterium | reverse complement strand
GGAGACGGGCGAGGACCTCGACGTCAATGAGCCCGGCGAGCTGTGGATCAGAGGCCCGCAGGTCATGAGAGGCTATTTCAACAACCCCCAGGCGACGGCGGCGTCCATCGACGAGGACGGCTGGTTCAAGACCGGGGACATCGGCATGGTCGACGAGGACGGAAGCTGGTACATCACCGACCGTCTCAAGGAGTTGATCAAGTACAAGGGGTTCCAGGTGGCTCCCGCCGAGCTCGAAGCCGTCCTGCTCACCCACCCGTCGGTCGCCGACGCGGCCGTCATCGGTGTGCCTGACGAGGAGGCCGGCGAGGTCCCGAAGGCATTCATCGTGCTCGAGCCGGGCAAATACATGACGCTCGAGGACATCGTGGCGCATGTGTCCGAGCATCTCGCGCACTACAAGCAGCCACGTGAGGTCGAGTTCGTAGAGGAGATCCCGAAGTCGTTGTCGGGCAAGATCCTGCGGCGTTTGCTCCGTGAGCGTGAGAAGGCCCGTCGTGAAGGCTGAGGGTCGGGTCTCGAGGCTCAGGCGTCGCTTCGCCGAATTGCACGGGTCTGGCTGCTTCTTGATGCCCAATGCGTGGGACGTCGGGTCGGCGAGACTGCTCGAGTCACTGGGGTTCCCGGCGGTGGCCACGACCAGCTCGGGATTTGCCGCTTCGCTCGGTCGCCATGACCAGTCGGTAGAGCTGGACGAGCTCGTGACTCACGTCGCCGCGTTGGCTTCGATCATCGAGATCCCGCTGAGTGTCGACTCGGAGGATGGCTACGCCACCGACGTCGCCGGTCTCCCGGAGACGGTGAGCGCGTTGGCCGACGCCGGCGCGGCCGGCATCTCGATCGAGGATTACCGCCCCGGCATAGGGATACTCGAGGTCGCGGAGGCCACCGAGCGTGTCGGGGCATACGTGGAGGCGGCGCACGGTCACGGGCTCACCGTCACCGCGCGTGCCGAGAACCACCTCTACGAGGAAGGTGACCTGGACGACACCATCGACAGACTCCAGGCGTACGCGGACGCGGGCGCCGACGTGGTGTACGCGCCCGGGTTGAGCGCCGCCGCCGACATCGCCCGAGTCGTCAACGAGACAGGGCGTCCGGTCAACGCTCTGCTGGGTGTCGACGCACCCCCGGTGGAAGAGATGACGGCGCTGGGGGTCAGGAGGCTGTCCGTTGGCGGGGCATTGACCTTCGCCGCTTATGGGGCGACAGCCAGGGCTGCTCGTGAGCTACTCGATCTTGGGACCTCGAGCTATGCCACGGACACTCTCACCTGGCGGGAGCGAAGACGGGCGTTCGACCCACGCTGATCAGCGGCGTCGTCCGCCTAGGAAGCCACCCCCGAAGAGAATCCCGGCCCCGAGCACGAACCCGAAGTCGTACCAGTTCCCGTTGTTGTGCACTTCGTAGATGTTCACGTTGTCGGTGAACAGCGAGATGAAGAACGTGATGGGTGAGATGAACCCCTGCCAGAGACCGAGGAAGAAGCCGGCGGTGTCACCGTCGGCCGCCGCCACCCCCACCTGGGGGTTCTCCCCGGCAGCACATGCCGCCAGCAACAGAGCTCCAATCACCACGGTCAGTATCAATGTCGAGCGTCTCATCCCGGCACCACCTCCACTGGTATCCCGTTGAGTATTGCGTTGCCCGAAAGCGGATCCACCTCCCCCGTCGAGAGCCGGTTGCTGTTGACCCCCGCACGCGAGGCTGCAACCGACATCGATGCACCCTCCATGTCGTGACCCCAGCCGTGGGGGAGGCTGACGACACCACTCATCACGTCGTCGGTCACTTCGACCGGAGCGACCAACGACCCGGCGCTCGTCGCGACCTTCGCCGAGCCACCGTCGACCAGGCCAAGACGGTCGGCGTCCTCGGGGTTGATCTGCAGCGTGCACCGCTCCCTCCCCTTGACGAGGACGTCGATGTTGTGCATCCACGAGTTGTTGGAGCGGATGTCACGGCGGCCGATCAACACCAGCCCGCCGTTGGGCGACCGTTCCATGGCCGCTCTCAGCCGGTCCAGGTCGGATAAGAGCTGCTCTGGAGCCAACTCGACCCGACCGGACGGTGTGCACAGATCGTCGGGGAAGCGGGGTTGCATCGGTCCCAGGTCGACACCGTGAGGTGATGCCTCCAGGGTGGCGAGGGAGAGACCGTCAGGGTTGGCCCCGAAGCCGTCCCCGTAGGGGCCGGCCCTGAGCAGGAAGTCGAGAATTCGCTCCGGGCCACCTTCGGGCCGGGCGGCGGCCAGGATCTCTTCACGGTCGACGGGCGAGCCAGGGTTGGCAGTCGCACGGTCGACGAGGGTCGAGAACATCATGTCGTCCAGCATCGACAGGTCCGGGTCGGCGCCCATGCCGGCGACGACTCCACCGAGACGAAGCAACACCTGCCACTCATGAGGCGTTCCCTCTGGTGTCTCGTAGAGAGCGGGGGAGTAGTTGGCGATGTTCCGCACCGCCAGCTGGTAGAAGGCGAAGTCGTAGTGCGGTCGCCGAAGCGGGGTCGATCCCGGGAGGATGACGTCGGCATGTCTCGTCGTCTCGTTGAGGTAGAGGTCGATCGAGACCATGAAGTCCAACGACCTCAACGCGTCGTCGAGACGATTGCTGTCTGGTGTCGAGAGGATCGGATTGCCCGCGATCGTGATCAGCGCCCGCAACCGGTCGTCTCCGGCCTCCAGGATCTCCTCCGCCAAAACCGAGACGGGAAGCTCCCCACGGACCTCGGGCAACCCGCTCACCCGGCTCGCCCAACGTCCGGTGGTGAATTGCCTGGTCGACCGTGGTCCCTCGTGTGCCGCACGGGGGAACATGGCACCGCCGGGACTGTCGAGATTGCCGGTCACGATGTTGAGCACATCGACGATCCATGACGCCATCGTCCCGAATTCCGTGGTGTGTGTGCCGATCCGCCCGTACACCGCGGCCGAGGGTGCCGAGGCGAGCTCTCGTGCGATTCGTCGTGTCGTGTCCGCGGGCACGCCACACACTTCCGATACCGCCTCGGGGTCGAATCGATCCACAGCGGTGGCGATGTCGTCGAGGCCGTCGACAAGACTCTCGAGACGTCCCAATGACACGAGATCCTCTTCGAAGAGCACGTTGGCCACAGCGAAGAGGAAGAGGGCGTCCGTGCCCGGTCTGATGGTCACGTGCTCGTCGGCGGCCTTCGCTGTCTTGGTTCTCACCGGGTCGACGACGACCACCTTGCCGCCTCGTTCTGAGATCGCGGTCATACGGCCCGGCCAGTCGGGCGCTGTGGCCAGGCTTCCGTTCGACTCGAACGGGTTGGCGCCGAGCATCAGCAGATAGTCGGTCCGGTCCAGGTCGGGGACCGGGATCAGGTCGGGGTGGCCGAACATGTAACCGCTGGTGACGTGTTTCGGCATCTGGTCGACGGTGGCAGCGGAGAAGATGCTCTTGGTGCGCAGAGCCTTGAGGAAGGCGCGTGTGTACAGGGCCCCCGACATCGAGTGGACGTTCGGGTTGCCCAGGTAGACGCCCACCGAATTGGGCCCGGAATCGTCGAGGATGGGGCGAAGCATCGAGTCGATGAGCTGGAAGGCCTCGTCCCATGTTGCGGGCTCGTGACGTCCGTCACGTCTGATCATCGGGGTGCGCAACCTGTCCGGGTCCTCGTCGAGCTTCCCCAGGGTCGAGCCCTTCGGGCATATGAAGCCGTGGCTGAAGACGTCCTCCCGGTCCCCGCGGATGCGGACTATCTCCCCGTTGCGATGGCTGACCTCCAGCCCACAGGTGGCCTCACAGAGGGGGCATGTCCTGAAATGGAGGGAGGGGTCGGCGCTCACGACGCCGAATCTAGCGAGAGCGGCTACTCGATGGTCGAGTCGGTGAACTGCGCCGCCACGTTGCTCTTGTAGAAGATGCCGGGGTAGGTCTCGAATTCGTCGCTCGGGTTGGCCCGTAGGACCGAGTCCTCTACCTCCATGTGACCGGTGCCGTTGTTGCTGACGAAGAAGATCCCCCCACCGCCTTCCCGGGCGTGGTTGTTCTCGATCCGTGTGCCCAACACCCGCAGGGTCATCTCGTTGCCGTCGTTGTAGATGGCGCCCCCGTTGCCACCACCGGGGTTGCCTCCGTTTGCACCCTTCCCGACGGCCTCGTTGTAGGTGAAGAGGCTGTTGAGGATGGTCCACGACACGCCGATCGAGCTGATGGCGCCACCATTGGCACACTCGTTGGCGAAGGCCGGGCTCCCACCGAAGGTGCTGTTGGTCACGTATACGGGGAGACCGTTGTATTGGCTGAAGACGCGTACCGCGGCACCACCCACGTCGGTCCCCGTGGGGGAGCACGCGTTCCCGTAGAACACCGAGTTGACGATCTTGAATCGGCCCCCGCGGACGAAGATCGCTCCACCACCGTCGGTGAGGCTGTATCCGGCGTCGTAGCCGTCACGGAAGCCGAGGTTCTGCACGGTCAGCCTCGGGTGATCCTGGTTCTGGCAATGGGGTGTCGTCCAGACGAGCGACTGGTCACATGTGTTCATGTAGAGGATGCGTCGATTGCCGCCACCGCTCAGGGTCACCAGACCCCCTCCGTCGATGACGATCTCCGGACCGGTGTCGTTGAATACCTTGGCCGTTTGTGTCATGACGATCGTGACCGGGTCCGGCCCGCAGTCGAAGGTGATGATCCCGCCTTGAGCGACCGCATTCACCACCGCCTGTGATGTGCAGCTCTGCGGAGAACCGTTTCCGATGACGATGTCAGGGATCGATGTGTCGACTTCCTGCGCCGCGGCGGGGACCGGGTAGCTCCCGTCCGGGTTGCCCGGAAGGGGAGCGGGTCGTGGCGGTGGGACGTTGGGGGTGAGCCCGAGGGCACGAGTCAGGAATGTGGCCATGGTGTCGCGGGTCACGTCCCTGCCCGGGCAGTACAGGGTGTTGGCCGGAGAGTTGCAGCCGAGTGTGATTCCCTGCGCCGCTATCGCCTGGATGTCCTGTTCGAAGACACTGTCGTCGTCATCGGTGAAGCGGTCGAGGCTCGATGCCGGGTATCCGAATGCACGATTCAGCATCGCTGCCATCGCCCCCCTGGTAATGCTCCGCTCGGGGCAGAAGCGCGTGTTGGCCGGAGGATTGCACCCTCTCGTGATCCCGGCCGCGGCCAACCGGTTGATCGAGTCCTCGAAGATCCCGTTGTCATCGTTGAAGAAGTCGACGTTGGTGGCCGGGAGATCGAGGGCCCTCACGAAGAATGCCGCCATCTGCCCGCGGGAGACGTTGTCTCGAGGGCAATAGCGGTCATTGGTCGGCGGGTTGCACCCCTTGGTTATGTCCTCGGCGGCTATGGCCTCGATCGCACCCTCGTGTGCGTTCCCGTCGTCGTCGACGAAGGTGCCTCCGGGCGGAAGCAGCGCGGCCAGCAGGGCGAATGCGAGCGCGTGAAACCACAGCACCCTTTAGATATCGGCGGGACGCCCATCGACTCAAGATGTTTTAGAGGCTCTGCTCACCACCCGCGTGCGTCCTCGGTGTTGGGGAGACGGGCGTCATCGGTGTAGGGGAAGATCTCCATCAACTCGCCTGCGGCCACGCGTGCCTGGATGGCTTGCCAGGGCTCGATCCGGAACAGGTCGCCGTGTTTGTCTTTGAAGATGTCGCGAAGAGCCGACGGGAGCCCGAGGAATCGCTCATGCTCTTCGGGAAAGACGTCTGCCGGCCCGACCGGGAACCAGACGTCGTCCGACATCGCCTCGACGTCGTCACGTGGCTCCGGCATCTCTCGAAAGACCACGTCGGTGAGTGTGCTCAGCTCGTCGTAGTCGTAGAACACGACCCTTCCGTGACGGGTGACACCGAAGTTCTTCATCAGTAGGTCGCCGGGGAAGATGTTGGTGCAGGCCAGGTCTTTGATCGCCTGTCCGTACTCGACCACCGACGCCTCGGCTGCGTACGGCACGGCCTCTCTGGTGTAGAGGTCGAGAGGGATGACGCGCCGCTCGACGTAGAGATGGCTGATCACCACGGTGTCGTCTTCGACGCGCACGGTTCTCGATGCCTCCGTGGCCAGCTCTTCGAGCAACTCCGGCGTGAAGCGCGACCGGTCGAAGGAGAGATGCTGGAAGTTCTGGGCATCGATCAACCGGCCGGCACGATCGTGCTGAGAGACGAGTTGGTACTTCTCGACGATGCCGCCTCGCGTCGTTCGCTTCTGGGGTGGGAACGAGTCGCGTATCACCTTGAAGACGTCGTCATAGCCCGGCATGGTGAAGACGATCATCACGAGCCCTTGTGTGCCGGGGGCGTGCTCGAATCTCTCCCTGGTGGCGTTGAGGTGACGTCGGAGATCGCGGTAGAGCTCTGTCTTCCCGTGCTTGTTCTGGCCGATGGCGATGTAGAGCTCGGCGATGCGTTTACGTGGCATCAGCCGTCTCAGGAAGCGAACCAGGTCGTAGGTCCTGGGGACGTCGACGTGGAAATGGGACCTGGTGAAGCTGAACAAGATCGAGACCTCGTCCTCGGTGAGAAGCACCGCGTCGACGACGACGCCACCCGGCTCGTGACGAAGGGCCAGGACCATGGGAAGCCGGACGGACCCGGCGTAGAGCAAGCCGACTATGTAAGCCGCCTGACCCCGGTAGAACACGGATTGGACGACCTCGGCCCGGCCCACGACCGGGAGGCCACCTTGCTCCGACAGCCGGCGCTCGATCCTGCGGCCGGTCTCCGCCGCGTCGTCCTCGAGC
This sequence comes from Acidimicrobiia bacterium, assembly GCA_050050035.1. Classification (GTDB taxonomy): domain Bacteria; phylum Actinomycetota; class Acidimicrobiia; order Spongiisociales; family ZC4RG35; genus JANQRA01. The sequence continues at coordinate 17,484 of JASFVB010000016.1, read as the reverse complement.
CGGCTGTAGGGAGCTGTGTGCGCGAAATGGGTCAGGATCGTCGTCACCAGGCCCGCTGTCGTGTCCTTCCTCTCGAAGGTGAGGTATACCGACTCCGTCGACGGTGACGGCGGGCTGTCGAAGTCTGTGTCCACGAACTCGATGCGCTCGTCGACACCCACGGTGTCGAAGACACGTCTGGTGACAGAGTTGAGGAAGGTCTCGGCCAGCTCCCAGTCCTGACGTTCCGGGATCATTCCCGAGTAGACCGCCTTGGTGGCGATCCACAGCAAGGGGTCGTCGCAACGGTCACCGAGCATCCGGCGGATGTCTTCGACGGTCTTGTCCACCACGCCCCCGTAGACCTTGAGCCTGCCAACGGCGTCGGCTCGCATCCCGCGCCAATCGGCTTGGGCGAACCGAGCGGGGGCCCTGGCGGTGATCGCACCGAAACGCTTCTTGTACTCGTCGAAGCCCTGGAGGATTCGTGTGGCGCTGAAGTTGGAGAGCCGGCTGTCTGAGAGGGAGGTCACGTTGCGGGGGTGGTTGTAGTCGAGTCAGCCGCTCATCGCAGAGGAAGCAGCCCGCGTCCTGAGATTGGCAGCGGCCAGGACCAGGAAGAAGAGGGCGATGGGGACGACGGCCATGGTCGCCGAGCCGGACGTGTCGGCGTGGTAGCTGATGATCAGGCCGACCACGACCGATACGGAGCCGATCAGGGCGGCTATGGCCATCATGGCCGGCACCCGTTTCACTATGAGGGCGGCGGTCGCAGGCGGGCCCACCAGGAACCCGAACACCAGAAGCGTTCCCACCGTTCGAAACGACCCGATAACGGACAGAGTGATAAGTGCCAGCAGGGCTATGTGGGCCAAACGGGGGCGAAGGCCGAGGAGCTCTGCCTTCTGCTCGTTGAACGAGAGCACGAGGAACGAGCGGTAGAAGACGATCGTGCCCAAGGACGCCACGACGAGCAGAACGGTCAAGGTGATGATGTCTTCACTGGTGACGCCGAGGGCGTCACCAAAGAGGATCGCAGTGATGCTCCCCACATATGAGTCGGTCCGTGAGATGAGGATGACCCCGAGGCCGAGCATGCCGACGAACAGAAGCCCGATCGAGGTGTCTTCCGAGAACCTCGCCTGCCGATGGACGAGGTTGATCCCCAGCATCATCACGACGGCCGCGCCGGCAGCGCCGACCATGACGTTGAAGTCGAACAGGATCGCCACCGCGATCCCCGGTATGACGCCATGCACGAGCGCGTCACCCAGAAAGGACATCCCGCGTATGACAACCCAGGTCCCGACGAGCGCAAGGGCCACGGCGGCGAGCACTCCGGCGACGAGGGCTCGTTGCTGAAACCCCAGCGTGAAAGGATCGATCAGCCAGTCCACGCCCTGGAAGGTAGTTGAGGATCAGGAGAGGGCATCGACTATCAGCCGTGCATTGGTGAGCAACATCCCGGTCAACGTGTCGGCTCCAGAACCGGCGTCCCCCAGCGAGCTGGTGTGCAACTCGACAACCACGACCTGGTTGCCGGATTCTGCGGCGACCGCGTAGGCGAGGGCTGTCGGGTTGGAGGTGTCGGCGAACACTGCCTTCACACCGTGGCGCTCGATCTCCGCGACGAGAGCGGCCAACTCGGCGGAGCTCGGCTCTCCGAGTGTCGACCCACCCGGTATCACCACACCGATGATCTCGAAGCCATATCGAGCGGCGAAATAGCCGAGGGCTTCGTGATTGGTGACCATCTTCCTGGCATCGGGAGGGATGCTCTCGACCAGGGCGGCGATCTGGCTGTCAACCTCCTCCAGCTCGGCTGCATAGGCCATCGCTCTGGCCTGCCAGTCCACGTCGGGCTCGATGACGGCGAGACGATCGGCGATGGCCCGGGCTGCGACGGCGACTCTGGTGGGATCGAACCACACGTGCGGGTCGAAGTCGGCGTGTTCGTGGTCACCGTCCACGCCGTCTCGCTCCGGGAATGGGAGCGGGTCGAGATCCGGGGCAACCTCGTAGACGTCGACACCGTCGGCTCGGGCAGCGTCGAGCACATCCTGGAGACCCTCCTCCAGACCGAGCCCGTTAACTATCACCAAGTCGGCCTCGTTGAGTGCGGCGACCTGACCCGCCGACGGCTGGTAGTCGTGAGCGTCACCGCCGACGGGAATCATGAACTCCACGATCCCGTCGTCGCCGACGAGATGGGCGACCATGTCACCCCAGATGGAGGTGGTGGCCATGACGGACACACCCTCCGGCGCCCCGTCTTCACCGGGGGAGCAGGCGCTCAACGCCAGGACCACAGCCGCCAGGATCGAGATCATTCGCAACGGTTGGCGCGAAATGAGAATCGTTCTCACGATAGTGAGAATCATAATCACTACGATGGGCGTGTGGCAAAGTATTCGGTCGACCGTCAGGTCGAGCTTCGTCTTCGCGATCATGATGTGCGCTTCACCAAAGGGCGCCGCGCCGTGGTCGGGGCGTTGGTGGCGGCTTCGGGGCCGATGTCTGCAGCGGAGCTCAGCGTGGTCTTGGGCTCCGACGTGCCGCTGTCTTCCATCTATCGCACCCTGGCCATCCTGGAGGAATCGGGAGTGGCGGTCCACCATCTCGGGGCCAAGGGTCTGACCCGCTACGAGCTGGCCGAGTGGCTGACCGGTCATCATCACCACCTCGTGTGTGTGGAGTGCGGGTCGGTGGCCGACGTCGCAATACCGCGGGAGCAGGAGGCGAGTGTGCGTGAGCTCGTCTCGGAGATCGCGTCGAGGGCTCGATTCACACCGACTGATCACGACCTGGAGATCGAAGGTCGGTGCGCCGAGTGCCGATGACGCCCATCGTCTCGGCCGACGGTGTGAGCGTGGCCTTTGGCGCGACGCGAGCGCTAGCGCCGTCTGACTTCCGGCTGCCTAGGGGAGCCGTCATCTCGATCATCGGCCCGAACGGCTCGGGAAAGTCGACTCTCCTCAACCTGATAGCCGGCCTCGTTGAGCCGGCGACGGGCTCGATCGCGGTCGAGGTGGCACGCCAGAGGATCTCCTATGTCATGCAGTCCACCAAGCTGAACGAGGCCCTCCCCGTGACCGTCAGGGAGGTCGTGACCATGGGGCGGTATGCCTCGATCGGGCCCTATGGCCGGCTGATGCCGCGGGATCGTCAAGCCGTGACAGAGGCGCTGGACCGAATGGACATCGCCGATCTCGAGGCACGTCACATCCACGACCTGTCGGGGGGCCAACGTCAGCGCGTGCTCGTGGCCCAAGGCCTGGCCCAGGACCACGACCTCCTTCTCCTCGACGAGCCGATGACCGGTATCGACCTGACAACGGCACAGGCCATCGATGACGTGGTGCACGCGGAGACCGAGGAGGGGTGCACGGTCGTGGTGACGACTCACGATCTCTCCGAGGCCCGTCTGTCCGACCACGTGCTGCTGCTGGCCGGTGTCGTGGTGGCGTCGGGCCTGCCGGACGAGGTGTTGACCAACGAGAATCTCCTCGCCGCATACGGGCCATCTCTCCTTCATGCAGAGAAGGGGAGGTTGTTCATCGACGATCCGGCGCACCGACCGGTGCCGGGTCGGCACACCCATCTCGAGCGGACGATCCACACCGAGACAGATCGAGGTGGCACCCACGGGGAGTGACTGCGGACCAGAAAAGGTCTCACCACCCCGGAGCGGGCCGGGTACCGTCCACAAACCGATGTGGGACATCCGGACGATCACCGAGGCCGACGCCGATCTGTACCGCGACCGTATCTCGAGGGGATTCGGGCGCGACGGTGACAGCGACGAGGCATCGCGAGAGCGGTTCGCTGCAATCTTCGAGCACGACCGCACGCTGGCGGCCTTCGATGAGGGTGACATCGTCGGCACCTGCGCGGCATTGTCCCTCGACGTCACCACGCCTGGAGGTGGCGAGGTCCCGATGGGCGGCACGACGATCGTGACCGTCCAACCCACCCACCGACGCCGGGGCATATTGCGCGCATTGATGGAGCGGCATCTCGACGAGATCGCAGACAGAGGGGAGCCGTTGGCCGGGTTGTGGGCGTCGGAGGGGTCCATCTACGGCCGCTTCGGCTATGCCCCGGCCACGTTCCGCTACAGGGCCGAGCTCGACGCCGGATCACTCGAGCTCACCGGGGACAGGCCGGAGGGGGTCGTGACCCTCACCGAGGCGAGCCACGCGGAGAAGACTGTCCGCGAGCTCTACGAGAAGGCCAGACCCGCAAGGGCGGGGATGTTGTCACGAAGTGACAACTGGTGGAGTCACCGGCTCCTCGCCGATCCGGAGTCGTGGAGGGGTGGAAAGACGGCACTGCGCTATGCGCTCATCCGTGAGCAGGGTGAGCCAACCGGCTATGCGACGTTTCGGCAGAACAGTGTGTGGGACGACTTCGTCAGCCGTGGGGAGGTCCACGTGACCGAGATGATCACGACGACGCCCGGGGCACGACGGGGTCTTTGGGAGTTCCTGACCAACATCGATCTGTTCCCGGTGGTCGAGTGGTGGAACATGCCCGTGGACGACCCGTTGGCCGCCGGCGTGACCAGCTCGAGAGTCGTGCGCCGCACCCTCTCCGATGCACTCTGGCTGAGGGTGATGGACGTCGTGGCCGCACTGGAGGCGAGGTCCTACGAGGTGGACGGCGACGTCTCGTTCGAGGTCTACGACGAGTCGCGACCGGATGTCGCAGGTGCCTACCGGCTCGTGGTCACGGGTGGGAGGGCCGAGTGCAGACGTATCGAGCGTGGAGACGCCGACATCGCCTTCGACATCGACGTCCTAGGCCATCTCTACCTCGGCGGTGGAAACGCGCTGGTGATGGCGGACGCCGGCCGGATCACCGGAGACCGGTCTGCCGTCACCCGTCTGCATCGGGTGTTCCGGAGTGACGTCGCACCTTGGTGCCCGGAGGTGTTCTGACTCAGAGTCGAGGTGAGGGTCTCCATCTGCCGGAGGTGCCGCACGTGCAGCAGAAGTGAACGATCAGACCATCGTCCTCTCGGGCAATCGCTGCGATTCTGGCGAGTGGCAGGAGAACGCGGGATCCATGGCTGGCGCAGTAAGGGGCGAACATCGACTCCTCCTCGTAATACTCGAAGCCTCTATTGGTCTTTACAGCCTAGTTGGCAGGAGGTAATGAGTCAAAGCCTTTATGGCTATTACTGCGGCTTCTCCATCCACCGTGTCGGCAAAGCACACCACGCAACGGGTAGCGTTGGGAGGAGTTTGAGCGAAAGGTCAAATACCACATGAGTGACCCCGACAACGCGCGAGTCGATTCCCTCGTCGACGAGCTGTTGGCCGAGCATCCGCCTGCGGAGACGCCAGACATCGAGTTCTGGGGGGCGCAGTACGACAAGGGTCTCGCCTGGGCATGGCACCCGGATGGGTTTGGCGGTCTCGGGTTGAGTCGCAGACATCAAACGCGGATCAACGATCGGCTCACAGAAGGCGGTGCTTCGATCGAGAACCGCTACACCAACCTCCTCGGCATCGCGATGGGCGCGGGAGTACTCGACGCCCATGCCACCGATGAGCAGAAGCAACGATGGCTGCGCCCGATGTTCACAACCGAGGAGATCTGGTGTCAGATGTTCAGCGAGCCAGGTGCCGGGTCGGACGTGGCCGGTCTCTCGTGTCGCGCCGTGAGGGACGGGGATGAGTGGGTTGTCAACGGGCAGAAGGTCTGGACGACTCTCGCTCATATCGCCAAATGGGGTCTTCTGGTTGCCAGGACCGACCCACAGGCGCCGAAACACCAGGGTCTCACGTACTTCGTGGTGGATATGGCCGCACCCGGCGTGGACGTCCGGCCCCTCTATCAGATAACCGGCGAGGCGGAGTTCAACGAAGTCTTCTTCAACGATGCCCGGGTCCCCGATTCGCAGCGAATCGATGCGGTCGGCGCCGGATGGCGGGTGGCCTTGACCACGCTGATGAACGAGCGAGTGGCCATAGGCGGGACGACTATTCCCAGGGAGAGCGGCTACATCGGTGAGGCCGTGCAGGCCTGGAGGGACTACGGAGAGGACGACCCGGTGCTACGCGACGAGCTGCTTCGCTTGTGGGCAGAAGCCGAGGCGGCGAGGCTCACCGCGGCACGGGCCAACGAGATGGCGAGCGCGGGTACGCCAGGGCCCGAGGGCTCCACCGGCAAGCTGGCCTGGGCGAATCTCAACAAGGAGATCACTGCCTTCACGGTCGAGTTGATGGGCCTGGACGGCACCCTCTACCCCAACGGCTATCAGCTGACCCGACCAGAGCGGATGCGGCTTCACGAGCCACAGAAGGCGTTCCTCCGAACCCGGGCCAACTCGATAGAGGGCGGGACGTCGGAGATCATGCTCAACATCGTCGGAGAACGTGTGCTGGGCCTGCCAGGGGAGCCACGTGTCGACAAGGACCTGCCGTGGGCGGAGGTGCCCCGTGGCTGAGCATCAGGTCTCGTACGCCAGGACGGAGGAACAGGATCTCATCGCGTCGACTGCACGTCAGTTCCTCGAGGAGCATGCAGGACTGGAACGCGTGCGCGAGGTCATGATGAGCGACGACGGGTTCGATCGGGGACTGTGGAAGCAGATGGCCGATCTGGGCTGGATGGGTCTTGCCATCGACGAGGGCAACGGTGGTGCCGGGTTGGGCCCTCCCGAGGTCGGAGTGCTTCTGGAGGAGATGGGCCGTCTGGTCACACCCGGCCCCTTCTTCGCCAGCGCGATACTCGCCACCACGGCCATTCAGGAGATCGGGACCGAGACTGCCCAGGCAACCCTTTTGCCCGAGCTCGCCACCGGTGATGCCATCGCCACACTGGCACTCTTCGAGGAGCCGCGCGGGTGGGACGTGGCCACTCCGGCCACGAAGGCCACACGTTCGGGCGACGATTGGGTGTTGGAGGGTGGGAAGAGGTCAGTCCTCGACGGGCACGTGGCCGACAAGGTGCTGGTGTCGGCCTCCACGGACAGCGGCGTTGGGCTCTTTGTCGTCGACACCTCCGCCGACGGCGTGAGTGTCACTCAAGAGCCGGCACTCGACGCGACCCGTAGACAAGCGGCCGTGACTCTCGATGCGGTGAGAGTCGGGCCGGAGTCCCGGCTGGACGATGACGGCGCAGAGGAGGGCCTCGAGCGCACCATCCGACTCGCTTCGGTCGCCCTGGCAGCAGAGCAGGTCGGTGGTGCGCAGCAGTGCATGGACATGTCGGTCGAGTACGCCAAGAGCCGATATCAGTTCGGTCGGCCGATTGGCTCCTACCAGGCCGTCAAGCATCGCTGCGCCAACATGCTCATGCGTGTCGAGCACGCCAGGTCCGCCACCTACTACGCCGCTCGCGTCACCGATGACGACGAGGAGCTAGGCGTTGCAGCCCCATTGGCACTGTCTGTCGCCTCAGACGCCTATGTCTGGGTCGCAGGGGAGAACATCCAGGTGCATGGGGGAATCGGCTTCACCTGGGAGCACGATGCTCACATCTACCTGAAGCGGGCCAAGGCGTCGTCTCTGATGGCGGGGCCTCCCCGGCATCAGAGAGACCAGCTGGGTCGCGCGCTGGGCATCTGACGCCGACCCGCCCCTCAACCCAGGGGGTCGGTGTCGTCGGTTCGCTCGAAGACGCGTTTCGCCTTGCCCACCTCGGTGCGCGGGACGCTTCCTGGCGGCCCCACGCTCACCTGGACCCGAAGCCTTATCGTCTCCATCAGCTTCGACTCGAGACGCGCCCCCACGTCATCGGCAGACTCTGCGCTCTGCTCTGCGAGCTCGACTCTCGCCTCGAGCTCGGGGAGTGTGGGTCTGCGATCGACGATCAGTGCGTAGTTGTTGCCAAGTGCTTGGTCGTCCATCAGAACGGTCTCGATCGTCCTGGGGTACACGTTGATCCCCCTGATGATGAGCATGTCGTCGGCGCGGCCTTGCAGACGGGCGATGCGACGACTGGTTCGACCGCACGGGCACTCGCCATCCAGGAACCGGGTGATGTCCCGTGTGCGATAGCGGATGACCGGCTGGGCGGTCTTGGTGAGGGTTGTTATGACCAGTTCGCCAGGCTCGCCTTCCTCGACCGGATCACCGGTCTCGGGGTCGACGATCTCGGGATAGAAGTGGTCCTCGAAGACGTGCAGCCCACCCTTGTTCTCTCTGCATTCCGAAGCCACACCGGGGCCGATGATCTCCGATAGCCCGTATATGTCACATGCGTCGTATTCGCGTTCCCACGCCTCCTCGAGTTTCTGGCGAAGACCCTCCGACCACGACTCGGCTCCATGGATCCCCCAGCGAAGGTGGATGTCTCCCAACAGACCGGAGGCGTGTGCCCGCTCCGCCAGGATCAGCGCAAACGACGGCGTCGCCGCCAAACCGGTCGCTCCCGTGTCGGCCATCAGACCGATCTGGAATCCGGGGTTGCCGCCCGAGGCGGGGACTGCCGTCGCACCCAGCTCCTCGACTCCGTAGTGAAGCCCGAGACCCCCGGTGAACAACCCGTAGCCGTAGGCAACGTGGACGATATCGCTGCGGTCCGCGCCGGCCGCAGAAAGGGAACGTGCGTTCACCTCGGCGAACAGCCTCACGTCGTCTGCGGTGTAGGCCACGATCGTGGGCTTGCCCGAGGTGCCTGACGATGCGTGGACTCTCACGATGTCGTCGAGGGGAACCGTGAGCATCCCGTAGGGGAACGTGTCGCGGAACTCCTGCTTCTCGGTGAAGGGGAGCTTGGTCAGGTCGTCGATCGAGCGGATGCTCGGAGTGCCCGAGAGCTTCTCGCCCCAGAAGGGTGAGTCGATGCCACGGAGTCGGTCGATGAGACCGGCGAGACGCTCGTCCTGGAGCCGGCGCAAATCTGAGTGGGTGAGAGTCTCCAGTTCAGATCGGAACACGGGCCGATGGTAGAGGAGCGTCGTAGGCGGATGTGCGCGTAGGTTGACGTCATGACGACCATCAGACGGCTCACCGACTCATGTGTGTTGGCGAGGACGGACAACGCAGTCACGATGTTCGACCCCGGGTTTCACACCTTTCTCGAGGGGGACATCGACCTGGACTCGATCGGGGACATCACCAGGGTCTTCATCACCCACGAGCACCTCGACCACGTCCACCCTGGTTTCGTGGCCTGGCTGCTCGACCGTGGCGACGACGTGGCCGTCCACTCCAACCAGGCGGTCGCCGATCTCCTCGCACCTCACGACATAGAGGTGTCCGTCGACGTTCCCGACGGGGTGAGCTTCGAGGACGTGCTGCACGAGAGGATTCCCAACGGGGCGCGACCCCCGAACCGGTCCTTCACCATCGATGAGGTGATCACCCATCCCGGCGACAGTCGTCAACCGACGTCCTGTGCCCCGATCCTGGCCCTACCCCTCATCGTGCCCTGGGATTCTGTCACCGGCGCCGTGGAGTTCGCACGACGTCTGAAACCGACATATGTCTTCCCGATACACGACTTCTACTTGAGCGAGAGCGGCCGCACCCGTATTCGGGGGATGGCCGGTGGTGTCCTCGCCGAAGACGGAATCGAGATGCTGGAGCTCGACTGGGGTCAGGAGATGACCGTCTGAGGATCCCGACGGCAGCTACAGGCCGGCGATCATGTCCTCGTCGATGGGGCAGTCGCGGGCCCGCATGACGTCGACGGCGTACTGGGCAAACGCCCGCGCCTGCCAGATGCCCGGCTCCAGAGCGTCGGACCTGGCCTCCACGATCCCGGCGAGCACCGCATTGAGCTGTTCACAATCACTCGCCTGGTCGACGGCTACCACGTCGATCGGCAACTCGAGATCCAGGTCCCACTCGAAGTCCCCGTTCACGGCACGGGCGACCTGAAAGTCGTTCTGCCAGGTCTCGGTGGGGAACCCGAAGGGAAGGTCACCCTTCAGCGTGACGGTGTCGCCGGTGAGGTCGGTGAGCACGATCGACCACTCCATCTGCTCTGCCGTGGTTGCCGACTCTGGGTCATCATCACCGGTCAGCCAGTTGATGGTCAGGATGACACCGGCGAGGACGACGATGGCGACCACTCCCCAGACGAGCCAACGGCGCGTGGGAAACTCGAAGTCGTCCTGGGGGCCGTCGGTCACCGATGTCTACTTGCTGCGGAGCTTGGGATCGAGGGCGTCGCGAAGGCCATCTCCGATGAAGTTCACGCTGAGCACCGTCAGTGAGATCATCACGCCTGGCCACAGCACTCGCATCGGCGAGAGTTGTAGATAGTCCTTGGCGTCGAAGAGCAGCCGACCCCAAGTGGGGAAATCCGGCGGGAACCCGAGACCGAGGAAGGACAACGCCGACTCGGTGAGGATGGCGACGGCGACTCCCAGCGCAGCCGAGACCATGACGGGGCTGAGCGTGTTGGGCAGGATGTGTCTCAGGATGATGTTTCGCTTCTTGGTGCCGACGCTGTGGGCGGCCAGGACGAACTCCTCCTCCTTGATGGACAGCACGTCGCCACGCACCACACGGGCCGTTTGCATCCAACTGGTGACGCCGATGATGAAGACGACGAGAAGGAATATGCCCAGCTCGGGGCCGAGCGCTTCCTTCAATGGCTCGCGGAAGAGCATGATCACGACGAGGAGCAATGGGAGGATCGGGAGGGCGAGAAACAGGTCGGTGATCCGCATCAGCGGCCCATCGAGCCGACGGAAGAAACCGGAGAGGATGCCGATCGTTGTGCCGAGGAAGACACCGAAGATCATTGCCGCGAACCCGACGGAGAGGGAGATCCGCCCTCCGATCAGAACCCTCGCCATGACGTCGCGGCCGAGGTTGTCGGTACCCATCAGATGATCTGCCGAGGGAGGCATGTTGGCGTTGGCGACGTCGATCTCGAACGGGTCCATTGGGTAGATGAAGGGCCCCAGCACTGTGGCGACCACGATGATCGTCAGGATGATGAGCCCGATCAGCGCGCCTTTGTGCCGCTTGAACTGGCGCCAGACGTCCTGACGGAGTGACCTGTACTCCGGCTCCTGGGCCGGCCCCATCTGCGGGGTCTGTGTCTGGGCTCGCTCTTGTGTGGTGGCCATCGTTGTTTCCTAGCTGGTCAATCGTACCGGATACGCGGGTCGAGCAGTCCGTAGGTGACGTCGGCGATGAGGTTGAACATGACGATCAGGATGGCGAAGCTGACCGTGAGAGTCTGCACCATGGGCACGTCACCCTGACCGATTGCTGTGATCAGAAGTGCCCCCAGCCCGTTTATGCGGAATATCTGCTCGGTGATGATCGCACCGGCGAAGATGCCCGGGATGGACAGGGCGATGAGTGTCACAACAGGGATGAGACTGTTACGCATGACGTGGGTGAGCACGACCTTGCGCTCGCCGAGACCCTTGGAGCGAGCGGTCCTCACATAGTCGTCGTGGAGGTTGTCCAAGACAGAGGCGCGTGTGAACCGGCTCAAGACGGCGGCGTTGAACAACGTCAGCACGGCCACGGGCATGATCATCTGTTTGACCTGGAGGATGAACGTGTCCCAGCTGTTGACCACGAGCGTGGTGTCGTAGAAGGAGGGGAACCACCCGAGCCAGACGCTGAAGATGACGATGGCGAGCAGGCCGGTGAAGAAGGTCGGTGCCGAGTACCCGACCATGGTGACGAAGCTGCCCACGTTGTCGAAGAGTGAGTACTGCTTGTAGGCCGAGATGATCCCGACCGGGATGGCGATCAGGGTGCCGAAGACGAAGGCGAGGCCGAGGACCCACAGGGTCTGCGGGACCCGCTGGTAGATGATGTCGACGGCGGGTGCCCGGGACGACCACGAGATGATCCGGGCACGACCCTCACAGTCTCCGATGCAGACATTGAAGATCGACTCGATCGCGTGCAGAGGCTCGTTGATGAACATGAGTTGCATCCATTTGAGCCATTTGATGAAGAAGGGGTCGTTGACGCCGAGTGCCTCGCGGATCTGCTCCTTTAACTCTGCGGGAAGGGTCAGCGGGAGGTTGGACGTCGGGTCGCCGGGGGCCAGGTCGAGGATGGCGAAGATGATCAAGCTGATGATGATCAGGGTGGGGATGGCGAAGAGCGTGCGCCTGATGATGTAGGTGCCCACTGCTCAGATCTCTCCTCGAAACAAAGTCTCAGAATAGCGGAAAGGGTCTCTCAGGTAGCCCTGAGAGACCCTTTCTCATAGTCGGTGTACGCGCGAGCTCTAGCCCGTGCGTGTCCATTCTTCGATGTTCCAGTACTCGGAGTCCCAGCCGTTCGGCTCGCCGAATCCGGCGATCGTGTTGCTGATACCCGAGACGTTCCCTCGGTGAATGAGCGGGATGATCGCACCCTTGTTGACCACGATCTCCTGCATCTGCTTCACCAGGTCGGTGTACGCCGGGTCGGTGGGCGCCAGGGTCAACGCCTGGTCCGCGATCTGGTCGTACTCCTCATCGGAGAAGCGAACAATGTTGTTGTTCGCCGGCCATCCGAGAGCAGCCGTCGTGACCTCATCGGTGTGGTAACCGTGCATGTACCCAGCAGCATCGGGGAGAACCGAGCCGTTGGTGTACATCTGGATGTCCGTGAAGAACTTCCAGATGGAGAAGTCCGAGGCGCTCGTGCCGTCGAAGAAGAGGCTGGCGTCCTGGTTGCTCATGTTGGCAACAACGCCGATCTCTTCCCAGTTGGCCTTGATGATGTCCTGGTTGGACTGACGGACGGCATTCGTCGAGGTGACGTAGTCGAACTCGAGCGGGATGCCATCGTCGGTCTCACGCACACCATCGCCGTCGGTGTCGACGTAACCCAGATCGTCGAGGATCTGGTTGGCCTGCGCCACGTCACGTGTCAGACACCAGTCGAGATTGGTCGTCGCCTGATCGCCCACTGGCCAGATGGTGCAGGTGGGTGCACCGGTCGGGCCGTAACCAACGGTTACGAGGGCCTCACGGTCGATGGCAAGCGACAATGCCCTGGCCAGATCACCGTTCTGGTGAAGCACGGGGTGCTCCGACGGGAACTCCGATGGCGGGGTGCCGTCGGGGTCGGTCTGGTTCAGGTTGATGTGCTCGACGTTGGCCGTGAAGGACGTGATGATCGTCCCGTTTCCGGCAGCCTCCATGGGGAGGAGGATCTCCGGCGCAACCTGGAGGTTCCAGGCGTAGTCGGCCTCACCGATCTCCAACACTGAACGGGCCGATGCCTCGGCGTCGCCACCACCCTTGATGGTGACTGTCGAGAAGAACGGCTTGCCATCCGCAACACCGCGGTAGTTCGGGTTGAACTCGTAGGCCACCGTGTCCTCAGGACGCAGCTCGGTCACCATGTAGGGACCGGTGCCGACCGGTGCGAAGTTCTGCTCGGTGCAGGCACTGGCCTGCTCACCAACGCAGTCCTCGAACTGGGCGCGCTGGATGACGACAGAGCCGTATCCGACGAACCCGGCACCGTAGGGATACGCCTGCGGCTCGGTGAAGTTGAGTGTGACCGTGAGGTCGTCAACTACGTCGACGCTCTCGATCTTCGTCAGATCGGCAGCGCATCCGGTGAGCTCATCGATGCAGTACTCCCACGTGAACAGCACGTCGTCTGCGGTGAACGGTGTTCCGTCCGACCACAGGACGCCTTCTCTCAGGTTGTACGTGATCGAGCTGAAGTCCTCGGCGATTCCACCGTTCTCGACGGTGGGTACCTCGGCAGCAAGCCCGGTGGCAACGATCGTGCCGTCGGGGGCTATCTCAGCCAAGGGCTCCAGTACGAGCGAGGACGCCAGGAAGTCCTTGGTGCCCGATGAGAGCAGGCCGTTGGCCTGTGAGGGCGCCTGCCACTGAAGGATCAGCAGCTCGCCGCCGGAACCGGCCTCACCGCCCGAAGGCGCCTCGGTCGTCCCAGGTGCGGCGGTGGTTCCCGGAGCCGCCGTCGTGTCGCTCGACCCGTCGGTGGTATCCGCTGGCTCGCTGGGGCTGCAGGCGGCGAGCACGAGTGCAAGCACGCCAAACAACGCCAGCCATTTGGTTCTTTTCATAGAGTTCTTCCTCCATATGCCGGAGCGATCGTCCGGCATCGGCGGGAACGCTAACACCGTCTGGGAGAAGTGGTACCCGAAAGCGGGGTAAATGGCCACCTTCGGGTAACCGCCAGTTCACGGTCCCTACGTGCGTCCACCATCGCTCTATTGCGCTGAGCAGGGGGTTTACTCGGCGAAGTGACAGGCCACCCACCGGCCGGTGTCGAGCTCGCGCCATTCCGGCACTTTCTCCGAGCACAGGTCCTGCGCCTCGGGGCAACGGGTGTTGAACGGGCATCCGGGCGGGGGGTTGGCGGGGCTGGGAATGTCCCCTTCGAGGATGACACGTCGACGCTCAGCCTCGACCTTCGGATCCGGCACCGGCACGGCCGAGAGCAGCGCCTTGGTGTACGGGTGCTTCGGGGTCGAGTACAGCTGGTCGACAGTGCCCAACTCCATGATCTTGCCCAGGTACATGACCGCTACACGGTCGGCGATGTGACGAACCATCGAGAGGTCGTGGCTGATGAAGAGATAGGTGAGCCCGAGCACGTCTTGGAGGTCTTCGAGGAGGTTGACCACCTGTGCCTGAATGGACACGTCCAGCGCAGCGATCGGCTCGTCGGCGACGATGAAGTCCGGGTTGAGGGCGATGGCGCGAGCTATGCCGATGCGCTGACGCTGTCCTCCCGAGAACTCGTGTGGGTAACGGTTGGCGTGTTTGGGCTCGAGACCGACGAGGCTCAACAGCTCCTCGATGCGTTTCTTCCTGTCCTCACCCTTGGCCTTGTTGTGCTCGGTGAGCGGCTCACCGATGATCGATGCCACCGTCATCCGCGGGTTCAGGGACGCGTGCGGATCTTGGAAGATCATCTGCATTCGGGGACGCAGTCTCCGCAGTGCGTTCCCGGTGGTCACGGTGAGCTCGACCCCTTCGAACGTGATGTTCCCCTCGGTGGCATCGTCGAGTTGGAGGATGACTCTTCCGGCGGTGGACTTGCCCGAGCCTGACTCACCCACCAACCCGAGGGTCTCGCCACGGTATATGTCGAAGCTGACACCGTCGACGGCCCTCACGGCACCGACCTGCCGCCGGAACACACCTTTCATGATGGGGAAGTGTTTCTTTAGGTCCTTCACGCTGACGAGGACCTCGCCGGACTCGGGCCGTGCCTCCATCTCAGTTGCCATAGCGCGGTCTCCCGTTCTCGATGTCCCACCAGCAGGCCGCCTTGCGACCCCCACCGATCTCCATCAATGGTGGATTCTCCTCACGGCACTTCTCGTACGCGTATGGGCATCGAGGTGCGAACGGGCAGCTCATCGGCAGCTCGTAGAGGTTGGGCGGCTGACCCTTGATGTTGATGAGCTCCTGACCCTTCTGGTCGAGCCGGGGCAACGAGCCGAGCAGCCCCTCGGTGTAAGGATGCTTGGGGTCTCCGTAGAGCTCGTCGACCAGGGCTTCCTCCACGATCTGGCCGCCGTACATGACGAGGACCCGGTCTGCCAAACCGGCTATCACGCCCAGGTCGTGGGTGATCCAGATGACAGCCGTGCCGAGCTTCTCGCGCAGGTCGCGGATGATCTCGATGATCTGCGCCTGGATGGTCACGTCGAGAGCGGTGGTCGGCTCGTCCGCTATGAGGATCTCCGGGTCACAGGCGAGTGCCATGGCGATCATCACCCGTTGCCTCATGCCGCCCGAGAGCTCGTGTGGGTAGTTCTTGAGCCGGGCCTCGGAATCGGGGATTCCCACCAGGTCGAGCAACTCCTTGGCTCGGGGTCGACGCCCATTCTCCGGGATGCTGGTGTGGAGTTGGAGGGATTCGATGATCTGATAGCCCACTGTGAGCACTGGGTTCAATGAGGTCATTGGGTCTTGGAAGATGAATCCGATACGCCCGCCACGCACGTCCCTGAGGGTGTCGAGCTCCATCCTCAGCAGGTCCTGCCCGTCGAAGTTCGCCTCACCGGACACGATCTCACCCGGTGGCATGGGTATGAGGCGCAGTAGCGACATCATGGTGACGCTCTTGCCCGACCCGGACTCGCCGACGACGCCGAGGAACTCACCTTCGCGCAGTTCGAAACTCACACCGTTGACTGCGTGGACCATCCCGTCCTGGGTGTCGAACTGGGTCCTCAGATCCTTGACCTCGAGGACCGTCTTCGTCTGTGTCGGGGCTTGGGTCACGCAACCTCTCTATCACACGGTGCGGGCAGAGTAACCCCGACGGCCTCGCTGCGCTCGGCGTACTTGGTACTTGGTACTGGTACTAGGCGGTAGAGAGCTTTCCGTTTTCCAAGTGCCAGTGTGTCGTGGTGGTGGCCGAGGCGAAGCTGTCGTCGTGGGTGACCACGACCAGCGCGCCCGGGTATGCATCGAGGGCCCGTTCGACGCGCTCGACCGCATCGACGTCGAGATGGTTGGTCGGCTCGTCGAGGAGCAGACACCAGCTGTTCCTGCCCAGGCCGAGTGCGAGGGCGAGCTTCCTGGCCTCGCCGGGAGATGGGCGTCGCGAGACGATCAGCTCCCGCGGCTCGACTCCCAACAGGGCAACCACCGCCAACACGCGGCCCCGTCGCTCCTCGGAGAGGTCATCGAGGTTTCGGAGGAGTGCGGTGCCATCGTCGCGGCTGAGCTCCTGGGGAAGGTATAGGAGCCGCTCCCCGGGAAGCGACCAGGCATCGGCGATGGTGCGGAGGAGAGTGCTCTTGCCGGCGCCATTCAGGCCGGTGAGCCTGATGCGATCCTTACGCTCGATCGCAACGTCGACTTCCCCGGTGACCACGTGTTCGCCGTGACGGAGGACGCCTCGATAGCCGACCAGCAGCGACTTGGGCGCGGGCTCATAGTCGAAGAAGATCTCCCCACCGATCGAGCGGGATCGTCCCAGCTCTGCGACGGCCCTGGCCGTCTGCTCCAGCTCAGATCTCGTTGCCGATCGTCTCTGTGACCCGGATGCCTCACCGCCGGCGTGACGCGACTTGGCCGCCAGTGAGGTCGCATCGTGATCGGAGGGGTCAGCCTCACGCATCGTCCGACCGAACCGGGCCTTGCGCTTCTCCGCGTCACGTCGCTCGTCGGCTAGTCGTCGCCGGAGGGCCTTCTCCCTCCGCTTGGCCTCCTCGTAGAGCTCGGTGGCCAGACTCTCCTCGGCCTCCCACTCCTTGCGAGCCACCGAATAGGGGCCAGACGTCAGCTGGGTCTTTCCTCTCAGCACTCGAAGGGTTCGAACTGTCAGCGCATCGAGGAACGACCGGTCGTGGGAGATGACGAGCCCCACACCGTGGAAACGGGCCAGCGTGTCGACGACCACACGGCGAGCCTCGGAGTCGAGATGGTTGGTCGGCTCGTCCAAGAGGAGGATGTCCGGTGCTCGCGCCAGAGCCGCCGCGAGCTGCCACCGCTTTCGCTCTCCTGGAGAGAGAGTGGCCCAGCGGGACAGATCGCCGGCCTCGAGACGGAGTCTGCCCATCCACTTGTGTGCGAAGGCGTCATCGGACGAGGCGAGACCCGACTCTCCGACCCCGGGCTCGTCCACCTCT
>JASFVB010000015.1:0-25989 GCA_050050035.1 Acidimicrobiia bacterium | reverse complement strand
CGGACGCAGTCAAGCGTGTTCGCGCATTCGAGGATCATGGGCTCGAGTGGATCGAGGAGCCGCTCGGTGCCTGGGACCCGCCCGGCTATCGCACACTCCGCCAGCAGACCAGCACACAGATCGCGTACGGCGAGAAGGAGTGGAACGTCGCCGGGTATGAGCGGGTGCTCGCCACGGACACCGTCGACGTCGTCGGTATAGACCCGGCTCGCGCCGAAGGGATAACCGGATTCAGGCTCGTTGCCGATCGATGCGAGGCCTATCAGCGGCGGTGCAATGCACATGCGTGGTCGTCCGCGATATGCACGGCGGCAAGTCTGGCGCTGTCCTTTTCGACGCCGAGTAGCTACGTCTTCGAGGTGAAGCCACTCAGCAATCCGATGCAGGATGAGCTCGTCGTGGAGCCAATATCGCACGTGGACGGCTGGATGTATCCCCTCGAGGGTGATGGCTTGGGTGTCGAGATTCGAGAGGATGTTGTCGATCGGTACCGTCTCGGCTGATGCCTGTCTACGACCTAGATAGGGCTGACCTCGAGTCCTATCGGATCGATCGAGCCGAGCCGGCTGATCTCGACGACTTCTGGCGTCAGGCCTTGAGTGATGCCGAATCGGCATCCTGGGCTCCTCAGTTCACCAGCGTCGATACGCCATTGCGGGGGATCGACGTGTACGACGTGAGATTCTCCGGGTTCAACGGCGACCCGATAAAGGGATGGCTCTTGGTCCCCGGCACTACGTCAACCGTGCCATGTCGAGTCCAATTCGCCTACTACGGAGGAGGTCGCGGCACCTATTCGCAGCACGTGCTGTATCCCTCGGCAGGCGTTGCGGTATTCGCCACCGACAACAGGTCTCAGGGAGCATGGGGAGGGCTCGGAGACACCCCGGACCCGAGCCCGATGTCGACGGGAGCCGAGTATCCCGGCTTTCTGACCAGGGGGCTCAGATCGCCCGACACCTACTACTACAAGCGGGTGTACATCGACGCGGTGTGCGCTCTTCACGCGGTGGCCGCGCATCCGTCTATCGACGAGACCCGCCTCGGCGTCGCAGGGGCCAGCCAGGGTGGTGGGCTGGCGCTGGCATCGGCTGCGCTCGCCCCGGATCTGGTCAAGATCTGTCACGCGGCCCTCCCATTCCTCTGTGACTTCCACCGCTCGAGCCTCGTGGCCACCGACGGCCCTTATTTGGAGCTGGCGGGCTATCTCGGGAACCACATCTCGAGCGTTGACGAGGTTCTGGCCGTTCTCGACTATTTCGACAATGGCCACCTGGCCAGTCGTATCTCGGCGAGGACACTTGTCTCTGTCGGTCTCATGGACACGACATGCCCGCCTTCAGGCGTGTATGCGGCCTACAACGCCATTCCCGTGTCGGCGAAGCGAATCGCCACGTACGAGTTCCTGACCCACCAGGCCTCCGCGGTTCATGAGTCGGTCGAGTTTGACGAATACATCCGGCACTCCAATCTCGGGTGAGGGTGATCTCACCGTCGACCGGGTGTATCTGAAGTGTTGAGCGACCTATCTTGACCATGATCGGTGCGCGATCCTTGCTGTTCGTTCCCGGCGACCGTGCAGAGATGCTGGACAGGGCGTCAACCCGAGGGGCTGACGGCTTGATCGTCGATCTCGAGGACTCAGTCGCCCCCAGTCGCAAATCCGTGGCCCGGGCCCGGGTGGCGGCCTGGCTGGAGAGATCACACGACCCACCCGGCGAGGTGTGGGTCCGTGTCTCCGGATTGGAAACGCTCGATCAGGATCTCAGAGAGATCGGGCCGTTCATTCTGGAAGGGTTGGTGCTTCCGAAAGTGACCTCCACTCGGGATGTCGAGATTGTGCGAGCCCGACTTCACGAGATCTCCCCGACCGCGCGGGTGGTGGTCCTCATCGAGACGGCCTCGGCGTTGAGGGAGGTCGATCGGATCGCCGAGATCCCTTCCGTCTCCAGGTTGATGCTGGGAGACATCGATCTCGGTGCAGAGTTGTCGCTGCCCCCGAACAGCTCCGCTTGGGACCCGATCCGGGTCGCTCTCACGGTGGCATCGGCGGCTGCAGGCATCGAAGGCCCAGTCGCGGGAGTCGACCCCGATTTCTCCGAGATGTCGTCCTTCGAGGCGGAAACCCGTCACTGGGCATCCCTTGGATACACCGGACGCGCTGCGATCCATCCGGCGCAGGTGGCGCCCATCAACCAGGTGTTCACGCCGACGCCTCAGGCCGTGAAGGCAGCGGAGGCAGCCCTCGCTGCACATGAGGAGAAGCTGGCACGAGGAAGAGGTAGCCATGCCGACGATGAGGGTCGTATGGTCGACGAGGCCACGCTTCGAAGGTCCAGGTCGCTGATTCGTCGGGCTCAGCTCGCCGGTATGGATCGGGACACCGATGGACCTGAGACCTGATTGACCCATGCCAATGAGAGTGGCGGTCGAGTTGCACGCTGAGGGTCTGATCGAGGCGTTGGTCCGCAGCTGGGTGCTGGAGGTCTGATCAGGCTCTGAGACGGCGCTGGAGAGCAGGCCCGGGGAGACGGGCGGGACACAGCTGCGGATCGACATGCCATTCGGAGGGGGTGCTCGATGATCCGCGTCGCCGGGCACGTTCCCGGTGCTGCCAACATCCCGTGGTCGCAGGCGGCAAACGAGGACGGGACCTTCAAGTCGACCGACGAGCTTCGAGCCCTCTACGGGGCGAAGGGCATAACCGGCGACGACAAGGTCATCGCTTACTGCCGGATCGGAGAGAGGTCTTCGCGCACGTGGTTCGTGCTCAGCGAGCTCCTCGGTTCGACAATGCGACGAACTATGACGGGTCGTGGACCGAGTACGGGAGCTTGGTTGGAGTTCCCGTGGAGACTGGAGCCTGAAATCGAGGGACGAGGTGGCCACTGTGGAAAGTGGCCACCTCATCGTCCCGGGTTCTGCGTGACGATGTCCTGGAACGAGCCCGATCCAACTGATCGTCCCTGGTCGACGTTCGCTCGCCGGAGGAGTTCTCGGATGAGAAGCTGGCTCCCGACTTTCTGCCACAAGAGCAGCCATACGTCGGTGGCACATCCCGGGCGCAGCCAACATCCCGTGGTCGAAGGCCGCCAACGAAGACGGGACGTTCAGGTCAGTCGAGGACCTGTCGGCGCTCTATCAGGGGCGGGATAACGGGTGACCGCGACGTGGTTGCCTACTGCCGCATCGGGGAGCGGTCGTCCCACACCTGGTTCGTCCTCCACGAGCTTCTGGCGTACGGCAACGTCGCCGACTACGACGGCTCCTGGACCGAGTACGGGTCTCTGGTGGGAGCACCGGTCGAGAAGTAGCCAATCGAGTGGCGGGTTGGAGGCGGGGTCATCCGGTTGGCTGTCACTTCCAACCCACCGCGGCCGGGATGTCGCGATGCTGATGCGCATCAGGTTCACTGCTCGAGACCGAATCCGAACAGGCGATTGGCGTTCTCGCTCAGGATCATTGCCACCTCTGCTTCGGTGAGCCCTGCCGACGCGATGAAATCGATCGGATTCCCCTGCCCCATGTCGAAGGGGTAGTCGGTCCCCATCAGCACCTTGTCCGCCCCATAGATCCGGACCAGCGTCTTCAAGAGGTCGGGAGAGAAGACGGTGGAGTCGAACCAGAGATTGGCGAGGTACTCGGACGGCAGCCTGTCGATGTGTTCTCGCATCTCCGGTCGGTGGCGGAATGCATGGTCGGTGCGTGCGCTGTAGAACGGCAGGTAGCCCCCTCCGTGGACCACGAGCATTCGTAGCCCGGGGTGCCTCTCGAACACTCCGCCCAGGATGAGACGGGTGACCGCAAGCGTCGAGGAAAGCGGCAAGCCGATCACGTTGACCAGGTAGTAGTCGGTCAGCCGACGGCCCTCAGTGAATCCGGCAGGGTGGAGGATCACCACGATCCCGAGGTCGGCGAGCGCCTCCCAGATGGGATCGAACATCGGGTCGTCGAGATCGGCACCGACGACGTCGGTGCCGATCTCCACACCGTGAATATCGAGCTCATCGTGTAGTCGCTCAGCCTCGGCGACGGCCGTCCTCGGGTGCGCGAGAGGGAGTGTCCCGATCGCTCGAAACCGATCGGGTCTCGACTGGGCGATCGTTGCGATTCCGTCGTTCTGCAGTCGCGCGACCGCGAGGGCAGTGCGTTCGTCCAACCAGTAGAAATACTCGGGCGGGGCCAACGCAACGGCCTGTACGTCGACACCCATTGCGTCCATGTCGCGAATCCTGGTTTCGGGATCGGTGAAGCGATCGTGGACACTCGCGTGATAGGCGCGATTGAGAGCGTTGGTCTCCTCCGACGAGTAGAGGGTCCGCGGATCGAGCGCGGGGGAGTACTGGGTTTCCGCCAGCTTCGCCGCCTCTGGCACTTTCAAATGTGTATGCACGTCAACGGTCAGCCTCGTGGTGGTCGTATCAGGCGCGAGAGACCAGCGGTCCGCCCATCGCTCCCAGTCGCTCGTTGTCACGACCGCCTACTCCACCGGGTTCGACAGTGTGCCGATGCCGTCGACGGTGATCTCGACGACATCGCCCGGCTCGAGGAACCGGGGTGGGTCGAATCCGATGCCGACCCCCAGCCCGGTGCCGGTGGCGATCAAGTCTCCAGGTCTCAGCGTCATCACCTCGGACAGTGTGGCCACCAGGGTCGGGATGTCGAAGATCATGTCGGACAACGAGAATGCCTGACGAGTCTCTCCGTTCACAACCGTCCTCAGCTCGATCGCGGAGAGATCGGGCATCTCGTCGGCGGTGACGATGCAGGGGCCCATCGGGCAGAACGTATCGGGGCTCTTGCCGACGAACCACTGAATGTGGCGCGACTGAAGCTCGCGGGCAGTGACATCGTTGATGATCGTGTAGCCGAAGATGTGATCGAAAACGTTGGAAGCCGGCACCGACCTGGTTTCCTTTCCGATCACAACGCAGAACTCGCCCTCATAATCGGTGGTGTGGGTGGGATCGTTCGAGGTTTGGACGGGTGAGCCCGGGCCCGTCACGGATGACCGCGCCTTGGTGAAGATCACCGGGTGCGAAGGCACATCGGTGTTCCCCGACGAGTCGAAGCCCGACCTCGCGAACTCCTGGGCATGATCCCTGTAGTTCCGGCCGATGGCGATCACGTTTCCGGGGAGCTCGGGGATCGGGGCGAGAAGACTCACTGTCGAGACTGGCAAGGGAGGAGACTCGGGCAGCGCTGCTTCGATGCGTTCCAGCGCCGCCTCACCACCGCGGACGACGTCGAGCAAGGCAGCCGGCAGATCTGAGTCCTCGGTCACCACGTCCCGGACCAGGTCTTCCTCGAGGACACCGAATCGAACGCCTGAGTCGTCTTCGAAGGTAACCAGTCTCAATGTCGTTCTCCCATTTGTGCTCGCTGAATCTGGTGCGGTTGGCCGGGTGCTGCGGTGGGTCGGCCACACACTAGACACTGTTATATGCTATAACATCCACCCAGTGAGTGTTATCAGTGCGCCGGAGAAGCGGCGTTTCGGTGCCGGGCCCCACACTCTCGCTGACGTCATGTCAGGAGTGGAGACCGAGGCCGGAAGTGTCTGATCGTCAGGGTGCCAGCGAGGAGAAGCCGACCTCGAAGCGCACGAAGGTCGACGTGCGCGGTGTCGCGAAGAGGTTTCGCTGGGAGAAGAAGGGCGAGCATCATGAGCTGCTGGCCCTCGACGGCGTCGACTTGGAGATCGCGGAGGGTGAGTTCGTGTCGGTCATCGGGCCGAGTGGCTCGGGCAAGACCACTCTTCTGAGAATCGTCGCCGGGCTCATCGCTTTCGACAAGGGAGAGGTCCGTATCGATGGCGAGCTCATCGACGGACCGGGTCGGGAGCGAGCCATGGTCTTTCAGAGCTTCGGGCTGTTCCCGTGGAAGAACGTCCTGGACAACGTGAAGATGCCCCTCGTCGTTCGTCGGATGAATCAGACACAGGCGGACGACCTGGCACGCGAGTTCATCGGCAAAGTGGGGCTCGCCGGATTCGAGGACGCCATGCCACACCAACTCTCGGGGGGCATGCAGCAGAGGGTCGGTTTGGCTCGGGCGCTGGTCACAGATCCTGAGATCCTCCTGATGGACGAGCCCTTCGGTGCCATCGACGCACAGACCCGTGAGCTGATGCAGGAAGAGCTGCTCAGGTTGTGGTCCGACTCGGGGAAGACCGTGATGTTCGTGACTCATGATCTCGACGAAGCGGTTGCCCTAGCCGACCGTGTGGTCGTTCTCACCCGGGGGCCGGGGCGGATCCGGACATCCATCGATGTCGAGCTCCCTCGCCCCCGATGGGACTATGACGTGAGGGCAGAGAAGAACTTCACCGCGGTTCGCCAGGAGATCTGGCAGATGCTCCGCGAGGACCTGGAGCACGAGAAGGAGTTGCCTTCCGATGCCTGATCCGGTGCGTCGCTTCATCGCCGACCAGTTCTGGCTCCGCCATCTCCTGTTTGCGGCGGCCTTGTTCGCCGTCTGGGAGGTGTACGCCCGCATCGTCGACGAGCCCGTCCTGCTCCCGGGGCCCACGGCTGTGGTCGCCGCACTGGTATCGATCATCGTCGACGGCTCGCTGCTCCCGGCCTTGTTGGAGAGTCTGCAGCTCCTGGCGATCGGCTTCACCAGCGCCGTCGCTCTGGGTGTGTTCTTTGGGATCGTCATCGGGCGATACGAGCTGATGGATCGGACTTTCAGCCCGTACTTCAACGGTCTCTATGCGCTTCCGGTGGTGGCGCTGGTGCCGTTGGTGCTCGTTTGGTTCGGGTTTGGGCTGCTGGGCCGGGTGATCGTCGTGTTTCTGGCCGCCTTCTTCCCGATACTGATCAACACGTACACCGGGGTCCGTGACGCACCTACCGATCTCATCGAGGTAGCCACGGCCTTCGGAGTCTCAACCGAGATCGGCATGCTGCGTCGTGTCGTCGTGCCCGCGGCGGTCCCGTTCATCATGGCCGGCATCCGTCTCGGTATAGGTCGAGGGGTCGTGGGGATGGCCATCGCCGAGGTGTACCTGCGTCTCAGTGGCATCGGCGCGCTGATCTCGTCCTACGGAGCAGTGTTCCGAACCGACTTCCTGATGGCGGCCATCCTGCCACTGCCGCTCCTCGGAATCGGTCTCACCGTCTTGTTCGGATACATCGAGAAGCGAGTTCGTTACTGGAGGGTCTCAGCGGCTGCATAGGAGCCCGGTGTCATCAGCGAGAAGACCAAGCCGCTGAGACCAGGAAAAGCCCCGGGCACACGGAAAGAGGAGGAACCAAGGATGGTGCGACGAGTGAACATAGCTACGAGGAGTCGATGGTTGGCGGTGATAGCCGTGCTGGCCCTGGCGAGTGTGGCCTGTGACGGCGGCGCCGGGTCGACCACAACGACGGCTGCCCCAGCCGATGATACGACCACGACCGGAGGAGGCGACGAAGGCGGGAGCGCCATGGTCGACTTGTCCGGGGTCGAGTACATAGCGAGCACGTCACAGCCATCGGCGCTGCTCATCCCACAGTTCTATGCATTCGACCTTCTTCAGGAGTGGGGTGCATCAGTTGAGCCGGTGACCCTCACCAACGTCCCGGGCGTTCAGGCTCTGGTCGCGGGACAGACCAACCTTGCACCACACGGTGCGGATGAGCTGATCCTCGGTGCTGCTGAGGGCGCGACACCGGTCGGCATCGGCAGTCTTGTGGCCAAGCAGGAGTATGTGCTGGTCGCGACAGGAGACATCACCACGGTGGCTGATCTCGAAGGTGCCACGATCGGTATGTCGGGACCGGCTGGGTTCGACGCCCTCCTCACCCGGTTTGTTCTCGAGGACGCGGGCATCGACCCTGAAACCGGGGTGAGCTTCGTGCAGGTGGGCGGAAGCCCCGACCGGGCGGCAGCGCTGCTCTCTGGGAACGTCGATGTGGCCACCATCGGAGTGGACGACTGGTTCCAGCTGGCTTCGCAGACCGATGAGGCCCAGATCGTGGTTCGGTTGGCGGAGACTGTGCCCGACTACCCGTCCTCGGTCTACTTCGGCCTGTCTGAGTTCTGGGCAGAGAACCCGAACGCAGCCCTTGGCGTGGCCTGCGCCAACCTGGAGGCGAACAAGTGGGCCCAGGAGGACCGTCAGAGGTTCATCGACTACGGCCTCGACCTGATCGACGGTGCCGATGCAGACGCGATCGGGGAGTTGTACGACTTCGCGATCGATGTCGGCATGTACCCGACGGACCCGGCGGAGGTGCTCACCACGCGAGGCATGGAAGGTCTCATGGAGGCCATGGTGGAAACGGGTGACATATCCCAGCCGATCGATGTTGAAACGGTTGTCGACACCAGTTATCTGGAAGAGGCGGCCGCGATGGGCTGTGGTCAGTAGCTCATAGCCAGAAGTCTCGCACCCGGGGCTTCAAGCCCCGGGTGCGAGGGTCGCGAAGCGGAGGACCGAGCATTGAGTCAGACAGGGCCGGCTAGTGAAGCCGGGGCCGTCGAGTTGAAGGGCCGGCCGGACAGGCCTCGTACGGCGCGGTGGCGTGGTCTGATGGCGCGCCCGTGGTTTCTGCCCACGGTGGCTGCGGTGGTGTTTCTCACCGCGTGGGAGCTGTTCGGCCGCGCCGTCAACCCGATTCTCTTCTCTCCGCCCTCTCGAGTGGCGAAAGCCTTCGTCGAGCTGACCGTCGACGGCCGGCTTCCGCGGGCCTTCCTCGTGACGATGAACGCCCTGATCGTCGGGTTCGCCCTCTCGGTGGTCGTTGGGCTGACGGTCGGTGTGCTTCTGGGACGGCAGGCGACTCTGTCGCGTCTACTCGCCCCGTACATCGACGCCATCTACGCCACACCTCGCGTCGTGATCGTGCCGCTCGTGATCATCTGGTTCGGAGTTGGGTATGTGGGTCGTGTCTTCCTGATCTGGCTAGGCACCGTGATCCCCATCATCCTCAACACCGCCATCGGAGTGCGCAATGCCAGACCCGATCTCGTCGAGGTCGCCCGATCGATGGGGGCCTCCGAGCGCGATCTCATCCGTCACGTGATCATGCCCGCATCGGTGCCATACGTCGTGGCGGGCTTGCGGATCGGGGCGGGGCGGGCGCTGGTCGGTGTCATCGTCGCGGAGATCTTCCTCGACCTCACCGGTCTGGGAGGGATCATCCAGACGGAGTCGCAGTACTTTCGCACGGCGAACATGCTCGCGGCGGTGATCGTGGTGGCTGCTCTCGGAGCAATCGTCATCGGATCGCTCGGTGGGCTGGAGAGGCGGTACCAATCGTGGAAGACACCTCGAGGCGAATGACGCCGCCACCGCACGTCATGGCGACGGACGTACAATCGTGGCTCCTCCAAGCGGCGGGTGGCCCGGCCAAGGTTGGCCCAGGGTTCGCATCGGGGGCCACACCATGAATGCGTCCATCAACGACGACCGGATCGAGCAAGTCAGCCTGTCTCAGCAGGTGGCTACGAAGTTGCGGTCGGAGATCCTGTCCGGGGCCATCGAACCCGGGGCACCGATAGTGGTGCGTGACCTCGTCGAGCGACTCGGTGTCAGCCACATCCCCATCCGGGAGGCTTTGCGCGAGTTGGAGGCGGAGTCCTTGGTGATCCCGCGTCCTGGTCAGAGTGTGATCACCTCGGGAGTGGACATCGATGAGCTCCACGATCTGTATCGGCTGCGACGCCTTCTCGAAGTCGACGCCCTCCGCCGTGCCTTTCCGCACTACTCGCGTGAGTTCCTCGATGACGCGAGGAAGATCTACGACGAGCTGTTGGGGTCGCCTCCGCGGGAGGGCAACAGCAAATGGTGGGGCGTTCATCGGCGGTATCACTGGTGCTTTCTCGAACCCGGTCTCACACCGTGGTCAACCAAGCTGCTGCGGCTCGTGTGGCAGACATCGGAGCGCTATCAACGTTTGTACATCCTGGTCTTCGGCTCCGTCCAAGAAGCCAACGTGGAGCATGACAGTGTGCTGACCGTTGCTTCGAGGGGAGATGTGGATGCCTTCATCGACGCGTGGCTGCACCATCTCGATCGGACCAAGGAGACAATCGTCTCCGGCTACCTGGCCCTTCACGGCAACGGGGCAGAGGACGAGTAGCCCAGCCGACGAGACTGTCGTCACCCGCTTGTCTCACCGACACAGTGGGTGAGCGTGTGCAGATAGGTGTGGAATCCGCACACATCTGCACACACTCGATTCCGATTGGAAGGTATCAAGTAGCTTGATACCATCGCCCACCTTCCGACTCGGAGGTCGCAACGAGACTGACGGACAAGGTGGCAGTCGTAACCGGCGCCGGGCGTGGGCTAGGACGCGCATACGCCCGTGCCCTGGCTGCTGCCGGAGCGGCAGTCGTGGTCAACGACATCGATGGTGACCTGGCGAGGCGGACTGCTGAAGCCATCGAAGCTTCTGGCGGTCTGGTCGAGCCCCATGTCGGCCCTGTCGGCACAACCGAGACCGCGGACCAGCTGGTCCAGACCGCGGTGGGCCGGTTCGGGAGGCTCGATGTCATGGTGACCAATGCTGGCGTGATCCGTGATCGGGTGCTCTGGAAGATGACTGACGAGGAGTTCGACGAAGTAGTGAACGTCCACCTGCGGGGGACGTTCACCTGTGCCAGGAGTGCCGCCATCCACTTTCGCGACGCCGGGCACGGTGGCCGCCTCATCCTGGTCGGCTCACCCGCGGGCCAATACGGGAACTTCGGGCAGGGCAACTATGCGGCCTGCAAGGCAGGGATCACCGCGATGGCGCGAACCTGGGCGATGGAGCTGGCTCGGTCAAATGTCACCGTCAACTGCATCGTCCCCACAGCGGCTACAGATATGACCAAGACAATCCCCGCGTTCGGGCCTCATATCGAGGCCTGGGAGACGCATGGGACTCCACTGCCAGACTGGCTCCGGCGCGACCAGGCAATCGGTTCCGTAGACGATGTCGCTCCGCTCGTTGTCTTCCTTGCCTCCGACGACAGCGCGGCTATCACCGGACAGACGATCGGGCTCGGAGGCGACCGCTTGGCGTTGTGGAGCTACCCAAAGGAAGTCAACACCGTCTTCAAGGATGGAGGCTGGGATGTCGACTCTCTGGCAGCCGAGTTCGCCGAACGTCTGGGAGCCGACGCCCAGCCCTATGGAGTGCCAATGCCCGAGGGCACCCAGTGAGCGTGGTCGTCCGGAGCGCCGAGGAGCTCCATGCCCTGGCCGGCGAGGAGATCGGAAGTTCGCCATGGGTCGAGGTCACACAGGAGAGCATCGACGGGTTTGCTGACCTGACCGGTGATCATCAATGGATACACACCGATCCCGAACGCGCCGCGGCGGGACCGTTCGGCACGACGATTGCACATGGCTATCTGACACTGTCACTTCTCGTCCCACTGCTCGAACAGGTCCTGGTAATCGAGAATCGCACCTCCTCCATCAACTACGGTCTCGACAAGGTGAGGTTCCCGGCAGCCGTGCCATCCGGCTCCCGTGTCCGACTCACCGCGACCATGTCCGAGGTGGCCGACGTGAATGCAGGAGTGCAAGTGAAAGTCGACTGCGTTCTTCATGTCGAGGGTGAGGAGCGGCCGGCATGTGTGGCACGGGCCGTCCTCAGACACCACTTCGCGACGTGAACGATCGAGTGGCCGGGACCGAGCACGTCGGAGACGGCGCCCAGGGCGTGCGGGATGTCGAGGGGCCACGGTTCAGCTATGCGGTCGGAGTCATGGACCGCATCATCCGTCGGAGTCTGGTGGTTGCGCTCCAACCATTCGAGTTGACGGTCGCCGAGTACACGGCGCTGAGTCTCATCAGTCGTCGCGACGGGTACTCCAACGCCGAATTGGCACGCCGATCCCTGGTCTCCCCGCAAGCCATGCACGAGATGATCAGTTCCTTGGAGAGAAGGGAGCTGCTCGAGAGGGCTCCCTCGGAGTCGCACCGGTCGATCCGCCATACCCATCTCACCGAACGGAGCCGTGAGCTCCTGGAACGATGCAACGTCGCCGTTGACGAGATGGAAGAGGTGATGCTTGCCGGGGTCTCCTCGGCCAAGCGCACCGAGATGATCGAGATCTTGCGCCAGGCCATCCGTAATCTGAGAGACTTCCCGGAACGAGATTGAGCCGGCGACATCACGCTTGACGGCAAGCCAAGTGGAATGACAGTCGGCGGCCCGAATTGATTGATCGGGATTCCGAACCCAAACTATCAAGCTACCTGATATATTCACCCGTCTCAGCGACAGCGGAGTCGAACACGTGACAGGCCTCATCCAGGACGCTCATTTTGGGATACCCGGGGCTTGTGACGTTTTCGGTCCGGTGAACCTCGTCGTCTCCGAGGTGACGACGTGCTCCAGCTCGTAGACGTCGATAAGAGGTTCGGCGGTCTCCGCGCTCTCGACCGGCTGTCCTTCACCGTCGAGAAAGGTGAGATCCTGGGCATGATCGGGCCCAACGGATCGGGCAAGTCGACGGCGTTCAACGTCATTGCAGGCACGTTGCGCTGCGACGCAGGGACGGTCGTCCTCGACGATGAGGACATCACGGGGCTCCCTCCGCACCGCATCTCACACCGAGGGATCGCCAGGACGTTTCAGGTGGTCAGGCCATTCCCTCAACTCAGTGCGGCCGACAACGTGTTGGTGGGACGTCTATATGGGGGGTCCGGCTCCAGAAGAACCGCCAGGGCTGCTGCAGAGGCGATGGAGGCTCTGGGTGAGGTGGGTCTCACCGACAAGGCTGAGGCCAGGGCCGGCTCGTTCACCATCGTCGAGAGGAAGTGGCTGGAGGTTGGGCGTGCTCTCGCGACCAGACCCCGATTGCTGCTCCTCGACGAGTTCATGGCGGGCCTGAGCCCGCGGGAGATCCCCAAGGCCATCGAGCTGGTGAAGGCGATTCGCGACCGGGGCGTCACGGTGGTGATGGTCGAGCACGTCATCAAGGCAATAACGGGCGCCTGTGACCGTGTAATCGTTCTCGATGCGGGCAAGAAGTTGGCCGAAGGATCGGTCTCGGAAATCGTTGAGCATCCTGAGGTCATCGAGGCCTACCTGGGAAGCCGTCATGCTCAGGGTTGACGGCCTCGAGGTGGCCTACGGCGATCTGCAGGTCGTCTGGGGTGTGTCATTCGAGGTTCCCGAGGAGTCCATCGTGACCATCCTCGGGCCCAACGGAGCCGGCAAGACCACGACCCTCCTCGCCCTATTGGGCCTCCTCCCGGTCGTGGCCGGCTCCGTGACGTTCGGCGGGGAATCCCTCCTCGGGGTCCCCACCCATCAGATGGTGGAGCGCGGGGTGGTGCTCATCCCTGAGGAGAGGGCGGCGTTTGCGTCGCTGACCGTGGAGGAGAATCTCCAGCTCGGCGCCCATACCTCGCGGGCACGCCCACTGCGGCGACAGTCGATGACCGAGGTTCTCGAGGTGTTCCCTCGACTTGCCGAACGTATGACTCAGCGTGCTGGGACCCTCAGCGGGGGAGAGCGTCAGATGCTGGCCATCGGAAAGGCGTTGATGGCCCGGCCCGACCTGCTGATACTCGACGAGCCGTCGCTGGGTCTTGCCCCGATCGTCGTCGAGCACATCTTCGAGGTCATCGAGCGCATACGGGGACGGGGCGTCTCGGTCCTCATGGTGGAACAACACGTCGAGATGGCGCTTCAGGTGGCCGACTACGCCTATGTCCTCGACATGGGATCGATCGTCGCTGAGGGCTCCGGCTCCGTCTTGTCTGCCGATCGGCGGGTCCAGGAGGCGTATCTGAGCCTATGACGCAGTTGATCCTGCAGAGTGTGGTGTCCGGGCTGCTGGTGGGCGGTATGTACGGGTTGGTCGCCCTCGGTCTGGCCCTTGCCTTTGGAGTCCTCAAGGTGCTGGACGTGGCTCATGGTGAGCTGCTCATGGTGGGCGGGTACATCGCCTTCTTCGCGTTCACCTTCTGGGGGCTCGACCCGTTCGTCTCCTTGCCCCTCGTATTCATCGTGATGTTCGGACTTGGAGCCATCCTCTATCTGGGCATCTTCAGATACGTCACCCGAACCGAGGTCCACACCCGGATCAAGAACTCACTGCTCATCTCCTTCGGGCTCGTCTTGGTGCTGCAAGCCCTGGCAGTCCGCTTCTTCACCGCCGACGAGCGCACTATCTCGACGGGATACTCGTCGGAGGCGATCACCATCGGGCTGGTCCGGGTTCCGGTGGTTCGTCTCACCGGTTTGGTGGTGGCCGTGGTGGCAGCTCTGGCCCTCGAGTGGCTCCTCAGACGCACGAGGTTCGGCCGCGCCGTCCGCGCCACATCCGAGGACTGGACTCGGGCCGCCCTCACCGGAGTGAACGTGAATCGCGTATATCTCTTGGCGTTCGCCATCTCGGCCGCTCTGGCCGGGGTGGCCGGCTCTCTGATAACACTCGGTTACAGCGTGAGCCCCAACATCGGCCTCGGGTGGACCCTGAAGGCTCTGATCGTTGTGGTCCTGGCCGGGCTGGGGAGCATGCGGGGCATCATCGCCGCCGGGCTGTTCCTCGGGCTCACCGAAAGCCTCGCTGCGGTGTGGCTGGGTGGTGAGTACCGGGAGGTGGCGGCGCTGGTGTTGTTCCTGATCGTCCTTAGTGTCCGACCCCAGGGCCTCTTCGGGAGGGCATATGCGTAGGCGCACACAAGTGATCGCCTGGTTTCTGTTCCTGACCCTGGCCATTGCGATCGGTCTCGGGTCGACCAGCCAGCACGTGCTGACGCTTTCGATCCAGACGATGATGCTGGCCGCTCTCGCCCTGAGCTGGAACATCCTGGGGGGCTTTGCGGGTCAGATCAGTCTCGGGCATGCCGCGTTCTTCGGGCTTGGCGCCTTGATCACGCGGGAGTTGTGGTTGGGCGGAACCTCACTGCCGCTGGCCGTGCTCATGTCGGTTGCGGCGACGGCAGTGATCGCTTCGGTCGTCGGCATCCCGATGTTGCGACTTCGTGACATCTACTTCGCGGTGGGGACGCTTGCCTTGGGAGTTGCAGTATTCATCACGGCGGGCAACCTCTGGCCCGGAATCACATCCCTCCCCGCCGACGCACTCCGCGACTTCGACTTCACAGGGCCCTACTTCATGACCCTCGGCGTGTTGCTGGCTGTTGTGTTGGTGTCGTTGTGGCTGAAGAACAGCAAGGTGGGCCTGGGGATGATGGCGGTCCGTGACGACGAGGAGGCCGCCGGAGCGAGCGGTGTCAACGCCTTCGCCCACAAGATGGTCGCTTTCGTGACGAGTGCGGCCTTCGCGGCTCTCGCCGGGTCGGCCTTCGCCTACTTCAGCGCCAGCTACTTCCCCAACTTTCCCTTCAGTGTCGTCTGGACATTCGAGGCGATCCTGGTGGTCTTCATTGGGGGAGTGGGGACCGTCGTTGGCCCCATCCTCGGCTCCGTCTTCTTCATCGTAGGTAGAGACGCACTCCCCAGCGGCATCGACGAGTTCCAGGTCGTGCTGTTCGGTGTTCTGTTCATCGTCGTCGTTCTTCTGTTCCCTGGCGGGCTGACAGAAGCGGCGAACCAAGTCATGGGATGGGCTTCGAGACGGAGTCCATTCCCGGCCGACAGGCCAAACACACGAGGAGGAAAGGAACTGCTATGAGAAGACCACTACTGGCCGTTATGACGGTTGTGGCCTTGGTGCTGGCTGCATGTGGCGACGGCGAGGGAGGTGACACGACTCAGCCACCCGACGAGGAGGTCACAACCACTGCGCAGACACCAGAAGCCACCACGACGACAGCGGAGGCGATGGAGGCTCCGGACTCGATCAAGATCGGAGCGGTCATCCCCCTCACCGGGCCGTTTGGCGGCGGCGGGGCCCAAATCGAGCGAGGCTACGTATACGCCGTCGACGCCATCAACGAGGCCGGTGGTGTCTTCGTGGAGGAGTACGGCGTGGAGCTGCCCCTGGAGTTGGACGTCCGCGACGACGCCTCCGACCCCAACCAGACGACGAGCATCATGGACGAGTTCGCCGGCGAGGGCATAGTCGCCTATCTGGGCGGGTTCGCCACTCCAGTCCATGCGGCGGGCTCGGCGACCGCAGAGCGAAACGGCATCCCTTACCTCGGTGCAGCGACCTCCACACAGGCTCTGCACGAGCAGGGGTACCAGTACTACTTCTCGCCTTTCCCGAAGTCGCCGGACATGGCGAGGACCGTCTTCGAGATGCTGAACGGTCTCGTCGCCGAGGGGGAGCGCCCACTTCGCGTAGGCATCTTCCAAGAGACGACCGACTGGGGTGAGGAGCTCGGACCCCTGTGGGTGCAGGAGGCCGAGGCACATGGCTACGAAGTGGTTCTCCATGAGACGTATGCCCCTGGAACGACCGACTACACCGACATCATCCTGGCTGCGCAGGCCGCCGACGTCGAAGCCCTGCTCAGCCTGCCCACCCCGCCCGATGGATTCGCCATCTATCAGCAGATGGGCGAGCTGGGATGGAAGCCGCCGTTCAACCTGGTTATTCGCGCCGCCGACGTGCCGACGTGGAATGACCTCGCCGAGGCGGGCGAAGGAGTCGTGCTTTCTACTCCTTGGCATCCCGGTCTCGGGCTTCCCGGCACCGATGCGGTGAACGCCCGTCATCTGGACGAGGTGGGTCGCCCCGCCGACCCGGTGGTCGGCAGTGCCTACGCGCTGGTGGAGATCTTGGCCGACGCCATCGAGCGCGCCGGGACACTCGACCATGATGCCGTTCGGGACGCAATCGCGGCCACCGACGGCCTGTCCACGATCATCGGCCCGATCACCTTCCGTGAGGATGGGACTGCGGAGGTGCCAAATCCGCAAATGCAGAGGGTCGGAGGCGCCATCGAGCTGATCTGGCCTGCCGAGTCGGCGACCGCTGACCTGGTGTATCCGGCACCCTGAGCCAGCAGACAGGATCCCCGGTCGATCTACAGCGGTCGACCGGGGACTCCTGTCGCCTCAGGGGGTACGAGATCGAGCTCGTAGGCGGTGCGGGCGACCAGCTGCGTACGGTGGCGCCGGCCGGCTGCCGCCACGTCCTCGCTAGCTTGGCTGGCGATGCTGCGCGCGATGCGTGAGTGACCCCGTGCCAGCTCCGTTGCTCCAACTCGAGAACTGCATCGTCCTGTCGCACATCCGGTCCGCACTGCCAGGACAAGGGCAGCAATGGTCCAGCTCGCAGTGCGAAGCGCGCTGCGGCTCTACGTGACGAGGACCTGGTGACTCCGGTCGTCACCCGGCCCCGTGGAGGTGATCCCGGGTCACGAGCCAGTCTCGACACGCCAAAGTCGCCCGGTGACCGATGTCTCGAAACCAACACCGAAGTCGGTGACCCAGAGTGTTGTGCCGTCGAAGCAGCAATTGGTCGGCAGCGCCGAGTCGTCCAGGAACAGGTGGTCGACGATCTCGCCGTCGGGCGACAGCACGGTTATCCCATGCGAGGTCACGGTGGCGACATACAACGTCCCGTCAGCGGCGCACGCCATGCCATCAGGGAGATGTGTGTCCGGCAGCCGGCACACGACCTCGCGGGATGCTCCGTCGAGCATGCAGACGGCTCGATGATACGACTCGGCCCAGAACAGCGACCCGTCGAGACCGAAGACGAGGCCGTTCGTGTAGGAGGGAGGCAGCTCGATGAGAACCTCCCCTGACGAGCCGTCCCAGGCGAATATGCGATTGGTCTCGGCTCTGCGATCCGGGTCGTAGGGCTCGGCGGGGTCGGTCACGTAGAGACGACCGTCGGGACCGAAGACGAGGTCGTTCGGTGCCCTGAGACCGACCCCTGCGATCACGGTCGTGACGACGGATCGTGTACCGGCTAGGTCTATCCGCTCGATGCCGGGCTCGGCGCGGGCCTTGGCCCGCCACGCCCCGACGACGCCTCCGTTCTGTGCACCGTATAGGGCCCCGTCCGGTCCCAGAGTGACGGCATTCAGTGCACCGGGACCCTGGTAGATGGTCTCGACCGTTCCGTCGTCGTAGATGGAGACCGCACCCCTCGTCTGCTCGACGAAGGCCACACGGCCGTCGCCGAGCACCACGGGACCTTCAGGCACCGATAGACCCGTGGCGATGACTTCGGCGTCGACTCGTGCTGGGCTCATCCTCGAGGTTGGACGGTAGGCATCGAGTTGGGCTCGCAGTCTCGTTTTCTCGCCATGAGCTTCGGGAGGCGGCATCCGCCCGCCTCGGGCCACCACCGACCCGTGAGCTCTCACACTGTGGGCAGCCACACCCGTCGCTGCGGACGATGGGTTTGCAGGTCTCAGCGAACCGGCCCTGGGTCCGGCAGCCGGTCAGCTGACGTCCGGGAAGCGGTGAGACGACTGCCGGGGACCCATGTGAGGTGCTCGGCAAAAAGCGACATCGGGCATACTCGACACACATGGCGCGTCCCGAGTGCACGAACCCGGCCAGGCGTTGAGCCGCTCAACGAAGAACCTGCCCATTGGTGTGGTGGGTGGTGGCATCCTCGGGCTCGCCGTCGCGCGGGAGTTGACCACTCGTCTCCCGGGTGTCGAGGTCGTCGTCTTCGAGAAGGAGGATCGGCTCGCCGTTCACCAGACCGGGCACAACTCGGGAGTGGTCCACGCCGGGATCTACTACGCACCGGGCTCGCTGAAGGCTCGGCTGTGCACCAAGGGGCGGATGATGCTCCGGGAGCACTGCGCGGACAGAGGGCTTCCCTACGTCGAGTGCGGAAAGCTCGTGGTCGCCGTCGACGAGTCCGAGTTGGCACGACTCGACCGTTTGGAGAGGACCGCGACGGAAAACCAGGTGCCTGGTCTGCGACGAGTGCCGGCTGACGGAATCACCGACGTGGAGCCGCATGGTGCCGGTCTGGCCGCCCTCCATTCCCCTGCTACGGCAATCACCGATTTCGTGGCTGTCGCCGAGTCATATGCCCGAGACATCGAGGAGGCCGGTGGGCAGATCCTGCTCTCGAGCGAGGTGACCGGTATCGACCGTGGAGTCGGGGCGGTGGAGGTCACCACGGCGGCGCGGCCCCATGAGGTCGAGCGTCTCGTTATCTGCGCCGGTTTGCAGTCAGACCGCGTGTCCGAGCCGGTCGACGGCCGGACCGCTCCCAGGATCGTCCCGTTCCGTGGCGAGTACATGAAGGTCGTCGATTCGAAGAAGGACCTGGTGCGGGGTCTGGTCTACCCGGTCCCCGATCCGCGGTATCCGTTCCTCGGCGTCCACTTCACCAGCATGGTCTCGGGAGACCTGGAGATCGGCCCCAATGCGGTGTTGGCCCTCAAGCGAGAGGGCTATCGCCGGTGGGACATCAGCCTGACCGATATCGCGAGCATCATCTCATGGCCCGGCTTCTGGCGTATGGCGGGGGCCAATTGGCGGGCAGGAATCGACGAGGTCTGGGGGTCGATGTCCAAGAAGGCCTACATGAGGAAGGCCAGCCGCTACGTCCCGGGGATCGGGGCCGAGGACGTGGTCCGGGCCCGCGCCGGGGTCCGGGCCCAGGCCTTGGACCGCGACGGGTCGCTCGTCGATGACTTCAGGATCTTTGGAGAAGATGGAGTGTTCAGCGTCCGCAACGCACCGTCACCGGGTGCCACCTCGAGTCTCGCCATCGCCGAGTATGTCGTCGATCGGATGACATCCGATTGACGGACGGGTGGTCTTTTCGGCCACCCGTCAGCTGCCCACCTGCAGGGGCCCTGCTCTGTATCATCCGCGTGTTCACCCCTACCTCTCCTCAAGCACTATTAGGCCGGTCTCCTGAGTGACGTCACCAACCAAACCACCCCACCCACAACTCGTCACCCGTGACCTCGGTCCGGCCCGGGTGACGATCACGCTCGACGCCGGTCCTCGAATCGTCGGCTATGTCCTGGACGAGCATCGTGACCTGTTCGCCGACCTGCCCAACGTGACGATCGACCATCCGTCCATGGGTCCGTTCAGGATGATCGGCGGCCATCGGCTCTGGCGCGCCCCCGAGATCCCCCGGATCACCTATCAGCCCGACGACAGGCCTGTCGCCGTCGAACAGCGTGACGACGGCCTCACGGTCACCGGCCCTCCCGATGCGGATGGCATCGTGAAGGTGATCTCGATGACGCAACATGTGTCTCTGACGATCGTCGACCACGTGTTGCGAAACGAGGGCCCTCGCCCGGTCCGGACAGCGCCCTGGGCGATCACCCAACTCACACCCGGGGGGACGGCCATCCTCCCTCATGGCGACGATGGCGACGACGACGGTGTGCTGCCGGATCGCTCGGTCACCGTGTGGCCATACACGGATTTGAAGGACCCGGGCGTCAGCTACGAGCCAGGGCAGACCCGAGTCTTCTCGGACGACGCATCCACCAAGTGGAAGATCGGTCAACCCAATCGGGCAGGATGGCTGGCCTACGCCGCCGACGGGGCGGTGTTCGTGAAGTGGGCCCCACTACACGACGAACATCGGGTATACCCACATCTCGGGGCTTCCGTCGAGTTCTATCGCGATCGCCGCTTTGTGGAGTTGGAGTCTCTGAGCCCGGTCGACGAGCTCGCTCCCGGCGGTGAGATGGCCCATCGTGAGGTGTGGACCATGATCGAGTACACGGGTGACACCCCGGATGATGTGCTGCACGACTTGCCCTCAGACCCTCTCGAGGGAGAATCGGCCATCGCGTCCTGAGATCTGACTTCCAGCCCGGGAGCAAGAATGTCTCTGCCAGAGTGGCAACGAGGATCCTTGGCACGTCCCGTACGATTGAAGCTCTGTGAGCGCTTTCAGTCTGCGTACGACTCTCAACGGCGAGTCGAAGACAACCGACGTTGTTGGCCATGAGCCCGCCGTAGATGTCATCAGAGACCGGTTCGGGCTGACCGGCACCAAACTCGTGTGTGGTGGCGGGGTGTGTGGAGCCTGCACGGTCATGGTCGATGGAGTGCCCGCGGCGAGCTGCCTCCTCCCTGCCACGAGCCTGAGGGACAAGGACGTCACCACCATCGAGGGTGTCGGCTCCGACGGTGCGCTCCATCCGATCCAGCGGGCCTTCCTGGCGCATGACGGGCTGCAGTGCGGCTATTGCACTCCTGGGTTCATAGTCGACGCCGTCGTCTTCTACGAGCGATGGCGTGACGAGAACGGGCCGTCCGAGCCCGACCGTCACACAATTGCCGACGCCCTGGCGGGTCATCTCTGTCGGTGTGCCGCCTACGAGGGCATCTATGCCGCCGTTGCCGCGGCCTGTCGTGGCGATCACGACGACGGGGGTGGGATGGCTCATCGCGCCGACGGTCCCGAGAAGGTGACCGGCAGAGCCGTCTACACCACGGACGTCCGGTTGCCAGGGATGATGCATGCGGCGATTCGGAGGGCGGACATTGCCGCTGCGCGCGTGCACAGTGTCGGGCTGGGCTCGATCCCACACGCGGTCGACCTCCTCGGCGAGGATCGACGGGTGCGCTGGGCGGGTCAGCCCATTGCGGCCGTGGCCGCTGAGACGCCGGAGGACGCACGACGTCTGGCAGCCTCGATACCGGTCGAGCTGACACCGATGCCATTCGTCGTCGACCCCGAAGAGGCGAAGAGCCCCGGAGCCCCCCTCGTCTATGCCGACAGGGATGCTCGCAAGTCGGCCCCGTCCTCCGCGGAGGGCGGAGTGATCTTGCCCGTCCCTTGGAACGGGAATGTGCGAGGCCCGACCCCGATTCCCTTCCTCGGCACCGTTGCCAAACGACGAGTGAGGCGCGCCCGACGCGCCGGGGCGGCTGGCTTCGTGGACCTGACGTTTCACACCGCCCCACAGATGCACACGAGCTTTGAGCCTCATGGCTGTGTGGCGGACTGGTCCGATCCCGCCCGTCTGCGGTTGTGGGTCAGCACCCAGGCCGTCGACCATCTTGCTCATAGTGTGGCGGAGCGTTTCGACCTGGATGTCGACGACGTCGAGGTGATCGCCGACTACGTCGGTGGTGGGTTCGGCTCGAAGCTGGAGCTCGGTGTGGAGACGATCGCTGCCGTCGAGCTGAGCAGATCGACTCGTCGGCCGGTGAGGCTCGTTCTCGACCGGCACGAGGAACTGACTGCAACCGGGAATCGGCCGGGTGGCCGTCTTCATGTCTCGTTGGTGGCCGACGACGATGCCAGGCTCAAAGCGATGGTCGTCGAGTCGGAGAATCACCAGGGTGTGGGGATCGCGACCTCGGTTGCCGCGCTGGCATCACTCATGTATGGCCGCTCTCCGCGTCTGGCGCGGGATTTCGACGTGGTGACGAACGCACCACCGGGGTCACCGTTTCGCGGGCCAGGCGGGCCCACGGCTGCCTGGGCGTTGGAGCAATCGGTGGACGAGATGGCGCACCGGCTGGGACGTGACCCGATTGCGCTGCGTCAGATGTGGGATGGCAATCAGAAGCGACAGGCCCTCTACGCCTGGGCTGCAGCGACTCCAACCTGGCAGGGGCGACAGGCCACCGGCACACAGACCGGGCGTTTCCGTCGCGGCGTCGGCGTGGCCGCAGCCAATTGGCTATACATGGTCGACACGGCCACCGAGGTGGTGGTCGCGGTCGAGGACGGGCATCTCGTGGCCTCGACTGCCAGCCAGGACATCGGGACTGGTGGCCGAACGGTGGTCGCTCGTGCCGTTGCCGAAATCTTCGATCTCGGGCCCGAGCAGGTGGAGGTCCGGTTGGGGCGGTCGGATTCCTCGACGACACATGGGCCTACGTCCGGGGGGAGCAGGGCGACGGTTTCTCTCTGGCCGGCGGCGCACGAAGCGGCATCCTTGCTACGAGCGCAGATCGGTGGGGAGGTCACCGCCGACCACGACGGCAAGTCGGCCACGGCCAAACGAGGGGGAGATCGAGGCTTCGGGCCGGTGCCGTTCATCGATCTGGCAGGCTCACATCCGGGACGGGGCTTCATCGGTGCCGTACACGTGACCGAGGTCGAGGTCGACGTCGCCACCGGTAAGACACGTGTTCTCAAGGTCCATGCCGGGCTCGCGTTCGGTAAGGCACATGCTCCCGAACTGGCCCGCCGCATGTGTGAGGGTGGCGTGATCCAGGGAATCGGGTTGGCTCTCTACGAGAACCAGGTCCTCGATCCCCACACCGGTCTCACCCTCACCGCCAATCTGGAGGATTACCGCATCCCTCAACTGGGCGACGTGCCCGAGATAGACATGCATTTCCATGAGGAGGGGTGGGAGCATGTTCCCGGAGGGGGCGTCGGGCTCGGTGAGGTCTCGACGATCAGCCCGGCCGCATCGATTGGGAATGCGATCTACAACGCAACCGGATGGCGGCCCACGAGCCTCCCGGTCCGCCCGGATCGAGTCGTGGAGGCGATGCAGTGAGTGGCATCACCTTCCTGGGCAGCTTCGACGACCGACCGGAGGTATTGGACGGCGTGTACCGGGCAGGTGGGACCGATCTTCAGGAACGTCTGCGGACCACAGGCCAAACGCCACACATCTACGACCTGACGGCGATCGAGGGATTCGCAGGCATCGATTCAACGGCGGAGGGAACCACCATCGGAGCCGGCACGACCGTCGCCACCGTGGCCAGGGAGCTCGAGCACAGCTACCCGGCGCTGGCCAAGACGGCGCGGTCTCTGGCCACGCCACAGGTCCGCGCCATCGGGACCATCGGCGGGAACCTGGTTCAGCGGACCCGATGCTGGTATTACCGCCACCCCCACACCGACTGTCTCAAGTCCGGGGGCAGCACGTGCCCGGCGCGGACCGGCCGTCATCTGTACGGCGTGGTCTTCGACGTCTCCGAATGTGTTCATCCCCACCCGTCCTCGATCGCAATGGCCCTGCTCACCTACGACGCCGGCGTCACGCTCGCCGGCGGGGGGGAGATGACCGTCTCCGAGCTTCTCGGAGACGGCGTCGATCCCACGCGTGATCACCAGCTTCCGAATGGGGAGATCATCACCTCTATCACGTTGCCGCCACCCCTGGACGGAGAGCGAGCCGCCTACTTCCGCTCCATCAGCCGCTTCGAGGCCGAGTGGCCACTGGTCGAGGCGGTGTGCCGGGCCCAGGTCGACGCGGCCGGTCGTGTGACCACCTGTGGCTTGGGTCTCGGGGGAGTGGCCACCGTCCCGATGAGGATGAAAGCTGCCGAGGAGATCCTCCTTGGGTCGACGCTCGATCCCCAGACGATTGCTGCCGCGGCAACGTCGTGCACCACAACCGCCAACCCACTGCGCGAGACGGGGTACAAGGTGCCCCTGGTCGAAGCGACGGTCCGTGAAGTCTTGGAGAGGATCGCGGGAGGGTGACAATGGGGGAAGTGGCCAACAGATGAGTTACGTCGTCGGAATCGACGTCTCCACGACCGCGACCAAAGCGGTGCTCGTCGACGGCGAGGGTGCGGTGAGGGCGGTGGGAAGCTCCGCCTACGACTACGAGATACCGCACCCGTTGTGGTCTGAGCAGGACCCGGGTCTGTGGTGGGACGCCACCGTTGCCTCTGTCCGATCGGTCCTGGAAACCTCCGGCGTCGACCCTGCGGAGATCACCGGAATCGGTCTCACCGGCCAGATGCACGGCTCGGTGTTTCTCGACTCCTCAGGTGAGGTGATCAGACCGGCCTTGTTGTGGAACGACCAACGGACCGCCGACGAGTGCGACGAGATCCGATCCCGCGTGGGCAGGGACATGCTCATCCGGACGTCGGGCAACGACGCCCTCACCGGGTTCACCTCGCCGAAGTTGCTCTGGGTCCGCAATCACGAGCCCGAGAATTGGGAGCGCGTGGCCACGATTCTCCTCCCCAAGGACTATGTGAGGCTCTGTCTCACCGGTACACGAGCCCTCGACGTCGCCGGGGGGTCGGGCACCGGGTTGTTCGATCTCGCCTCGCGGACTTGGTCTCAGGACGTGTTGTCTGCTCTGGACCTCGATCCGGGCCTGTTTCCGCCGGTGTTCGAGGGCCCGGAGACCACCGGTGTCATATCCGATGAAGCCGCCCGCGCCACGGGGCTCGTCTCCGGCACTCCCGTAGTGGCTGGAGGTGGGGACCAGTCGGCAAACGCAGTGGGAGTTGGCGCCACCCTGAGCGGCGTGGTTGCCCTTTCCCTGGGGACCTCCGGGGTCGTGTTTGCCACGTCCGACGGTCCAGCCGTCGACCCCGAGGCGCGGGTTCAGGCGTTCTGTCACGCCGTGCCGGAGCGATGGCACATGATGGGGGTGATGCTCTCTGCTGCGGGGAGCCTCCGATGGCTGCGTGACTCACTTGCCCCCGGCCGTGAATTCTCGGAGTTGGTGGAAGGAGCGTCGGAGATTCCGCCCGGGAGCGAAGGGTTGATCTTCCTCCCCTATCTATCCGGCGAGCGCACCCCCCATCCCGACCCGAAGGCGCGGGGAGCCTTCGTGGGGCTCACCGCCGGGCACGACCTGCGTCACCTCACTCGGGCGGTCCTGGAGGGTGTCGCCTTCGGCCTACGTGACGGGCTCGATCTGATGGTTCAGGCCGGGGTGCCCAAACCGGTCTCGATTCGGGCGTCGGGGGGTGGGATGCGATCTGAGCTGTGGCGTCAGATCCTCGCCGACGTCCTCGAATCGGAGATCGACACCGTGGGCACCGAGGAGGGAGCCGCCTACGGCGCTGCCTTGCTGGCCGCAGTAGGTGCAGGATTGCACGCCACCGTGGACTCGGCCGTCGAAGCCTGCGTCTCGGCGCAACCCGCGGCGGCCCCGGGAGACGACACCGGGGTCTACGCGAGGAATCACCGAATGTTCCAAGAGCTGTATCCGGCGTTGCGCCCTACGTTTCACGCCATCGGCTGAGTCTCGAATTGGATCGTCGCGTGAGAGTGGGTGGCTGTCCATCCGTGACGCCCGGTGGTCACGGGTTCGAGTGGAACACCGCTCTCCCGGTCCGGGCATCGAACACGGCATAGCGGCCAGGCCTGATCGAGATCTCGTCGCCCCTCTCCACCTGCTCCTGGGACCGGAGCGTGACCACGCCGGCACGGGTGCGCGCCGTCACCATGAGGAAGGGACCGACGTCACGAACAGACGTCACGTTGGCGGTGAGTCCTGGGGGTGAG
>JASFVB010000014.1:0-29609 GCA_050050035.1 Acidimicrobiia bacterium | reverse complement strand
CCGATGCACCCACCCTCATATACGTGCATCCCGGATCGTGGATGCGGGGTCGCCCCGGACGACAGGCGCGGGCTCTGTTCCACAGACTTGCGGTCCTCGGGTGGGTGATTCTCGATATCAGATACCCGCTCTCGCCGAAGGCGACGTTCCCAGAGCATCTGATCGGGGTCAAGAGGGCGATCGCGTGGGCAAGGGACGGGGGCTCGCGATTCGGGGTAGACCCAAACCGCGTCGTCGTATCAGGCGGGTCATCTGGAGCACATCTCGCCGCCTTGGCCGCGTTGACGGCGGACAACGAGCAGCTCAAACCGGGTTTTGAGGACGCCGACGTGTCGGTCCATGCCTGCCTGGTCTTCTATGGGATCTACGACCTGCTGGTCCGCAACCCGACACGGTATGACTGGCCCTTCATCGCCCAAGTGGTCATGAAGGCGCACGCAACGGACGACCCCGACCTGTACTCACTGGGATCACCCGTCGATCAGGTCCGTCCCGACGCGCCACCCTTCCTGGTGATTCACGGGGAGTACGACTCGATCGTCCTTGCAGCCGAATCGGAGCACTTCGTCGCGGCTCTTGACACCGCTGGGGTGGAGGTCGGCTACTTCGAGGTTCCCGGGGCGCAACATGGTTTCGACGCCGTGGCCAGCATGCGCACCCGTGCAGTGGCCGACATGTGTGTCGACTGGCTGCAGACAACCGTCGAGCCGCCGATGGAGTAGCTGACAGCAGACACAGCCAACAGGCCAGATGGCAACGCAAAGGTGGGCGCAGACGCCGGTCGGTGACCTACGGCTCTAGCGCGCCCGCCCGTCGGGTCGTATGGAGAGAGATAGAACCGAACAAAGGAGGTCTGATGTTGTCTGAAAGGACGACGGCGCGGCTCGTCGGCATCCTGTTCATCGTTGCCACAGCGACAGCGATTGCGGGTGGAGCCCTTC
Organism: Acidimicrobiia bacterium; assembly: GCA_050050035.1. Classification (GTDB taxonomy): domain Bacteria; phylum Actinomycetota; class Acidimicrobiia; order Spongiisociales; family ZC4RG35; genus JANQRA01. The sequence continues at coordinate 28,668 of JASFVB010000014.1, read as the reverse complement.
TTCTCCCGCTGGACGAGGCCGACTACCTGACGAACGTCCTCGCCAACGAGGGCCAGGTGCTATCCGGTGTGTTGCTCGAGCTGATCCTGGTGCTCTCGGTGATCGGGATCGCGGTGATGTTTCACCCGGTGCTCAAACGCCACGACGACGGGCTGTCTCTCGGCTACATCGGGGCCAGGACCGTGGAGGGTGTCCTTCTCCTCGCTGCCTCGGTCAGTGCCCTGCTGGTGCTTGCGCTGGCCCGGGACTACGGAGAGCCCGGCGCCACAGGAGTGCAACCCCTGGGAGATCTGGTCTTGGCGTCTCGTGAGTGGACGTATCTCCTCGGATCGATGGTCTTGCTCGGTGTGGGAGGTCTGATCCTCTATCCGATGTTGTATCGGTCGAAGCTGATTCCCCCGTGGCTGTCGTTGTGGGGCCTGCTCGGTGCAGCCCTGATCCTGGCGAGGGGTCTGTTGGAGATGTACGGGGTGGAGTTCTCCGGCGTGATGCAGGCCATCTTCGCTGCTCCGATAGCCCTCCAGGAGATGGTCATGGCCTTGTGGCTGATCATCTCAGGATTCGATAGCGATCATCTGAAGCCGATCGACGAGCCGATCATCACGATCCAGGCGTCTGTGAAAGAGCGGGTATGACATCGACCCGACATCGGCGCATCGTGGTTCCTCGCCACGGGCCGCCGGAAGTGATGGATGTTGCGGAAGAGAACATCCCCGATCCTGGGCCCGGCGAGGTGAGGGTGAGGATGTTGGCCGCGGGTGTATCGGCAATGGACCTGATGGTTCGGCGGTTCCCGTTCCCCGGATTCCCGAAGGTGCCTTTCACACCCGGTGTGGACATCGTCGGGGTGGTCGACAACACCGGCAAGGACGTGGAAGGGCTTCGGTCGGGGCAGGTCATCGCAGCTCTGCTCGGCGATGAAGGTGGCTACGCCGAATACGCCTGCCTGCCGGCCGATAGGGCAGTACCGGTCCCTTCAGGGGTCGATCCGGCCGAGGCGGTCTGCATCGCGGCCAACTACCTGACCGCCTACACCATGATGCATCGAGCGGCCGTGGTGGAAAGTGGAGAGCGTGCGCTCATCCACGGAGCGGCCGGAGGCGTGGGAAGCGCTCTTCTCGAGTTGGGCGGCATGGCCGGCCTGGAGATGTACGGAACTGCTTCTGCCCACAACCACGAGATGGTGGCCTCGATGGGGGCCACACCGATCGACTACCACGATGACGATTTCGTTGAGAGGATCCGGGAGCTGACCAACGACGGTGTCGACGTTGTCTTCGACCCCATCGGAGGCGCCCGCCAGCTCTGGCGCTCCTACCGCGCCCTTCGCGAAGGTGGGCGGCTGGTGTGGTTCGGCGTTGCCGCAGTCTCCAAGCATGGGGTGCGCGTGATTCCGGCCAGCATGATCACACAGACCGTTCTCTCCCTCATCCCCGACGGGAAGAGGGCCAGAATGCCTCCGGATTCGTCGAAACCGATCGAGTGGTATCGGGAGACGATGACGACTCTCCTCGACTACCTCGCCGCCGGCAAGCTCCAGCCCGTGGTGGCAGAGCGGATTCCGCTCACCGAGGCGGTACGCGCCCACGTGTTGCTGGAGCGTGGAGGCCACGCCGGGAAGGTGGTGCTCGTCCCAGGGACCTGACACGGGGGGCTCTGCTCGTCTCATCGCGAGACTGCCCTCTCGACTACGTCCACGTCCGAGTCATCGACCGGCCCGAGACGGGCGGCGTGCCCGGCGGTGGCTGCGGAGTCGGCGGCCGACACGAATGGGACTTCGTGTCCCCGGTCGTCGCCTGCGACTTCTACTGGGTTGCCGGCTACACCGTCGTCGTCTTCGGCTTGGCAGTGCTCGTCTTCAGACGACGGATGTACGAGTAGCGGCAATCGGGCCGGGGCTCTTCGGCACCGACGTAACCACACCGACGGCATCGGTGGCGCGTGGCCTTTGATTCGAGCAAGAGACCCGTCAACCCGCGCCGTGCGCCGGGACGGTCCACTCGATTCTGAGCCCGCCCTCGGGAGGTTCCACGACGCTCATCTCTCCGCCGAGCTCACGCGCCCGGGCGGCCATGTTGCTCAGACCCCTGCCCTCGGGCACGACGTCCGGCAATCCGGTCCCGTCGTCGTGAACGACGAGTTTGACCTCCGGGCCGGCGAGGACGTGGACCTCGACCTCGTCGGCCTCGGAGTGACGGGCGACATTGGACAGCGCCTCCCGCAGGGTGGCGAGAAGGTGATTCGCCAGCTGATCCTCGAGGGGTTGCGATGCGTTCTCGACCCTCACGACCGGTGTGAGCCCGAGTGCGCTCGTCGCCTCGGCGACCAGTCGCATGACACGGGTCCTCAGGTCCTCGTGCGAATCGTCCCGGAGCGAGAAGATGCTGCCGCGCAGTTCGCTGATCGCCCTGTTCAGTATCTCCACCGCCTGTGCCAGCCGCGTTTCGACCTGCTCATTCTCCTCTATGAGTTGCATGGCGACGTCGATCGACATCCCGGCAGAGAAGAGGTCTTGTATCACGACGTCGTGGAGGTCTCGGGCGATCCGCTCCCGATCTTCGACGAGGGCCAGATGATGCAGACGCCGATTGGCCAGGGCGTGCTCGATGTTGAGAGCCGAGTCCTTGGCGTATCCGCTCAGAGACGCAAGGTCCTCGGCGTCGAATGCGGCTTGCGCGGGTGGATTGGCAACCAACAGGACCCCGTGTCCTCGGCGACCCCACAAGCCGGCGACGAGCGCCGGCCCGGTCGGCCAAGGCAAGAGAGACCTCACATGGGCTCCAAGCTCCCCCGATGGGACATGTGGCGTGGCGTCCATCATGTTCTCCCAGGGCCCTTCCGGCAGCTCACGACCCACCAGCCCGTCTGCATCGAGCCCGGCCACCGCCTCGACGACCATGCCCCGGCCCCCATCGGAAGTCAGCACCATCGCAACGTCGGCCCAGACGACGTCACGAACACCGGCAGCGACGAGCTCTAACACATCGCGGATCTCTGACTCACCTAGCAAGGCGCTCGCGACGTTGGCCGATGCGCTGAGACGCCGTTCCAGACGCTGCCGGTCGGTGACGTCGATCCCAACCGAAAGTGTGCCTCGCGTCCCGCCGCCCGGATCGGCCAGCCTCGTGTTGAACCATCTGATCTGACGTGGTCGCCCACCAGGAACTCTCACACTGTTCTCTATGTAGGGCTCCGCCGAGTCGTCTGACAGCACCGACTCGAAGACGCTCTCGAGCCATTCGCGCTCGTCTTCGAGAATGAAGTCGTCGAACCAGTCGCGACCTTGCACCTCGTCTGCCGAGCGCCTCACCAGCGAGCTGAGCGTCGGGTTGATGTAGTTGACAACCCCTTCTGTGTCGAGACCGACGACATAGAGCGCCCCGCGCTCCAGAAGTTCCCGAAACGTGGCTTCGGATTCGTCCGGGCTCCGAGTCAGCCCTTCCATGCTCGGACGGATGCGGATGATGGTCCGCCCCGATTCGCCGCCGTCGTTGCCGATGGCCACCATCACCTCGCGTCGATCCCCGTTGGCGGTGAGTGCCAATGACGAGAATTCGGCGGGGACGTGGACACTCCCGTCGCCACGTGCACCAGAAGTTTCATCGGTCTGATCCAGACCATCAGGAAACAACCGATCGATGCTCCGATTGAGAAGGTCCGCAAGCGAATGACCGGTTAGGTCCAGGAGAGCGCCGTTTGCCGCGAGGATCACACCCGAGTCGTCACACAACACCAACGCGTCGGGGTAAGAGTCCAGAAGAAACTCCGTTGCGTCGATCTGAACCATGTGGGCCGTGGTGGCTGTGCTCTAGCCTCGACGGACTCTACTCGGCCCGGCGGCCCCTTCGAGTAGGCGCTCTCACCAGTCCTCGGAGGGGAGGTGGATCTCGCTCTCGGCTTGTATGCGCGCCACGTACGCGGCCGCCGCGCTGCGGGTGGGGACTCCGATCCTCTCCAGAATCGCCGACACGTAATTCTTCACGGTCTTCTCGGAGAGCGACAGATGCATCGCGATCTCACGGTTGGTGAGCCCCTCTCCGATGTGTCTCAACACCTCTCTCTGGCGGGGTGACAAGTTGACGAGACGTGGATCGATCTCCTGTGTGGCGTCCTCAATGATGCCGACGACCTCCTCGTCGTACACCTGCTCCCCTCGGGCGACTCTCCACACGGAATCCGTGAGCCTTCGGGAGTCGATGCGCTTCAGGATGAACCCCGTGGCGCCACTGGAGAAGGCAGCCCTCGCCAGGCTCGGGTAGCCATGCGATGTGAGGATCAGCACGGGAACATCGGGGAATCTCGCTCTGATTCGCCGCAGCGTGCGAATCCCCAACTCGTCAGGCAATCGGATGTCTAACAGGACGACATCGGGTCTGTGCTCCTCGATGACCCCGACGGTCTCTTCCCCGGTGCCCACGGATGCCACGGTTTCTATGCCTGCACCCCCGAGAAGAGTCACGATGCCGTTTCGGGTTATCTCGTGGTCCTCGACCACGACCACTCTCAGCGTCTCCTCTCTCACATTGGTCCCACCGGGGTAGGTCCCCTGTTCTCGTTTTGGCTCCTCAGCCACGACGAGACGGGCGCCCGCCCGCCCGCCGGCCCCTCGTGACCGGCTGGTCCGCATGCCTCTCCCGGGGCGTCCGGCCGACAGAATCCCCATCTCCGTGATCCCCCCTCAAACCAGGAGTCGCGCCACCACCCATGCCGCCAGCAGTAGAGCCGGCAGATAGGGGATGACCTTGGGGTATCGCCGTCGCCCGAGGTGACTCTGTTCGTCTATGTCCCATCGTGTCATCTACACCCCTTCGACCAAGCTATGTGCCGCTCGGGGAGGGCGACAGGTGCCAGAAGGCCCTAATAGGGTGTCGGAAGGGCATGGGAACCTCCAGGTCATGATGACTTTGTCCTCTATCCGGTGCGTTTGGGGCAGATCGAACATGGATAGAGGACCAACAGGCTGTCGAGGAGAGACTCCGTGGAACAGGTGACGGCGACTCGTTCCGAGTTGCTGGCGCGCAGGGCACGGCTGGACCTCGCGAGACGGGGACGACTTCTGTTGGAAGAGAAGCGGGATCAGTTGATGTCCGAGTTTCGAAAGGCCGCCGTCGTCGTGCTCGAAGAAGCGGTCCACCTCGACGACATGTCCGCCGGGGCAAGACACGCACTGGCGATGGCCGAGGTGCTCCAGACGCCAGAGCTGGTTCGCTCCGCTGCCGCATCGTCGCATCGGGACATCGGTCTCACCGCGAAGCCGTCGGTGGTCGCCGGCGTTCACATCGCCGAGATCGACTTCGAGCCTGTCGGTAGGGGTCGATTCGCCCGTGGCCTCGGGGCCGGTGGTGGCAACGTCCATGTCGACGAGGTTGCCGCTGCCTACGAGTCCGTGATCGAGCAACTCCTCCGGATGGCCGCATATGAGGTTCGGCTGCGACGGCTCTCCGAGGAGATCGGAATCACCAATCGCCGTGTCAACGCCCTGGCCACGTTTGTGATCCCGAGGTTGGAGCATGAGACGCGTCTGATCATGTCCCGGCTCGAAGAGAGGGAGCGTCAGGAGATCTACAGGCTGAAGCGAATCAAAGAGAGGAAGGGTTCACGTCTCGGGGAGGCGTCGGCATGAATGAGGCGAGTCACGTCCTGGAGGAGATACGCCGCATCGAGCTCGAGGCCGCCCGAAATGTCGATCGAGCCCGGGCCCGGGCCGAAGAGATCGTGAATGAGGCTAGAGCTCGCGCCGGTGAGATGGTCGAGGAAGCTCGGAAGGAAGGCCGGGAAGCCGCCCGCCGTCATGTGGAAGAGACGATCGCCGACGCCGAGGCAACGGCTGCGAACATCAGACGACAGGGAGCGGAGGAGGCAGCCGAGCTGAACGAGGCGAGCGCTGAGACCATGATCTCGGTGATCGAGGAGATGGTGGGCGTGGTGCTGGCACCACCGTCCGAACCGGGGGTCTAGACGATGCTGGTTCCCATGTCGAAGGTGAACATCGTCGGTCACCGACGGGGTTTGGACACCACTCTGGAAACGCTGCACCGAGCCAAGAAGATCCAGGTGATCGACATCACCGACGATTCCGGGGTGCAATTGCCACCCCTCACCGTGGACGAAGAGCACCTCCACGTCATCGAAGATCTCCGCTATCTCAAGGCCCGCCTCGACGCCCTCTTGCGATTGCTGCCCGACGAGGGGGTAGAGACCGATGGAGTCGACATCGACTTCGACGAGCTGCGTGCCGACGTCGACGAGGCAGGGCCCGAGGTCGAGGAGCTGATGGGCCACCTCGATGAGCTGAAGCGAGAGAAGGACACCCTTCCCAGGCACCTCGACTCTCTGAGGAGACTGCTTCCTCTGCTACCCGACATGACGGATCTGGAGGGGTATGAAACGACCGCTTTGCTGGTCGACGCCCGCCACGTAGGAGTTCTAGGTGAGTTGAACTCCCACTTGGCGACCGAGCTGGAGGGCAACTTCGAGATGGTCTCAGATCGTATTGACCCCCGCACGGTCGGAGCCGTTCTCATCTATCCGAGGGAGGCATCCCCGGAAGTGCAGCGTGCCCTTGGCCACGAGCAAGTGAGCCGGGTACGTCTGCCACATCGATACGAGACGATGCCTTTCCGTCAGGCTCTGGTCCAGATGGAGCGGCGCCTCGTGGAGCTTCCTGTAGAGATCGAGACCGCTGAAGACGCAGTCGGGGACTTCGTGCGGGGTCATCGCGATTGGCTGGTGGGGCGTCAGGCCGTCGGGGACCGGCTCGAGCAGCTCGGCGCCATACGCACGCTCGGAGCCACATCCCACACCTTCGTGCTCTCCGGGTGGGTGCCGACCGACGACGTCCCGGCGTTGGAGGAGGTGTTGACGCGAGAGGTCGGTAGCGACGTCGTGGTCTATGAAGCCCGGATCGAGAAGGGTGATGAGCCGCCCGTGCTCCTGCGCAACCCGGCCCCGGCCAAACCCTTCGAGTCGTTGGTGAGACTGCTCCAGATACCCAAGTATGGATCGCTGGACCCGGCGGTGATGATGCTGATCTTCCTTCCGCTCTTCTTCGGGATCATGCTCGGCGACGTCATCTACGGTGCGATACTGCTGTTGGCGACGGTCGTCGTGCGCCGTCGCCTCACCAACGAGGGTTTCGCTCGCGACCTGGTTCAGATCCTCATGCTCAGCGGCGGCTGGGCGATGGTCTGGGGGGTGGTCTATGGCGAGTACCTCGGCGATCTTGGCCATCGGCTCTTCGACATCGAGCCGCTCTGGATCGACCGAGCGACAGCCATAGAGCCTTTGTTGCTCTTCGCCATCGCACTGGGTGCAGCGCACATAGTGCTGGGGCTCGTGCTCGGGGTGTGGCAAGCCTTCCAGGTCAAGGACCGTCACAAGCTCGGAGAGCGCATGGGGATGCTGATAGCCCTCATCGCCCTGTTCGCCATCGCCGGCGCCGGTAGTGGCGCGCTTCCGTCCGGATTCATGACTCCAGCGATCGCGGCTGCCATCGTGGGACTCGTGGTCCTGATCGCCGCCGGCGGCGTGATGGGTCTGCTGATGGGGCCACTCGAGGTGATGGGGACCATCGGCAACGTGTTGTCCTACCTGCGAATCGCCGCAATTGGGCTGGCTTCGGTGTATCTGGCCCGTGTCGCCAACGAGCTGGGCGCAGCCGGCCCGCTCTGGGTGGGGTTGATCGTTGCCGCCCTCTTTCATGCGCTCAACCTCGTGCTCGGCGTGTTCAGTCCCACGATCCAGGCATTGCGTCTCCACTACGTGGAGTTCTTCGGCAAGTTCTACGAGAGCGGGGGCAAGGCGTTCCGGCCGTTCGGAGCGAACACGGAGAGCCCGTCTCCCGCGAGACAACAGAGATAGGAGAAGACATGGACATTGGACTCGGATTGATCGCAATCGGCGCCGGTCTGGCCGTCGGGCTGGGCGCGATAGCCACTGGCCTGGCCCAGGCCCGTATCGGATCTGCCGGGATCGGGGCCATTGCCGAGAACCCGGACCTGACGGGAAGGGTGATTCTGCTGGTGGCCATTCCCGAGACCCTCGTGATCCTGGGCTTTGCGGTCGCCGCGATGCTCATCATCCTCCTTGGGGGCTGATTGGCACTGAACGAGATCCTCGAGACGATCCGCTCCGAATCCGAGGAGACGGTCTCGTCCGTCGTTGCCTCCGCTCACGTCGAGGCAGAGGAGACGCTGGATCGAGCCAGGGCGGTGGCAGCGGGCGAGAAAAGACGTCTGTCCAGGGCGTTCGACGATCGAGCCCGTCAGGAGCGAAGCAGGATCCTCAGCCGCGCCCATCTCGAGGCGGCGCAAGAACGTCGTGCCGCGCGGGAGCAGATTTACCTTGAAGCCCTGGAGGGGGCACGGCAAAGACTGGGAGAAGTTCGTTCCTCCCCCGAATACGAAGCGGTTCTCGGGAAGCTCCTCGACGAGGCCGTGGCGGTCCTCCCCAACGCCGGCGTCGTCGCGGTCGACCCGGCCGACGTCGAGTTGATGCAGCACATCCTCGATGCTCGCGATCTCGACCTCGAGATCGCGACCCGACAGGCGCCTCTGGGCGGTGTGACGGTCAGGACCGAACGACGTGGTGTCGACAACATGGTGGCTACTCGTCTCCAACGCGCCGACGAGCACCTCCGCTATATCGCCGGTGAGCTGATTCCCGCCCTCAGAGGAAGCGAGCTATGACAGGGACTGGGTACGAATACGGCAACACCAGGGTTCGGGCGATGCGAAGCCGACTCCTCGACTCGGCCGACTACGACGAGATGATCACCGCCGGCTCTCTCGATCGGGTCGTGGCGATGTTGGCGGACACCGACTACCGGCCCGATGTCGAGGCGGCCTTGGTGAGGGCTCGCGGTCTGCGAAGACTCGACGAGTTGACGCGCACGAACCTCGCGCGCACCTTGCGTGCGGTGGCTTCGTTCTACGAGGGGGGGCCGAGACGACACGTGGATCTCCTCCTGCATCGGTGGGACCTGCGCAACCTGCGCTCGTTGCTCCGCTTGCCCGACGTACCCCCCGTATCGCCTGACCTGTCCGGGCTCCTCGTGCCGGCGGGTCGGCTCGACGAGGCTGCCTTGGCGGAGCTCGCGGCACAGCCCGACATCCGGTCACTCCTCGATCTGCTGGTCGTTTGGGGGATACCTTCATCGCAGGCAACCATCGCCCTGTCCAGGGCTCGGGCCACGTATGTCGCCGAGGGTGACATCGCCGTGGTCGAGTCGGCGCTCGACCACGCCTTCGCCGAAGAGATGCAAGCCGTCCTCGGAGAGGAGCACACCGGGCCCGCGACGATCCTCAGAGCCGAGATCGATGTTCGCAACCTGGAGACGGCATTACGTCTTAGCTCGGCACGGATCGATCGTGAGCCGGGTTGGCGGGAGGTCGTCGTTGAGTATGTCCCCGGAGGGCTCGTCCGACCTGGTGTCTGGACACAGGTGGCCACGACCGACTCAGCCGAGTCCGTGGCCGAGCTGCTCGTCACGAAACGGCTCCCCGCCGAATGGGACCCGGTCATACGAGCCTGGGCCGCACACGGCGACCTCTTGAGGTTGCGCGAGGACTTGCAGCGGGCGACGACAGCCACGGCCGTGTCGCGATTCGTGACCGGGGACGCCCTCGGATTCGACATCCCTCTCGCCTTTGTGTTCGCCAAGGAGGCAGAGATGCGGAACATACGGCTGATCGGCAGGGGCATAGCCCACAGCATCCCGATCGACGAAGTCGAGGCGCACCTCGAGGTGGCGGCGTGACCAGCCCCGGTTTGGTGGTCGTCGTGCCCCCCGAGCTGGAGACCGGGTTTCGGCTCGCTGGAGCAGACACGATCACTGCCGAGACGGCCGAGGAGGTCATCGCAGCCCTGGAACGGCTGATGGGCGAGGGCAGGGGCGGGGTGATCGCCGTCTACGAGCCGTTCCTGACCGATGTTCCCGAAGACGAGCGGGTTCGCTTCGAGTCGTCGACGTTTCCTGTGGTGGTCCCTCTGCCGCCGGGTCTCGAGTCGCGGGACGAGAAGAGCCACAGGGCTCGAATCTCCGCCATGTTGAGCCGTGCGGTCGGGTACCACATCACCTTCGGCGAGGAGGGTGCCGAATGACGTCGGATGCCGACGTCGGGCGCGTGGTGAGAGTCGCCGGGCCGGTTGTGGTGGCCGAGGGCCTGCACCGGGCACGCGTCTACAACGTGGTCCGGGTGGGACGGCGTGGCCTGGTCGGTGAGGTGATCCGTCTCAAGGGCGAGGAGACGGTCATCCAGGTATACGAGGAAACGGCGGGTCTCCAGGTGGGATCGACTGTCGTCGACACCAACCACCCTCTCAGCGTCGAGCTGGGGCCCGGGTTGATCGGCGGGATCTTCGACGGCGTGCAGAGACCCTTGCCAGTACTGGCCGGAGGGACCGACGGGAGAATCGTCGAGCCTTTCGTTCGTCGTGGCGTCGAGATTCCCGGTCTGGACCGTGACAGGTCGTGGGACATTCAGCACCGGGTTTCCGTTGGCGACGACGTGCAGTCAGGCGACATCGTTGCCACGATTCAGGAGACGGCGGCCGTCGAGCACCACATCCTCGTTCCACCCGATCTGAGCGGGGAGGTCACCGCGATAGGCGACCGGGTGGTGACCATCGAGGACCCTGTGGTTTGGATAGGCGACACTCCAGTGTCGCCGTTGACCGCATGGCCTGTCCGCCGTCGCCGTCCTGTGGCGCGCCGTCTCGATCCGGAGGCGCCGCTGATCACTGGTCAGCGCGTGTGTGACACGCTGTTCCCGGTGGCCCGTGGGGGAAGCACCACCCTCCCCGGTGGATTCGGCACCGGCAAGACGGTCCTGGAGCAGACGATCGCACGACATGCCGACGCCGACGTGATCGTCTTCATCGGGTGTGGCGAGAGAGGCAACGAGCTGGCCGAAGTCCTCGAAGAGTTCCCCCACCTCGTCGATCCGCGGAGCGGCGCCCCTCTGATCGAGCGCACGGTGATCATCGCCAACACGTCGAATATGCCCGTCGCGGCACGTGAGGCAAGCATCTACACGGGGATCACCGTGGCCGAGTACTACCGGGACCAGGGATACGACGTCGCGGTGCTCGCGGACAGCACGAGTCGTTGGGGCGAGGCGCTGAGAGAGGTATCGAGCCGTCTCGAGGAGTTGCCGGGTGAGGAGGGCTTCCCCGCATATCTGCCGTCTCGTTTGGCCGAGTTCTACGAGCGCTCCGGGGCGGTGGTCGCCATGGGTCGTGACGAGCGTGCGGGATCGGTGTCGGTCATCGGCGCCGTATCCCCGCCGGGTGGCGACTTCTCCGAGCCGGTGACGCAATACAGTCTCCGTCTCGCCGGGACATTCTGGGCGCTGGATCCCGACCTGGCGCGGCGGCGTCACTACCCGGCGATCCACTGGACCCGCAGCTACTCGTTGTACAGCACCGACCAGTGGTTCGATGACAACGTCGCCGAGGACTGGGGCACCCAGCGGGCCTGGGCACTCTCGCTACTGGGACGAGCCGAGGAGCTGGAGGGGATAGTCCAGCTTCTCGGGGTTGATGCGTTGGCCCCCCAGGAACGAGTCACGTTCGTGATCGCGCAAATGCTGCGGGAGGACTTCCTCCAGCAATCCGCCTACGACTCGGTCGACGCCTTTTGCCCCCTGATCAAGCAGTACTGGATGCTCAGAGTCTTGAGGGGGTTTCACGACGCGGTGATGGACCTGGCGATCGAAGGTGCCACTGCCGACACAGTCGCCCGAAGTGACATCGCCTCGGAGATCGGCCGCATGAAGCTCTGGCCGGCCGACGAAGCCGAGGCGACTGCCAAAGAGCTATTGGAGAGGATCGACCACGAGGTGACGGCATGACCTCCCGGTTCTCGCTGCGCCGCGGCCTCCACGCCACCGAGTTTCAGACAGTCGACTACGTCTCCGGCCCGTTGCTGTTCATCGATCGGGCCAAAGGGGTGCACTACGGAGAGGTAGTCGATGTGATCACCCCCGACGGCGATGTGCGTGGAGGCCAAGTGCTCGAGGTGGACAGGGAGCGGGCCGTGATCGAGGTGTTCGCCGGCACGCGAGGCCTGGATCTAGCCTCGACACGGGTGCAACTCGGTGGCGATGCGGCCCGCCTCGGCGTTGGCATAGACCTGCTCGGGCGCATGCTCGACGGGAGTGGCGTGCCAATCGACGATGGTCCCCCGGTCATGCCGGAGGCCTTCTGGGATGTCAACGGGTTGCCGATCAATCCGGCAGCGCGTGCCTATCCATCGGAGTACATCGAGACCGGGGTCTCCGCGATCGACGGCCTCAACACGTTGTTGCGCGGTCAGAAGCTGCCGATCTTCTCAGGGTTTGGGCTCCCCGGAGGGAAGCTCGCGGCCGACATCGCCGCCGGGGCCCGTGTAGTCGGCTCGGAGGACGCGCCCTTCGTGGTGGTGTTCGCCGCGATGGGGATCACCCACAGAGAGGCCACGATGTTCCGTCGTCGGCTCGAAGAATCCGGTCAGCTCGACCGGACAGTGCTCTTCCTCAACCTGGCCGACGACCCCACGATCGAGCGACTGCTCACGCCGCGGATGGCCCTGACCACAGCCGAGTACCTCGCCTTCGAGCGCGGGTACCACGTGCTCGTCATCCTCACCGACATGACCAACTACTGCGAGGCCCTCCGTGAGGTGGCGACGGCACGAGAGGAGGTGCCGGGCCGACGCGGCTATCCGGGATACATGTACACCGATCTCGCCACCATCTACGAGCGGGCGGGGATCATCAAGGATCACGACGGATCGATCACACAGATGATCATTGTCTCCATGCCAGACGACGACATCACCCACCCGATCCCCGATCTGTCGGGCTACATCACAGAGGGCCAGATCGTGCTGTCCCGGGACTTGAACCGCCGTGGCGTCGACCCGCCGATCGACGTTCTCCCCTCGCTCAGCCGTCTGATGAACTCAGGAATCGGGGAGGACAAGACCCGCGGAGACCATCGCCAGCTCGCCGACCAACTCTATGCCTTCTACGCAGAAGGCAGAGACCTGAGACGTCTCGTCGCGATCATCGGCGAGGCCAGCCTCTCCGACCGCGACAGGCAGTATCTCGAGTTCGCCGACCGCTTCGAGGCAGATTTCGTCGCTCAGGACTGGCATCGCAGCATCGAAGAGACCCTGGCCACCGGTTGGGCCGTCCTCGAGCCCTTCGAGGACAGCGCCCTGAAGCGGATCTCACCGGAGACAGTCGAGCGATTCCGTCCCCCCGGCAACCGACCCGAGTGAGGCCGCAAAGCCGGCGAGTTCGGGCGGGTCAGTGCAGAGGCTCCTAAGGACTTTCGACCCTAGGCTGTAACGCATGAGTTACTAGAGTAGGAAGCGTTACACATCAGAAAGTGGGGACAGCATGACCGCTCAGATCGAGAGTCGCCAGCGTAAGTTGGAGACTCGGACCAACCTCGGGCTCGGCGCCCTGGCCACTGCTGCTCTGGCTGAGGCCGTACGCGTGCTCGGCATCGACTCCGGGTGGATCACCGGCAACGAGACCATGAACAGGGTGCTATTGGGGATCTGGATCGCCGGCCTGCTCGTATTCGGCATTGCCTTCACGTCGCTCTGGCTGCTGGGACAGCGTCTCGACGAGACGCAGAAGCAGGCGTTGGGTGACGAGCTGCAGCTCTTCATCAGCCGGAGGAGCGCCGCCACCGCATTCGTGGCCACCTACTTGGCGACGGTCTTGGTGGCAGCGATCCCGGCCACTGTCGGCCTTCCCGGACGGGTGGTCGGACTTGGGCTGATGGCCGTGGCGACCGGGGCCTTGCTCGTCAGTCGGCTCACGGTGCGCCTGTGACACGGCGGGTGAAAGGCCCGGCCAGTGTCGAATTGGACAACGAGTTGCGGGCTCACCGAGAGAAAGCAGGACTCACCCAGGCGGAGCTGGCGGAGAAGGTCGGAGTCACTCGCAAGACGGTCAACACCGTTGAAAGGGGTCATTTCGTCCCCTCCACGGTGCTCGCCCTGAGATTGGCCATCGCCCTCGAAGTGCCCGTCGAAGACCTGTTCAGCCTGCCAAAGTGACTCCGGTTCGCTCGACTCGATGTGCAGGCAGCTCACATCCGAGTTCGGCGCCTCGTGCCGGCATGACGACGTCGTACCCCCTTCGAGGGCTCCGACGTGCATTCCCTGGAAACACCACATCTCGACCGACCGTGGCGCCACCAGGTCACTCGATCTCAAGCGTCGGCGAGGAGACCAGCGAGGAGAGCAGCATTGGCGGGCGCCCGGCCGTCGGCGTCGTTGTTGAAGTAGGCGAAGCCGTCCTCCCCCTTCAGATGCTCGACCCAGGGGGCCAGTTGCCCCCGTGTGTAGTCGTGTGCATATCCCCCGGCGAGACCGTGGAACCGCACGTAGACGAAGTCGGCAGTCTTGGTGACGTCGGCAGACATGTTCTCTGCGCTGACCCAAACCAAGGCCGCCTCGTGGCGGTCCAGGACCGAGTGGGTGGATGGGTGATGCCAGGAGTCATGGCGAAACTCGACGGCGAAGGGAACGTCGGGTGGGAGCATCCCGAGAAAATCGTCGAGCAGAGTCAAATCTCGGGTCAGATCCGGGGGAAGCTGCCACAAGATCACACCGAGACGATCGCCGAGCCCCAGAACGCGCTCATGGAATCGGGTCAGAGCCTGTTCACAGTTGCGGAGACGATGCTGATGGGTGATGAGCCGACTCCCCTTGAGAGCGAAGACGAAGCTCGTCGGAGTGCGATCTCGCCAGGAAGCGATCGTGCGCTCCGAAGGGAGCCGATAGAAGCTGTAGTTGACCTCTACCGAAGAGTACCGCTCGACGTAGTAGTCAAACCATCGTGACCGTGGCAGGTTTTCGGGATAGAAGACTCCGTCCCAATGGTCGTAGGACCACCCGCTCGTGCCCACGACCACCCCACTCATGCGAGCCGGATTCCCACTCTCACCTGGGAATACTTCGCCACGAACATGTGTTCGCCCAATCGTGGAGACAAAAGCTTCGAAAACAAGCATAGGTGTGGCTTCATCCTCTCGTGATGAGCGGTCTGCCGCTGCCGACCTGCTCGGTCAATACCTTGCAGGCATCGGGGCCTACGAGTTGCTCACTGCCGACGAGGAGGTTCAGCTGGCACAGACCATCGAGCGAGGGAACGAGGCGCTCTCCCGTCTCGAGTCTGACGAGGATGTGAGCCCGACCGAGCGAAGACGGCTCCAGGATGCCGTCGTCGCAGGAGAGGCGGCTCGCAACCGGTTCGTCCAGGCGAACCTGAGGCTGGTCGTTGCCAACGCGCGCAAGTACGCGGGAGCCAACGTCGAGATGCTCGACCTCATCCAGGAGGGCAACCTCGGCCTCATCACCGCCGTCGAGAAGTTCGACTGGCGTCGCGGCTTCAAGTTCTCGACCTATGCCACCTGGTGGATTCGCCAGGCCATGCAACGAGCTCGAGCCCATTTGGGTGATTCGATCCGCATCCCCGCCAAGATGTTCGACATCCTCCCCGTGGTCAGGGCAGCCATCGAGAACCTCAAGCCGCAACTCGGTCGCGCTCCCAACGCCGAGGAGATCGCGTCTGAGACCGGTGTTCCCGAGCGCGATGTCGAGAAGGCCTTGACGATCGGGTCGACGGTCGCTCTCGAGTCACCGGTTGGGGAGGACGGCGCAATGCTCGGCGACTTCATCGCCGACATCACCGCACTACAACCCGACGTCGAGGTCGAGCAGGGTCTGGCCGACGACGCCCTCGAGCGGGGTCTTGCCGGTTTGCCTTCGTCGCATCGGCGCGCCCTCGAGTTGCGCTACGGCCTCGAGAACGGTGAGCCGGCGACGATGACCCGCGTGGCCGCCGAGATCGGCGTGCCCGACCATCACGTCAAAGGGATCATCGACGAGGCTCTCGAGACCCTTGCGACACTCCTCGCCTCCGACGAGGAGATGCTCGTCGCGTGACGAGCCCGGATCGAGCCACTCACCAGATGACCCGAAGCCGGCTATCTCCCGTCACCTCCACATGGGTGCCCCATGGCCTGCTCTCGCGATCGAGGGTCTCCTCCAACCACATCACGTCGTCGGACGGGGCGCGCTCCAGGCTGAAACGCCGCATACGCATCGGGACCAACTGAAGACCCGAGAGGGTGCCCGCAACCGAATCCATCGAGGCCAGATACAGAATCCCCAGGTCGGGGTGAAACTCCTCGTAACCCTCGATTCCCTCGTAGTCGTTGATCAGGTCTCCGCAGCCATAGAGGATCGGCCGGCCGCGATACACCTCGATGCCCAGTGGATGGTGTGAGGAGTGGCCATGCACGATGTGGACGCGACCACTGTCGACGAGCCGGTGGGCAAAACGTCGGTGCGACCGAGGGACCTCGTATCCCCAATTGGGGCCCCAGTGAATAGACGACACAACCAGATCGCCGGGTTTGGCGACGGTGGCCACCCTCTCGACCACGGAGTCGGCAGCACGATCAGAGGGCGAATCGACGTAGGCAACACCGGGACGGTCTTCAGCCGCCGCCCACGAGAAGGGGATGCCACTCGACCCCATTCCGACTGCGACGACGAGAACACGAGCCCCACCCGGATTCTCGATGACACTCGCCCTCGTTGCCGAGACGAGGTCCGACCCCGCGCCGGCCGTCGACAACCCGGCTTCACGAAGTGTGGCCAGAGTTTGGGTCAGACCTGGATAGGACCAGTCGAGGACGTGGTTGTTTGCCAGCACACAGCAGTCGACCCGGGCTGCGCCAATCACGTCGAGGTTGGACGGGTGCATTCGGTAGTGGATTCCCTTCCCGGGCCAGGGCTCGCCATCGTCTGTCACCGCGGTCTCCAGATTGATGATCCCGACATCGACCCCTTGTTCGTCGAGAGTCTCCAATGCATCGCCCCAGACGTACTCGGGATCCACCCCCCTGGGGATCGGGCCGTTCCTCTGCTCGGCGAGCTCGACGTAGTCGACTGCCGACTGCGCCCATCTCTCGTGGATGACGGGGTCGGATGGATGTCTCATGATCTGGTCGATCCCCCGGCCGGTCATCACGTCCCCACTCAGGAAGACGTCGGTCGAGGTCATACGGGCGCAAACCGAGAAACGCCCAAACCACCCAACCGAGGCCATGAGCATCTGAGCCCCCTCGGCCCCCGGTGTCTCACAAGTCTGCCGCTTCTCCCCGCCGCTGCCCGACGACAACCTCGATGTCATCGGGCGCTCCCTCCACGGTGAGGTCGTCCCCGTCGACCTCGATCGTCAGACGGCTGCCGTCGACCGGCACACCCTCGAGGTGGATCCGACCTATCTCCTCGGGAAGCACAGGCTCGACGTACAGGCGGCCGAGGGACATCGCCGGATCCAGCCCGATCAGGGATCGAAGCAGGAGCAGCGGTGCTGCCGCCGCCCATGCCTGGGGTGAACAGGACGTCGGGTATGGAACAGGCTCCCGCAGCTCGTCCCTGGGAAATCCAGCAACGAGCTCCGGCAGCCGCCCATAGTCGGTGGACGCCAAATCGAGGAGACCGAGAACGAGACGGTGTGACTCTTCGATGAACCCATAGCGTCTCAAGCCGGCGGCGGCGATGGCGGTGTCGTGGGGCCAGACCGAGCCACAGTGATAGCTGACCGGGTTGTAAGCGGCCATGGATGTGGCCAAGGTGCGGAGGCCCCAACCGGAGAAGAGGTCGCGCGATATGAGTTGGCGAGCCACGACGGCCGCCTTCTCCTCGTCGACGATGCCGGTCCACAGACAATGGCCAACGTTCGACGCAAGGGCATCTACTTGCCGCTTCTCACCGTCGAGGGCCATGACGTACCAGCCATGCTCGTCCGACCAGAAGTCCCGGTTGAAGGTCTCCTTCAAGGTCGCGGCACGGCTTCGGTAGCGCTCTGCAGTGACCCTGTCGCCGGCCTCGTCGGCAAAACGAGCGCGGGCGAGATACGCGGCGTAGACATAGCCCTGTACCTCGCAAAGGGCTATCGGTGACCGAGCCAGGGTCCCGTCCCGGAAACACACGCCGTCCCACGAGTCCTTCCACCCTTGATGCTCCAACCCTTGGGGGTTGGTCCGTCGATACTCGACATATCCGTCCCCGTCCAAGTCCCCATAGCGATCGATCCACTCCATGGCCCGGTCGACGTGAGGAAGGAGACCCTCGACCGTGCTATCCGCCAGTCCCCACCGGCGCAGCTCCCCCAAGAGCATGACAAAGAGCGGAGTGGCGTCGATCGACCCGTAGTAGACGTTTCCACCGCGGAACGCCAACGACGCCGCCCTGCCGAACCGAACCTCGTGGAGGATCCGACCCGGTTGCTCCTCGGTCATCGTGTTCTCTTCACTCCCCTGGAGGTCTGCAAGGGTCTGGAGCACTCCCAACGCGAGCGAGGGGTCGACCAGCAGAGACATCCACCCGGTGAGAAGGGAATCGCGGCCGAACAAGGTCATGAACCAGGGCGCCCCGGCGGCCACCACTACACGATCGGGGTGATCCGGGTCGAAGATGCGAAGAACCCCCAGATCCTCGGTCGCCCGCCGAACCGCTTGGTCGAGCGGCGCATGATCACTGGTCAACCGTGGTGTCGTGTCCTTCCAATTGGCGAGACGGGCAGCCGGGATTGCGTGCTCGACCGGGGTGCCACATGGGTGACTGAGCTCGATAGCCCTCCCCTCCAGCCAAGCCGCGACCTCGGCGCACATGTTCCATGTCTCGCCGGGACCCAGTCGGACCTGCCACGACACGAGACCCGGTTCGATCCGGTCGGGAGCGGGATCGAACCTAACCGAGACTTCCACATGGGGATCGTCCCCGACTGTCTCGAAACGCAGGGCTTCCTCGCCGCTCGCCGCAGTCCGCTGCCGCCCGGGGTCGGGCTGGCCGCCCTTCACCGCGAAGAGGTCGGCGAAGTCGACGTCAACCGCCAGAGAGACCGGGATCACATCCGGATGTGGGCCATAGTTGCGAATCGCAACATCCTCACGCATTCCCCTGCCCACGTATCTGTGCCTGGTGACCACCGCTTGAGCATCGGCGGCTCCGGCCACCGGCCACCGCCGGCCGACGTGTATCGCAGAAAACGGATCCTCGATCTGCACCGAGAGCGGCTCCACCGGCTGATCGTCCACGCGCAACTGGAAGCGAGATGCCAGCCGGGTGTCCAAGAAGAAGAGCCCCTGCGCCCCTCCGGGATCGATGTCGGCCGTTCGACCGGCGACACAGAAGGTCGAGCCCTCGACCAGCGTGACCAGCCCGAGACCGCCCTCGCGGGGAGGCTGGAACTGTTCGTCGCTGTGCGCGGGCTCGACGGCGGTCATCGGCGATCCATGATCCCAGTGTGGGAAGCGGATGTCGTTCCAATCCAATGAATCTCGCATGGCTCCCCGGCGCAGGAGACCCATGTCGTGGGACGAGTAGGGTCGTGGGTGGGGACACATGGACATGCGTCCAGACACAAGCGTGGAGACCGGACGGGGGAGCTATCGAGCGTGCCCTGACTGTGGCGCTCCACGAGCGGTGACCATAAGAGACGTGGACATCGTCGTCTTCCTCTGCGAGGAATGCGGAACCTGTTGGAGAATCGAGTTGGGATACGTCCAGCGGGTGAGAAGACCGGCGGATCCTGACGGAGACGGCTGAGCCCAGGGACCGATCACTCGGTCGGCACCAACAGGACGGGAACGGAAGCCTCGCTCAGCACATGGCGGACCACCTCGGCTCGACCCGGGTCGAGATGCTGTGACCAGCCGAGAGCGATGAGGTCTGCCGACTCTCGTGTGGCCGCATCGATCACCCCCTCTCGCGCCGTGCCCGCGCGAAGGGTCATCTTGGCTTCTGGCTGTGCCATGAAACGGGCCAGAAACTCGCTTGCGAACGCCTCCGCGTCGTGGAAGGGTTGGTCCCAGAAGGGGGGCGCGGTCGAGCTGTCGAACACATGCAGCACGACTATCTCGATGCCGTGCCGCGCACAGGTCTCACCGAGCACCCGAATGGCTTTCGCAGATGACGCCGTCCCATCCAGCGGCATGAGGATCCGGTCGACCTCGTTGGGCGTGGAAACGACGGCCTGGGGAGGCACTACCGCCACCAACTTGTCGGCACGCGTGATCATCTCCAGTGCGGTGCCACCCACGGGACGTGGCCCGGCACGCTCTCCTCGCGCGCCGACGACGCCGGCCACCACTGCACTCGACGACACCTCGGCAACGATCCGCTCGAGGGGGTCGCCACTCTCAATGCGCACCGGCACACCTGCCGAGGACGCTTCTTCCACGGTGCTTGCGCCCAGATCGTCACCGACATGAACCGCCTCCACATCGCCGGAGAGGATGAACCCCAGGACCTTCGCCATGGCGATGACGGGTGCCGCCGTCGGGCCGTCCTCGACGAACGCCAGAACTGTCCGTGTCACGTCGTCTCCTTCCAGACACCCGAGACAAGAGAGAATCTGGCCTTGAATGCCGGCTCCATCGTGCGGGCGTCACCACAACGGATGAGCAGGGGATGCTCGGACTCGACCTCTACCTCGTCGGCATTGGCGCGCAAGGTCATCAGAGACTGCAGCGCGGTCAGAGACATGGTCAACGACGACCACGCCGCGGGGAGCCGCGGATCGAGCCCGATCCCCCCACGGCCGACATCCAGGCCCATGAACCCGAAGGCCAATGCCTGCCACAGCCCACCCATCGTCGCCAGATGAATCCCACCGGCCGTGGTTCCCGTCAGGTCGTCGAGGTCGAGACGGGAGGCCAGTCGGAACCACTCCAGCGCATCTTCGACCCGGCCGGCCCTGGCGAGAAGCGAGGCATGAATGGCAGGCGACAGAGAGCTCCCGTGAGTGGTCCGAGGCAGGTAGTAATCCAGATTGGGCACCAGGGAGCCCGGGGCTACCTCTTCGGGAACCATGTGATGCAGCATGAGCACGTCGGCTTGCTTGACGAGTTGGCTGGCCTCGACGATTCGCCGTCCGAGGAGCAAATCTGCCGCGATGGGCGGAGAAGCGACATCCTCTGCCAACATCGGCTCGAGATCGTCGTACCCGGTGAACTGTCGGTAGAGCCCGGTGCCGGGGTCGTAACCGTCGACCAGACGGGCGGCCAGGTCGGACCACTTCGACACCTCACCGGGATCACGAGCGCCCTGGAGTTGATCGATGCCGATCGCCCAACGCAGATTGGCCCGAGCCATCACGTTGGTGAAGGCATTGTCGTCGACGCCCTCGTGATACTCATCCGGTCCGATCACATCCTCGATGTGGCCGCGACCTTCCGAGTCGACCCGTATGCGGGAGGCCCAGTACCGGGCGGTGTCGTCGATGAGTTGACGACCAGGCCCTCGTAGGAGGTATTCCCAGTCGCCGGTCCAGCTCGCGTAGTGACGAGCTGCCCAGGCGACGTCCGCAACGATGTGCTCTTCGCAACGGCCCGTGCGCACCGGGAGGCTCTCCCCTTCGGTGTTCGTGAATCTCGACGGCGTGACGTCCCGACCGTCATCGGCCGACTCCCAGGGAAAACGCGCCCCCTCGTACCCCTGGCGGCGTGCCTCGTCACGGGCCGCGGGGAGACGGGCCACGCGGTACTCGAGCATCGTTCTTGCCGCATCGGGGAAGACGGCAGCAAGTGCGGGGAGGACGAACACGTCGGTGTCCCAGAAGACATGCCCCCTGTAGGCCACACCGGTGAGACCACGTGCCCCAACGGCAGACTCGCTCTCAGGTGCAGCCGACCCGAGAAGATGGTAAATGGCGAATCGAACTGCCAGCTCCGCCTCCTGATCACCTTCGATCTCCACCGAGGCTCCACGCCAACGACGCGCCCATGCCGACCGATGCTCCAACAAGAGACGATGGGACCCCAGGTCGGTCAGCTCCGTCAACGAGTCTTTCGGATCGCGCGACGTGACGAGTCGACTGGATCTGGTCTCGTAGGCCACGACACGTTCCACGGAGCAGGTCGTGTCCTGGTACACGACTTCTTCGGAAGCCACGGCAGCAATCGACCCCCTCGACGAGACGACGCCGGCTTCGGAAACGGGTCGCATTCCATCCATCAGCCCGTTCGCTCCCGGCCGATCGAGATCGAACAACTCCCGATGCCCCTCGGCGAGCAGGACCGAACAAGGAGGACGTTCTGCTGAGACCAGACGAAGCGTGGCCAGAACACCGATGTCGGTCTCCCGTCGGCGGGCGAGGACACCACCGCGCATGTCCAGCACCCACTCGTCGTCAATGGTCTCGGCAGACCGCAAGGGAAGACGGGTCCAGCGGGGACCTTCGAGCAACGACGGAGGCTCCTGGTCGTCGTACACCCCGGCGGCGAGCAGGAGGGGGTCCGATCCTGGAGGCTCCTCCTCCGCAGAGCCCCGGGCACCGATGTGGCCATTGGCCACCGTGCACAGCGCCTCCCTCACTCTGAGCGCGTGGTCTGAGTTGCGGAATCGGACAGTCCAAGAGGGGTCCGGGCCGACTGCCGGAAGCTGCAGCGAGTCGATCCGGGAGATCTGGTCTTCCAGGAAGGGGATGACTTCCTCGTCCCCTGGGATCTGGGAGTAGTCGTCCGGTATTCGCTGGGACCTCCCTACCACCACCGTGTGCCCGCCATGGATTCCCTCGTCCGACAACGAGCGCAGGACACTGCTCAACATTGGGTCGAGACCTTCGAGATCGCCCGACCCGAATCGGCGCGCTCCCTCCTCGGTGACTTCGACGATCGAGTTTCCTCCCTCCGCGACGAAGAGATACCGCTCGGCCGGCTTCGTTGCGCGCCATTGACGCATTTCCCCGGCCAGGGCCGGATCGAGCACCGCGATCCTCGTGCCCCGGACAGCCAGGGAGCGAAGGAGCCTCGCCATTGCATCCAGATGAGGACCTCCCCGGACGGCGAGGACGACTACGGCCGCAACCGTGCCACCCCAATCACGATGATCGAGAGACGAGCTCCGATCCATCTGTCCGATGCTGCATCGTCGGGCCGAGCACCGGAAGGGCCCATGGTCACAAAGGGCAGGACGGCTCTACTGGCTCGGCGCCACAACAGGGATGATCGCATTGATGCAGATAGGTCTGATCGCCCCCCCGTGGGTTCCTGTGCCACCTCCTTCCTATGGAGGAACGGAGGAGGTGCTCGATACCTTGGCTACCGGTCTCGATGCGGCCGGCCACGATGTGCTGCTCTTTGCGACCGGGGACTCCACCTGCCCCGTTCGAGTGGACTACGTGTATGAGGAGGCCGAGCGGCAGAGAATGGGCGACTCGACGCCCGAGCTCCACCACACCCTCGCCGCCTACGACGCCCTCCGGGACTGCGACGTCATCCACGATCACACCATCACAGGGCCTCTCGTGGCGGCTCTTCGCGGCCGTGAGCGAGTTGTCGTCACCAATCATGGTCCCTTCACGGCCGAGAGAAGGGCAATCCTCAGTGCCACCGGCGACAGGGTCTCGGTCGTTGCGATTTCACATGACCAGGCCAGTCGTGCCCAAGAGGTCGAGATCGCCCGGGTGATTCACCACGGCCTCGATCCCGATGCATTCACACCGGGGGGTGGAACCGGCGGGTACCTGTTGTTCCTCGGCCGGATGAACCCCGACAAGGGTGTTCACATCGCGGCGCGGGTGGCACGGGCCTCAGGTCGTCATCTGATCATCGCGGCCAAGATGGAGGAGGAGATCGAGCACCGATACTTCGCCGAGGAGATCGAACCGCTCTTGGGTGACGATGTCGTTTATGTCGGCGAGATGGATCGCGATGCCAAGAAGGTGCTGCTCGCCAGCGCCGAGGCATTGTTGAACCCAATCAGATGGCCGGAGCCGTTCGGTTTGGTGATGATCGAGGCCCTGGCGTCGGGGACGCCTGTGATCGGCTACGGGACAGGATCCGCTCCCGAGATAGTCGATGACGGCGTGACGGGTTTCCTTTGCCCGGATGAGGAAAGCATGATCGACGCCGTGGCCCGGCTGAAGGACCTCGACCGCGGGGCATGCCGTCGTGTCTTCGAGGAGCGTTTCACTGCGCAGCGGATGGTCGAGGAGCATCTTGCTCTGTACGAGGAGATCGCCAGACCCCGGAAGTCGACCGCTGCGTGAACTCGTCGTGAGCGTGCCAGACCGGTTCGGCTATCCCTTGACCACACCAACCGGACGCAGTTTGGCCACCCTCATGGCCAGCCCGGCCGTCTCGCAGACCCTCACGACCTCGTCGACATCCTTGTACGCGTAGGGGGCTTCCTCGGAGAGGAGACGCACGGACCCCGGACGGACAATCACGCCCGACTCCTCGAGGGACGCGCGTACTTCCTGGCCGGAGGCCTCCCGCTTCGCCCTCTTGCGACTCATCACCCGCCCCGCCCCATGGGCTGCCGAACCAAATGCCGGGTTGGCCGAGGTACCCCGCAGAACCCAGGACGAAGTGCCCATGCTTCCCGGCACCAGCACCGGCTGTCCGGTCTCCCTGAGATCCTCAGGCAAGGCTGGGTGACCGGGTCCGAAAGCCCGCGTGGCCCCCTTGCGATGAACACACAGGGCCCTTTCCCGTCCGTCCACGGTGTGGGACTCGATCTTGGCGAGATTGTGTGCGACATCGAAGACGAGATGCATACCTGTGTCCTCCGGGGCCATCCCCAGCGCCGTGGCAAAGGCGCCGCGAGCTTCGTGCGCCAGGATGTGCCGGTTGGCCCATGCGAAGTTGGACGCCGTCGCCATGGAAGCCAGGTAGGCCCGGCCCTCGGCGGACTCGACGGGGACGCAGGCGAGTTGACGGTCGGGAACCTCGATCTGGTGACGACGCATGGCCTCTCCCATGACACGAAGATGGTCGGTGCAGGTCTGGTGACCGAGCCCCCTGGACCCACAGTGGATCATCACCACCACCATTCCCTCCTCGAGGCCGAACACCCTGGCAGCGTCGTCGTCGTGGATCTCGTCGACCACCTGAACCTCGAGGAAATGGTTGCCGGCACCGAGCGAGCCGAGCTGGGCGCTGCCTCTGGTCAGAGCCTTCTCCGATATCGCATTCACGTCGGCGCCGGACGAGACACCGCCCTCCTCACAACGCGACGTGTCTTCCTCCCACCCGTAGCCTGCCTCGACGGCGGCGGCGACACCTCGGGTGAGGACCGCGGGGACGAGCGCAGACTCGGCGATCCCACCCCTGCCGATGCCACGCGGGACCCGGCGGCCCAACTCGTCCATGATGGCGACGCGATTGCTGGTGAACTCCTGCTCGTCGAGCCGGGAGGCGAGAAGCCGTACCCCACAGCAGATGTCGAACCCAACGCCGCCTGGCGAGACCACGCCGGTTGCCACATCGGTGGCAGCTACACCCCCGATGGGGAACCCGTATCCCCAGTGGATGTCCGGCATCGCGAACGAGGCTGTGACGATTCCGGGCAGATGGGCCACGTTCATCACCTGGTCGGCAGCCCGGTCCGTCCTGACCATCTCCATCAGCCGTTCCGAGGCGAAGATCCTGCCCGGAACACGCATACCCGACCGTGCCGGTAGCTCCCACAACACGTCCGAGACACGGATCATCTCCGTCTCTTCATCGTCTCGATGCGGATCCGGCATCTGCTGAGAGCTCACTGGACTCAAACGTCGAAGTACACCCGGCCGGTGTACCCGTCTGACGTCTCGACGACTTCGAGATCGTGATATGTCACCGCCTTGATGGGTGGGCCCTGCGTCTCGACGCGAGTGATCGGAACACCACGGGCGTTCAACTCCATCCTCCAATCACCGGTTCGTGCCGCCGTGAAATCGCACAGAAACAGGTCTCGGGTCTCCGATTCGTAGAGCAGATCGGAGAGGGCACCGACCACGAGGTCCTCCCTGGTCGACCCGACGACCTCGATGTCGATCTCAACCTCATCCTCGTCGCGCCCCGGGAGGACGGAGCCCATGGAATCGAACATCCCGGTCGCGAGCTCTGTGATGAGACCCGCAAGGCTGTCGGCACTCGCCTCGACACCAGTGTCCGCCGTGTGCGAGAGGATCCGATGAGCCACGTCACCGATGCCAAGCGGCGAGGTTCGTGCCAGCACGGGCATCATGCGCTTTGTTCATCGACCCTTTCCTCGTCTTCGTCGGTGCGAAGACCCAAGGCCTCCTCGGTGAAGACCTCGTGGCCGGGCGATCCCTCCTTGAGGATCTCTGCGGGGACAGTCGCGTCGGGGTCTTCGAAGACCTCCACTCCCTGGGCCTCTTCCCGCGCCTGTTCCAATCCACCTCCTTCGGTTGGCTGGCTCTGAATCTCCACTCCTTGCGCTTCCTCGTGTGCGCGCTCGATGAAGGGGTCGTATTCGTCTTTTCGGTTGGTCATGGATAGTCCTCGTTTCTCGCGGGCAGATGTCCCAGAAACCACCCGGCGGCCAGCCGCGCCACCTCGTCGAGCGCCCCGGGCTCCTCGAACAGGTGCGTCGCTCCGGGGATGATGACCAGCCGACTCTCACAACGCAGCCGGCTCTGTGCCTGCTCGTTGAGGCTCTCAACGACTGGATCATTCCCACCCACGATCAGCAATGTCGGTGCACTCACGTCGGGGAGCCGGCCCTCGGCGAGATCCGGACGTCCACCTCTGGACACCACTGCAAACACTCCGGGCTGGGCCGCTGCGGCCCAAAGGGCGGCACCGGCTCCCGTGCTGGCCCCGAAATACCCGATCGGGTGTCGGTCCATGCCAGGTTGCGCTCGGGCCCACTCCGACACGGCCCGAAGCCGACCTCCGAGCATGGGGATATCGAAGACGTTGTGCCGATCACCCTCCTCACTTGGGGTCAGCAGGTCGAAGAGCAGCGTCGCCAGACCTTCGTGGTTCAAGCTTTGGGCGACGTGCCGATTCCTCGGGCTGTGACGGCCGCTGCCACTCCCGTGGGCAAACAGGACCAGTCCTCTAGAGCCCTCCGGAACGGCCAGAATGCCGGACAAGGTGACGTCGGCGACCCCCACCCGGACCTCGATGCCGGAGTGGTGCCCTTCCTCGTGTGACTCGAACATCACCGTGTCTCGTCCTCGACGTGCATTCTCTCTCTCGAGCCTGCCCGGCCGATGCATCGTCCGATAGGGGCGAAGTACCGATTGTGTGAAGTCGCGGTTGCAGTCTGTCGATAAGAGGTTGACCCATGCCGACGCTCGTGGCTGTGTTCAGGGGCCGGGACGACACAGGGACCGTCCTGGATCGGCTGGAGGAGCACGGTATCGACCGTGACTCCATCAGCCTGGTTTGGCGCGAGAGAACCATTCGCATCGCCGAGGACATCGAGGTGGTCACTTACGTCGACCACTTCCAGGAGCCTATGGCCGAGGCCAAGAAAGGAGCTCTCGGAGGTGTGATCGGCGGAGCGACCGCCGGTGCGGGATCGGTTCTGCTGGCAACGGCCGGCATAGCCATCGGCCCCAGCATCGTCGCCATGATCGGGACGAGTACCGCCGTGGCTGCGGCTACTGCCGCCATTGCCGGTGCGGCGGGAGGAGGGTTCTCCGGGGGAGCCATCGGTGCTCTGTTGAGTGTTGCCGACCACGACGCGACGAAGGTGAAGACCACCGAGACCCAGTTCCACGATTTGGTCGAGACCGACGGGTTCGCCATCTCCTTCGACTATCAGCCCTATCAGGCCGACGCCCTGGCCACCGCTCTTCAGGATGCTGGCGCCGATGACATCTCCGTCCTCGGCTCTGACGGCAAGCATCTCCGTACTCACATCGAGTGACACTCACCCGTTGTGCGACGGACGATCCCTGACGTCGATGAGTCTTGGCTCTTCGTCCCAGGTTCTCCGTCGACCGGCCCCAATTGGAAGGCTCACCACCTTCAGCCCTCCGGCGGATTTGCCGATGTGTGATGTCGAGATGGACAGATTGGACCCGAGCACATCTGACGGCCGCGCGCCGGCCAAAGCCGATCAGCCGACTCTCGGCCAACTCGAGCTGTCCGATCAGCGTTTTCGCGTCGCCTTCGAAGACTCATCGATCGGCATGGCGATCACCGATCCGACGGGGATCCTCGTCAACTGCAACGAAGCCCTCTGCAACATGCTCGGCTACGACAGGGACGAGCTGGAGGGCAGACGCTTCTCGGAGATCACCCATCCCGACGATCAGTCGCTTTCCGAAGATCAGTTGCGCAGTCTGGTCTCGGGGCTGGTCCGCACCACACACTTCAAGAAGCGCTACCTTCATCGTGAGGGCTATGACGTGTGGGTGCAGGTCGACGTGTCGGCGGTCACGGCTCCCGATGGGCGAGTCCTCCACTTCGTCTCTCAGATCGAGGACGTGTCGGCGCGCAAGACCGCGGAGGCGGCCGCGGCCGCCAGCGAGGAGGGCTTTCGTCTGACATTCGAGTCGGCGGCCTCCGGCATGGCATTGGTCGACCCATCCACAGGGCGGTTCCTCAAGGTGAACGATGCCGGTTGCCAAATGCTCGGCTACACCGAGAAAGAGCTTCTCGGGATGGCCATCCAGGATGTGACGGCCCCCGAAGACCGCGAGGAGAGCTTCGCCAGGTACCGCAGCGTGATCAGCGGTGAGCAAGAAGCCTCGCGGGCCAAGCTGCACTACCTGCGATCGGACGGCTCCACTGCCTATGCGATCGTCTCGACGGCCCTCGTCAAGGATCTAGACGGGCACCCCCTCCACATGGTGGCGAACGTGGTCGACATCACCGAGCAGATAGAGGCCCAGGACCAGC
>JASFVB010000013.1:0-30901 GCA_050050035.1 Acidimicrobiia bacterium | reverse complement strand
GACGATCACGAGGGAAGCACCACCTCGGGCTCCGCCCGCTCCCCGACCCGGCGATACACCGCTATCAGACTCCCGGAGTCGTCCAGCACGCCGTACGGCTCACCGATCGGCCCGGCCACCATGGGACCGCCGACGAACCGCATCCCGTTGCGAACGGCTGTCGCCGTCTCCTGGTCGACCGACAGCTGCGTCATGTGAAGAAGCGCTTCGGCGGGTGTCAGGAGATACTCGGGCCAGCTCTCCAGGTCCTCGATCGTCACCGACTTCGAGAGACCGAAGGCCCCGATGCGCGTCCTTCGCAGATCGGTGAGATGTGCGGCACCTCCGAGCACCGCTGCCATGTCGTCGGCGAGAGCCCTCACATAGGTCCCCTTCCCACACACGACGCGGAACTCCACCTCAGGGTACGGGGGCGGGCCGACCGACAGTATCTCCAGGGAGTGGACCTCGACCTGTCGCGCCTCACGGTCGACGACCTTGCCCTCGCGTGCCAGCTCGTACAGTCTCCTGCCCTCCTTCTTGAGAGCGGACACCATGGGAGGCACCTGGGAGATGGTGCCGACGAAACGGGGCACGACCGCGTTGATCTCGTCGACGTTGAAGTCCATCGGCTCCCGGGACAGGACCGCCCCGTCGGCGTCGAGAGTGTCGGTTGCCACACCGAACAGGGCCCTCGCCACATACTCCTTCTCCTGCTCCTGGACGTAGCCGATCAGCCTCGTCACCTTGCCGATGGCGAGAACCAGGACGCCTGTGGCCATCGGGTCGAGTGTTCCGGCGTGTCCGACCTTCTTGACGCCTGTTGCCTTCTTGACCCTTCCGACGACCTGATTGGAGGTCATGCCTCGCGGCTTGTCGACGACGAGAAACCCTCGCGTCACCGGAAGTCACCGAGACTGGCCAGGACCCGCGAGAGCACCTCGGTCTCTTCGCCCTCGACCGTGAAGCCGGCGGCGAGACGATGGCCCCCTCCTCCGAACGACGCGGCCAAGCCACCGACGTCGGTGTCGCCCCGAGATCGCATGCTCACCTTCACGCCACCGTCGGCGTGACTCTTCACCAGGACTGCGGTGTCGGCCTCGACGGCCATGCGAAGGAGGTCGATGAGATTCTCGGTGTCCGACCAGGTGACCCCTGCCTCCTCGAGGTCCTGGTCGGTGACGATCGTGGACACGACCCGCAGGTCGGCGTCGAGCTCTGCCCTCGTCAAGGCCACGGCGGCCGCCTTGAGGTACCCGAAGGGTGCCTCCTCGTAGACGTGACGCCCGATGACGTCTGGCTTGGCCCCGGCGGCTATCAGCGCTGCGGCGACCTGCAACGTCCGGGGGCTGGTGTTGGAGTATTGGAATCGCCCCGTGTCGGTCACCAGAGCGGTGTGCAGGCAGAGTGCGATCTCCGGTGTCAGCTCCCAGGCGAGGACACCGAGGAGATCGTGGACCAGCTCCCCGGTTGCCGCAGCCTTCGGGTCGACTATCGATATGTCGCCGAAACCCTCGTTGGTGGCGTGATGGTCCAACACGATCAGAGTTCCTGCCCGCTCTCCGTTTGGGGCGAGGTCGCCCAACCGGTCTGCAGATCCCGCGTCGAGCACGACCATGAGCTCGGGGGCGTCGGGGAAGTCGGCCGGCGGCACGATGAGCGATGTGGGGAGAAAGGAGAGGCTGGAGGGGATTTCGTGTGGGGAGCCAAAGCTGGCAACCACCTTCTTCCCGTGGTTCGACGCGGCCACACCGAGCCCGAGCATCGAGCCGAGGGCATCGCCGTCCGGCCCCACGTGGCAGGCCAGGGCGATCTGCGATGCCTCTTCGATGGCCCTCGCCGCCTTGTCGAGCATTGCGTGGTCGAGGCTCACTCCTCCTCCTCACCCTCTCTGGAGATGTTGCGAAGTATCTCGTCGATACGCTCGCCTCCGGTGATGCCCTCGTCCAGCTCGAAGGACAGCGTCGGCGTGTATTTCATGCGAACTTGGCTCCCGATAACACCCTGAAGACGTTTTGCCGCACCGTGGAGGGCGGTCAACGCGTCTTCCGACCCTTCCAGCGACAGGACGTCGATGAACACTCTGGCATGACGCAGGTCGGGGGCGGTGTCGACGCCCGTGACGGAAACGAGGTCGAGACGGGAGTCGCTCATCCTCTCGATCTCCTCGGCGATCACTTCCCGCAGAATGGAGTTGACGCGCAGCATGCGGTCTGACATGGGCGTGGCTCCCGATCGATCAGGTTCTGGCGACCTCGCGGACCATGTAGACCTCGATGTTGTCGCCTTCCTTGACGTCGTTGTAGTCCTCGAAGCCCATGCCACACTCGAAACCGGACTGGACCTCGCGGACATCGTCCTTGAAGCGTTTCAGGGACGACACCACACCGTCGTGGATGACGACGCCGTCACGAAGGAGACGGGCTTTGGCGCCACGCTGCACGGTGCCTTCGATGACGTAACACCCGGCCACCGTCCCGACACGAGGCACCTTGAAGGTGGCGCGCACCTCGGCGGTCCCGAGCACGACCTCTTCGGACTCGGGGGCGAGCTGACCGACGAGGAGTTGTTCGATCTCGTCCAGCAACTCGTAGATCACACCGTAGGTGCGGACCTCCACACCGGCCTCCTCGGCGGCACGACGAGCCTTCGGCTCCGGTCTGACGTTGAAGCCCACCACCACCGCCTCGGTGACCTCGGCGAGGGTGATGTCGTTCTCGTTGATTCCCCCGACCGCAGTGTGGACGATCTGGATCTTGCCGCCCTCGCGCTCGATCTTCGCGATCGACTCCCGCAGTGCTTCCAGCGAGCCCTGGGCGTCGGCCTTGATGATGACGTTGAGGGTCGCATCCTCGGACCTGAGCTGCTCGAGGAGTCCCTGGAGACGGTCGCGGGCCGACGGGGCAACATGGGCCTCGGCGCGCTGATCCTCCAGTCGCACCTCGGCGACCTTCCTGGCCTCCCGGTCGTTGGGCATCACCTCGAAGAAGTCGCCGGCACCCGGCATGTCGTCCCATCCCATTATCTGGACCGGGTCGGAGGGAGTCGCCTGCTTGACACGATCGCCTTGATCGTTCATGAGTGCCCTGGCTCGACCCGAGACCGGTCCGGCCACGAATGCGTCACCCTGTCTGAGGGTCCCCCGTTGGATGATGACAGTGGCGACCGGCCCACGTCCGACTTCGAGCTGGGCCTCGACCACCACACCGGTTGCCTTGGGCTTTGGGTTAGCCCTGAAATCCTCGAGCTGGGCGATGAGATCGATCACCTCGAGGAGGTCGTCGACCCCTTCGCCGGTCGTGGCAGACACCGCCACCGAAGGGATGTCGCCGCCGAGCTCTTCGGTGACGATCTCCTGGTTGGTCAGCTCGGTGCGCACACGAAGAGGGTCGACACCGGGCAGATCCATCTTGTTCACGGCGACGATGATCTTCACACCGGCGGCCTTGGCGTGTGAGATCGCCTCAATCGTCTGCGGCATGACGCCGTCGTCCGCGGCCACGACGAGGATCACGATGTCGGTGATGTTGGCGCCGCGCGCCCGGAGAGCGGTGAATGCCTCGTGGCCCGGTGTGTCGACGAAAGTGATCTTCCGACCGTTGACCTCTACCTGGTACGCACCTATGTGCTGGGTGATGCCCCCTTCTTCGTCACCGACGACATTCGCCTTGCGAATCGTGTCGAGGAGAGTCGTCTTGCCATGGTCGACATGGCCCATGACCGTCACCACGGGTGGTCTCGGCACGAGGTCTGCCTCGTCGTCCTCGAACT
Organism: Acidimicrobiia bacterium; assembly: GCA_050050035.1. Taxonomy (GTDB): domain Bacteria; phylum Actinomycetota; class Acidimicrobiia; order Spongiisociales; family ZC4RG35; genus JANQRA01. Next base: position 27,151 of record JASFVB010000013.1, on the reverse strand, counting down.
CCGGTTGCTCTGCCACGACCGGAGCGGCGGCGGCCTCGACGACCTCGACCATGTACCCGAACTCCTCGGCCACCTCGTCGACGAGATCGGCCGGCATCTGCTGGCCGGCGCCGGCGGGGATGCCCCGGTTGAGAAGTGCCTTGACCACCTCACCTGTTGGCTGGCCGATGGCCTCGGCAAACTGTGCGACGGTTGCGCCCTCGTCGATCGAGGCGATGTTGACCTCGGTTGGCGCTGGTGTGGGCTCGGGCTCCGCCTCGGATACGGGCTCAGCGGGCTCCTCGATGGGCTCCTCTTCGGCCGGGGTCTCTTCGACCGGGGCCGCTTCGGCAGACGTCTCTACGGCTTCCCCTGCGGCCGGCTCCTCCCCGGCCTCGGTGGCAGGCTCCTCCGGGGCAAAGGCCAGCCGGATCAGATCGGCCGATTCCTCGTCGAGACCCGACGAAGCCGTCTTCACCTCCACCCCGAGCTCGGTGGCCTGTTCCAAGACCTCCTTGGACTCCACACCCAACTCGCGGGCAAGTTCATAGACCCTCATTCAACGATCACTCACTCTCGGTGTCTGGCTCGACGTCGGCCACCGCGTCCTCGTCGTCGGTGGTCCCCTCCTCGGTCTCGGGTGGCGAGACCGCCTCCCCTTCGGCAACCGCTTCTGCCGTCTCAGGTGGCGAGACCGGCGCCTCCTCGGAGTCGGCCGCAGCCGTCTCTTCGGCGTCCTCGGCCGGCTCGGCAGACTCTTCGCCGGATGTCTCCGGAGCCTCGCCCTCCGCTGCTTCGCCCTCTTCGGTCTTCTCGGGCGGTGTCTCGCTCGGCTCCGGCGCCACACCCTCTGTGTCCGACCGGATATCGACCTTGTAGCCGGAGAGACGGGCAGCGAGCCTGGCGTTCTGACCTTCCTTGCCGATGGCCAAGGAGAGTTGATGCTCGGAGACCACCACGTCGGCAGTCTTCTCCTCATCGTCGATGTGGACTTCCTTGACCTTGGCGGGCCCAAGCGCCTCGGCGATGAACTGAGCGACGTCGTCCCGCCACTGGACCACGTCGACCTTCTCGCCACGCAACTCGTTGACGACCTGTCGGACCCGCGACCCGCGCGCACCGACGCAAGCCCCCTTCGGGTCGACGTTGGGGTCGTGGGATATCACCGCGATCTTGGTGCGATGTCCCGGCTCTCGGGCGATGTTGACGATCTCCACCGTCCCGTCGGTGAGCTCGGGCACCTCGAGCTCGAGAAGACGCCGGACCAGGTCGGGGTGACTCCGTGAGACGACGATCTGATTTCCCTTGACCTCGTTGCGGACCTCGAGGATGAGCGCCTTGACGCGGTTGCCACGGTCGAGACGCTCGAACGGGATGCGCTCGCTTCCCGGGAGAATCGCCTCGGCGTCTCCCAGGTCGAGGATGACCGACCGATAATCGACCTGTTGGACGATCCCGGTGACCAGATCACCCTCACGTCCCTCGTACATCTCGAAGACCTTCTCACGCTTGGCCTCGCGAAGCTTGAACTGCATGACCTGCTTGAACGATTGGGCGGCGATCCGCCCGAAGGCCTCGCCCTCCGGAGTGTCCTCCCACTCGTCGACGACGTTGCCGTCCTCGTCGAGCTCCTGGGCGTACACGGTGACCTCACCCGAGTCGGGGTCGATGGTCACGCGGGCCTCCTCGGCCGCCCCCGGGCTGCGTTTGTACGCCGCGACCAGCGCGTTGGCGAACGCATCGAGGATGGCCTCGACGGCCACGCCACGCTCCTGAGCGAGGACCTCGATCGCCTCCATCATCGTGTCGAGCTTCATCGTTCTCCTTCAGTGACCCGGCTTGGGGGCCTTCTCCCAGCGATAGACGGTCTTGGCACTCATGACGTCGTCGTAGGAGAGAGTCACGGGCCCACTCTCGGACTCGATCGTGAACGACGTCGCTCTCACATCGGTGAGGACACCTCGGTGAGTCGTCTTGACCTCACCGACTGCCGTCTTGACCACCACCTCGCGGCCGAGAGACTTCTCGTAATGGCTCGGGCGTCTCAGCTTTCGCTCCAGACCAGGCGAGCTGACTTCGAGTTGGTAGGCGTCCTGGAGGGCCGGCTCGTGGTCCAGCAGCCGTGACAGCCCGCGCGAAAGCTCGGCGAGACGATCGATGTCGACATCCTCACCGTCGATGGTGACGCGGAGGACCCGCCCTCTCCCACGACCGGACAGCTCGAGATCATCCAGCTCGAGTCTCTCCGCGGCGAGATACGGCTCAACCACGTCCCAAATGTCTGCTACCTGGCTCAAACCCAATTGTCTCCACAGCAAACAGGTGGGTGCCAGAGGCGCCCACCTGACCGAAAAGCGTCCTGTTGTAGGGTCCCGATTATAGGTCGAAGCCGAATCGACGACTAAACGCCGGGACGGGCGGCCTCGACGGTCGCGACGACCACCGAAACGACCTGATCCAACGGGATCTCCGACTTGGCCATGCCATCTCGCCTGGTCACCTCGGCTATCCCCTGATCGACGCCCTTGGGGCCGATCGTGACCCGGTATGGGATCCCGATCAGCTCGGAGTCGGCGAACTTGACGCCGGGTCGCTCGTCACGGTCGTCGATCAACACGTCGACTCCCGCCTTGGAGAACATCTCGTACAACTCCTCCGCGGTGGTCATCGTGGTCTCGTCGTCGGGTCGTATGACGGTCACCAGCACCTCGTACGGCGCGACCGAGACCGGCCAGATGATCCCGTTGTCGTCGTGGTTCTCCTCGACGATGGCGGCTACACCACGCTCCAGGCCGATCCCGTACGAACCCATGATCACCGGGTGACTGTTCCCTTCCTCGTCCTGGACGTAGGCGTCGAAGACCTCCGCATACATCGTGCCGAGCTTGAAGATGTGCCCGACCTCGATGCCCTTCCACGACTCGAGCTCGCTCCCACACTGCACACAGGGCTCACCCGACGAGACCGCCCTCAGGTCCGCCCAGTCGGTGACGGGGATGTCCCGCCCCAGGTCGACCCCCTTGTAGTGCCAGTCGTCCTCGTTGGCGCCGGTTGTCATGTCGCGACGTCCCTCCAGCGCGGTGTCGGCGATGACTCGCACGTCGTCCACGCCGACCGCCCCCAGGCTCCCCGGGTCGGCGCCCAACAACTCCCTGATCTCTTCTGCCTGGGCAGGACGGCCGTCCGCAGCGGCCGCGGCATCGAAGAGCTTTTGCTCCTGGAGATCGTGGTCGCCGCGGAGCAGCGCAATCGTGGGGCGGTCGTCGAGGAAGTAGACGAGGGACTTGATCTGCCTCTCCGGTGATGCGAAGTCGGGATGTGCCTCGGCTAGTGCCTTGATCGTGCGCAGCCCCGGCGTGGGAAACCGCTCCGGGTCCGAGCCCGGACCGTCATCGACCTCGGGAACATGCGAGGTGGCCTTCTCCAGATTGGCGCGATAGCCGCAGTTGGCGCAGGTGACGATCCAGTCCTCACCGGCTTCGCTGCGCACGACGAACTCCCGTGACTCGGTGCCACCCATCGCCCCCGACGAGGCCTGGACGTCGACGGCGTGGACACCCATCCGGTCGAAGATCCGCTTGTAGGCGTGATAGTGCTTCTCGAACCCGGCGTCCAGACCCGCTTCGTCGATGTCGAGCGTGTACGAGTCCTTCATCGTGAACTCGCGAATCCGGAGCAGACCGGACTTGGGGCGGGCCTCGTCACGGAACTTGGTGTGCATCTGGTACCAGATCTGGGGCAGGTCGCGATAGGAGAACAGCTCGCCGGCGAGGATGGCGAACACCTCTTCCTCGGTCATCCCGAGAACGAGGTCTGTTCCCTTGCGGTCCTCCAGTCGATAGAGGGTGTCCCCCATGAGGTCGTAGCGTTCGGACCGTCTCCAGATCTCGGCGGGGTGCAGGGTGGGGAGGAGCATCTCCTGACCCCCTATCGCGTCGATCTCCTCACGGATTATCTGGCCCACCTTCAGCCGCACCTTCTGGCCCAGCGGCAGCATCGTGTACGACCCGGCGGCGAGCCGTCGTATGAACCCACCCCTCACCAGCAGCTTGTGGCTGATCGCCTCGGCGTCGGCGGGTGCCTCTCGCAATGTGGGGATGAACGCTTCTGACCAACGCATGCGTCCCGGGACGGTAGCAACGCCGCTCCCCGGCCCGGTCGGTGTTTTCCGCAGCACGGACCTCGTGAGCGTGTGCAGATGAGTGCGGATTCCGCACTCATCTGCACACGCTCACGGGCGAGACCCCACCACCGACCCCCGTTCTGTGGAGGTACGGCGCGCTTGAAGCGCGCCGTACCTCCACAGAACGGGGTTTCAGTCTTCCGACGCGACCTCGGCGACGCGGGCGCGGCGCTCTGCGGCCTGGTTGGCGTCGCCTCGGATCTCGATGAGTTGCCTCCGCTCGGCAGCGGCGATCTCCTCGGCATTGGCCTCGGCATGGGCGAGCCGGGCCTCGAGACCCTCTTCCACCAGCTTGGTGGCCTCGTCGAGGAGGGCATCGACCATCTCGTCCTCCGGCACGACCCTGACCACCTGTCCCTTGATGAAGAGATGGCCCCGTCCCCGGCCTGCGGCGATGCCGATGTCGGCCTCACGCGCCTCGCCGGGACCGTTCACCACACAACCCATGACCGCGACCTGAATCGGGAGATTGGCCTCCTCGAGGGCTGTCTGTGCCCGTGTCGCCACCTCGATCACATCCACCTCGGCCCGGCCACAGGACGGGCAGGCGATCAGATCCAGCCCCTTTCTCTCCCGCAGCCCGAGGAACTCGAGAAGCTGGCGGCCCGCCTTGGCCTCTTCGACGGGGTCGGCCGTCAACGAGAAGCGAATCGTGTCACCGATGCCCTCGTTGAGGAGGGTGCCTATGCCGGCGACAGACTTGATGATCCCCGCCGGTGGCGGGCCCGCCTCGGTGACACCCAGATGCAGCGGGTAGTCCACGGTGTCGGCCAGCAACCGATAGGACTCCACCATGAGCCTGACGTTGGAGTGCTTGACCGAGATCTTGATGTCGTCGAACCCGACGTCGGTGAGGTACCCGATCTCGATCTGGGCCGACTCCACCAGAGCCTCGGGGACCGCCGAGCCGTACTTCTGCATCAGGTCCTTGTCGAGAGACCCGGCGTTCACACCGACCCTGATCGGGACCCCACGGTCTTTCGACTCGCGTGCCACCGTCTTGATCTGGTCCTCCTTGCGGATGTTCCCGGGGTTGAGCCGCAGACCCTGCACACCCGCCTCCAGGGCGGCGAGTGCGAGCCGGTACTGATAGTGGATGTCGGCGATGATCGGGACGGGTGAGCGGGGAACGATCTCGGCGAGACCCTGGGCGGCCTCGACTTCGTTGCACGTGATGCGCACGATGTCCGCACCGGCCCCGGCGAGGGCGTACACCTGGGCGAGGGTGGCATCGACGTCCGCTGTCTTGGTGGTGGTCATCGACTGGACCGTGATCGGCGCACCACCCCCAACGGGGACATCGCCAACGACGAGGCGGCGGGTCCGACGTCTCTCGAAGCTCACGACCCTACGGTAGATGCGAGGGCGGCCCTTTCCGCAGTGCTACCGGGTGGCCTTGTACTCCGCCTTGGCCTCGGCTCTAGCGTCCTTGGCCTTCTGCACGGCGTCCTGGTAGTCCTGCTTGGCCTCTTGCTTGGCTGCCTGGTAGTCGGCCTTGGCCTCGTTGTTGGCCGTCTTTCTCTCGTCCTTGGGCAGCGAATTGTTGTCCTGGCGCGCGGCCTGATACTCGGCCTTGGCTGCGGCAACGTCGGCCTTCCTCTGCTCCTTGGCGTCGGCGATCGCCTGCTTGTAGTCCTCCTTGGCCTTCTCCCACTTCTCCCCCGGCGTCAGCTCGGCCTCGGCGGTGCCGTCAGCGGCGGCGAAGGCAGTTGCCGTCTCGTCGAACGAGCTGGACGTCGAATCGCCTACCTTGGCGATCAGACCCAGACTTCCCAGTGCGATCAGGGCGATGAGCATTGCGTATTCGATGAGGGAGGCACCGCGGTCGCAATGGGCAGGACGTAGCTGCATGTTCGAGGTATGTCGGCGGAAACCAGTCGACGCTGCATAGGCCTATCGGGCCACACCATCGCAATGACATGGAGTTCCGAAGGAATGCTCCGTGCGTCTCGAGCAGGGCTGGAGAGCCGCTACCCGAAGTTGATGGGGTTGGCGATGTCGAGGATGATCGCCACCAGCCCGAGGAAGAACAACGTGCCGATGACCGCCGCGGCTATCGGCATCAGCTTGCGGACATCGGCCTGCCGCCCCGTGATCTTCTCGTAGACCGCGACGGCGAAGTGCCCTCCGTCGAGAGGGAACAGCGGGAGCAGGTTGATCGTGGCGAGGATCACGTTTATGTAGGCCAGGATGGCCAGGAAGCCTGCCGTGTTCTGCGCCTGCGTCCCGATGGAAACGATGCCTATCGGGCTCACCGGTCTTATCTCGTCGGGCACCTCGGTGTCCCCTCCGAGAACGCCGAAGTACTGGGCGAGACTCGACGGGCGGAACATCTGGTAGAGCGAGTAGAAGGTGTCCCGGATGCCGTCACCCACCGCCTGTCCGGCGAGACCGATGCCTCCGAAGAAACCGACGGAGGTCTCCTCGTAGACCGGCGCTATCCCGAGATAGCCGGCACCGGCGACGGTCTCACTCTCCGCCAGCGTCACCTCGAATGTCATCTGCTCCCCGGCCCGGTCGACGACGAGTGTTGCAGCACCGGGGCCCTCCCCCAGCGCATCCGTGGCGTCCTCCCAGCTGGACACGGCCTGGCCCCTTATGGAGACCAGGGTGTCGCCCGATGCCAGACCGGCGGCAGCTGCGGGTGTGTCGGAGATCACCCGGTCCACGACCGGCACCGGCTCGTTGATGCCTGACGTGGCGAACACACCCCAGAAGATCGCAAAGCCGATCAGGAAGTTCATCCCCACACCGGCGAGAACGACGACCGACTTCTCCCAGAACTTCTTCTCGCGGTAGGTCCGGCCCACATCCCCCGGCTCGACCTCCTCGAGCGGGTTCATGCCGACTATGCGGACGTATCCGCCTAAGGGAAGGGCCTTGACGCCGTACTCGGTCTCCCCCACCTGCTTCGACCACAACCGGGGCCCGAAGCCGAAGAAGAACTCGGTGGCTTTCATCCCGGTCGCCTTGGCCGCCACGAAGTGACCCGCCTCATGTGCGGTGACGAAGACCAGGATCGCTACTGCAGCAGCAATGCCCCCTACCATCAGCGGAAGACTACCCGGGGGCGCCCGGAATCAACAGACGCCGGGGATGAGGGACGCCGCGATCGACCTCGCCTCGCGGTCCGCCTCCAGCACGTCGTCGACCGTCTCGAGATCACGCCATTCGACGGTGTCGAGGGTGCGTGACACCACCTCGGTGATCCCGAGGAATCCAAGTCTCCCCTGGAGGAACGCTTCCACTGCTATCTCGTCGGCGGCGTTCATGACGGCCGGGGCGGAACCCCCGCGAAGTCCCGCCTCGTAGGCGATGTCGATGGCGGGGAACACCTCACGATCTGGCTCTTCGAACGTCAGGTCCCGTCCGGTGAGATCGAACCGATCCACCGGCGACGGGGAGCGGCGCGGAGAGGTGATCGCGTATTGGATCGGGATCCGCATGTCGGGAAACCCGAAGTGCCCCTTCCAGGAGCCATCCACAAACTCGACCGCCGAGTGGAGGATCGACTGAGGGTGCACGACCACGTCGATCCGGTCATAGGGGACGTCGAAGAGGTGGTGGGCCTCGATGATCTCGAGACCTTTGTTCACCATGGTCGCCGAATCGATGGTGATCCTTCGTCCCATGTCCCACGTGGGGTGCTGAAGGGCCTCCTCCGGCGTGACGTCGGCGAGGGATTCCCGGCTCCGACCGCGGAACGGCCCACCCGAGGCGGTGAGCACGAGACGCGCCACAGTCTCCTTCGGCTCGCCGGCGAGACACTGATGGAGTGCCGAGTGCTCACTGTCGACCGGCACCAGCTCGCCGCCATTGGCCCGCCAGGCCGCCGTCACCACCGGGCCACCGGCCACGAGGCTCTCCTTGTTCGCCAGGGCGACACGATTGCCCGAGCCGAGGGCGCCCACCGTCGCCCGGAGACCGGCCGTGCCGACGATCCCATTGACCACCAGCCGACCGGGCTCTGCGGCCAGTGCGACGATCTCGTCGGAGCCGAATCGTGCCTCACGTCCAATCGCAGACACGAATTCGTCCCGCTCCTCGGTCGCGCCGCCGGCGACTGCCACCGCCGCGTCCGGGTGACGACGGCAGATCTCGGCCAGCTCTGGACCAGGCCGATTGGCCGCTAGCGCGGCGATCTCGAGATCGAGTGCTTCGGCGACCTCGAGTGTCTGGGTGCCGATGGAGCCGGTCGCACCCAGGACGACGAGGGGTCGATTCACAGCAGTCCGAGCCCCTTGAAGAGGAGATAGATGGCGGGCACGGTGAACAAGAACCCATCTATGCGATCGAGCATGCCGCCGTGACCTGGCAGCACCGAGCCCATGTCCTTCACACCCAGCGCCCGCTTGACCATCGACTCCGCCAGGTCGCCGAGCGGGGAGACGACACCGATCAACCCGGCGGTGATCAGTGCGTTGGTGATCCCGAGGTCCTCCCAAGCCGGGAAGACGGCGAGGACTGCCGCGACCACGGCGCCGAGCACGAGACCACCGAAGAACCCTTCGACGGTCTTGTTGGGCGATACGAGTGGAGCGAGCTTGTGACGCCCCATGGCCCGGCCGGTGAAATACGCGCCGACGTCGTTGGTGGCCACGACCAGGACCAGGAACGTGATGTGCGACACCGGGTGCTCGCCTTGGGCGATGATGATCGCGAAGGCCAGCATCCCGGTCCAGGCGAGACCCAGGACCGTCACCGAGGTGTCAGCCAGTGGGTGACGTCTTGGGACCAGGGAGAAGAACAGGATCGTCGCCGCCGACGCAGCCGCCGCCCAGCCTGCGATCGCCATCGCCCCGTCCGTCTGCGCGCCTAGCCCCATGAGGGCCACTCCGAGCAGCCCGAAGAGCGCCAGTGGGCGATAACCCCGGGTGCGGAGCGTCGCGTAGAACTCCCCGAGCGACACGACCATCAGCAGCATCACGAAGACCGTGAACCACCAGCCACCAAGCACGAGACTGCCGAGGAACAACCCGAAGACCACCAGAGCCGTCCCCGCCCTCATGGCGAGGTCGGAGCTGGCGGCCTGCTCGGCGGCCTCGTAGGACTCCTCGGAGTCGGAGGTGGTGCCCGACACGTCTTCGAAGCCCACCAGGCCCGACTCGACCCCGGGAAGCGTTGCCGCCACGGCCTGCAGCTCCCACTCCTCGGTCGAGGCACGCTCGACCTCCTCCGCCAGCCCCTGGTACTCCTGTGTGGTACCCCGCAGATAGGTCTCGGAGGTCAACTCCTCCTCGTCATCGGGCTGGTCCGCCATCGACTCCCAGTCGGGTGTCCCGTCGTCGACCTCGACCTGGTCCTGCGTCGAGTCGAACGGGAGGACATCGCCGCTCGACGCGGCTTCATCTGTGCCCTCGTCGCCGGTGGGAGGTCTCTCGTCAGTCACTTATACCTCGAGAAGCTCTTCTTCCTTGTTGGCGAGGAGAGTGTCGATGCGCTCGACGAACCGATCGGTCAGCTCCTGGAGCTCCTCCTCACCTCGGTGAATGTCGTCGTCGGAGATCTCCCCGTGCAATTCCTCCATGTCGGACTTGCTGTGTCGACGCACGTTGCGCACCGACACACGCCCCTCCTCCGCCATGTGTCTCACCAGCTTGATCAGCTCCTGACGTCTCTCCTCGGTGAGCGGCGGGAATGCGATGCGGACGACGGACCCGTCGTTCGTCGGGTTGAGGCCGAGGTCCGCCTGTTGGATGGCCCGCTCGATGTCGGACACCGTCTGGGGGTCGAAAGGGTGGACGACGAGGAGACGTGGCTCGGGGACGGAGATGGATGCCAGCTGTTGCAGCGGGGCTGGCGACCCGTAGTACTCGACGTTGATGCGTTGGAGGAGTTGGGGGTTCGCCCGCCCGGTCCTGACGGTCGAGAACTCGCCAGCGGTGTGCTCGACGGCCATCTCCATCTTGTGCTCGGCATCGCTCAGCAGATCGTTGATCACGAACAGCCTCCTCAGTGGACCAGTGTGCCGAGACGCTCACCTTTGACGGCCTTGACGATGTTGCCGGGGGCCCTCATGTTGAAGACGTGAATCGGCACGCTGTGCTCTCGACACATCGTAACTGCCGTGGTGTCCATCACCTTGAGCTCACGAGCGATGAAGTCCATGTACGACAGCTCGGGGAGAAGAGTGGCATCGGCGTTCGTCTTCGGATCGGAGTCGTATATACCGTCGACCTTCGAGGCTTTGAGCAGGGTGTCCGCCCCGATCTCGATGGCACGCAGGGCCGCCGTGGTGTCGGTGGTGAAGAACGGGTTCCCGGTCCCGGCGGCGAAGATCACCGCGCGTCCCTTCTCCAGGTGACGAATGGCGCGCAGCCTGATGTACGGCTCGGCCAGCTCCTGCATGGTTATGGCGCTCTGCACCCTGGTGTGAACCCCTGCGTTCTCGAGGGCGTCGCGCAAGGCGAGAGCGTTGATGACGGTGGCCAGCATCCCCATGTAGTCGGCATTTGCGGGGTCCATCCCCTCGGCAGCCTGGGAGACACCGCGGAAGATGTTCCCACCACCGACCACGATCGCCACCTCGACCCCGTTGGTCTGCGCCTCGGCGATCTCGGCCGCGACTCTGTGCACCGTCCTGGGGTCGATGCCGTATCCGACCTCGGGGTCGGCGAACGCCTCACCCGAGAGCTTCAGCAGGACACGTCTGCGGTCGTGGTTCTGCCCTTCGCTGTCGGTTTCGGTCAAGGGGGACTCCTAGGAGCCGACGGCGACTCTCGCCACCCGTCGGATCGAGATGTTCTCGCCCATCTTCGCGGCGAGCTCTCCGACCATATCGCCCACCGTCCCGTCATACCTCTCAGGGTTCACGAATTTCTGGTCGGACAGGACGTTCTCCTCGTACCACGACTCAATCTTCCCCTGGACTATTCGCTCGACCACTTCCTCGGGCTTGCCCTCGGCAGTCGCCTGTCGGGAGATCAGCTCCTTCTCCTTGGCGAGCACATCCTCGTCCACCTCGTCACGGGTCACCCACTCCGGGCTGGCCCAGCTGACGTGCATGGCTATCGCGTCCGCCGTCTCGCGGAACTCATCGCTCTTGGCGACGAAGTCGGTCTCACAAGCCAGCTCGACCAACACACCCAGCACCGGCCGGTCGTTCTGTATGTGTATGTAGCTCCCGATGGTGCCTTCGGCAGACTCCCGGTCGGCGCGTTTGGCCACCTTGGCCTGCCCCTTCTCGCGAAGGAGCTCGAAGGCCTTCTCCTGGTCGCCGTCAGTCTCGGTCAGGGCCTTCTTGGCGTCCATCATCCCCACACCGGCGTCTTGACGCAGCTTCTGGATGTCTTGAACGGTGATGTCGGCCATCGCTAGCTCCCGTCCTCCGAGCCGTCGTCGCCCTCCTCGGCCTTTGCCTTCTTCTTGGAGGCGATCTCACGACCCTCGACGATGGCATCGGCCAGAGCCGACGCAATGAGCTGCGCCGCCCTGATCGCATCGTCGTTGCCCGGGATGACGTGGTCGATCGGGTCTGGGTCGGAGTTGGTGTCGACCAAAGCGATGATCGGGATGTTCAACCGGTCCGCCTCCTTGACGGCGGTCGCCTCGGTGTTGACGTCGACGATGAACACCGCGTTGGGAAGCCGATTCATGTCGGCTACGCCCCCGAGATTCTGCTCCAGCTTCTCCAACTCACGACGCAGCTTGAGTCGTTCCTTCTTGGGCCGGTTGTTCATCTCCCCGGTCTGTTCGAGACGACGCAGCTCCCTCATGTAGAACACCCGCTTCTGGATGGTCGCGAAGTTGGTGAGCATGCCCCCCAGCCATCGGTAGTTGACGAAGGGCTGGCCGGAGCGGTGAGCCGCGTCTTCGACGGCGGTTTGGGCCTGCTTCTTGGTGCCGACGAACAGGACCGAGCCTCCATCGATGGCTATCTGCTTGACGAACTCGATCGCGTCGGCGACCTGGGTGACCGTCTGACGGAGGTCCACGATGTGGATCCCGTTTCTCTCCCCGTATATGTAGGGGCTCATCTTGGGGTCCCAGCGTCTGGTCTGATGACCGAAATGGACGCCGGCCTCCAAGAGCTGCTTCATCGTGACTTCTGCCACAACTGTTCCTTTCTGGTTCTTCCTCCGCCCGTCGGGTCAGACCCCCGCTCCGGAGGGAGCGGCCCTCTTCCCGGGGTCAAGTCCCGGACCAGTGAGGGGTTGCACAGGCGTGCGTGATGGGCTGGATTGTACGGAGGCGTCTTACGCTTCGGTAATCGAGATCACCGCACTCACCACCACAGACCTGCGGCGGCTGGCCACCGACCTGGGCGCCGTCGCCTTCGGAGTGACCGCGTCGGCACCGTTCGACGGTGCTCTGAGCACACTGCGACGTCATCGCGGAAACGGCATGTCCGGTCCCCTCCACTTCACCTACGACGACCCGGGGACCGCCACCGACATCACCCTTAGTCTTCCGTGGGCGCGGAGTCTCGTGGTGTTCGCCCACGCCTACCTGGGTGCGTCCTCGCCCCCTGCCACGACCGGAGCGACCGTCGCCCGATTCGCCGCGACCGACCAGTACGCACCGCTGCGGCGCATCGCCGAAGGCCTGATCGTCGCACTCGGCGAGCACGGATACCGAGGGGAAGTCCTCATCGACGACAATCGTCTCGTCGACCGGGCCGCGGCGGCGAGAGCAGGTGTCGGTTGGATCGGCAGGAGCACCATGGTCTTGTCACCCGGGCACGGCCCGTGGCTGCTGATCGGCACGGTCGCCACGGACGCCGAGTTGACGACGACCGAGCCGATGGTCAGGACGTGTGGGACGTGTGTCGCCTGCATGCCGGCGTGTCCCACCGGAGCCATCACCGACGAGGGTCTGGACGCCGCCAAGTGCATTGCCACCTGGTTGCAGACGTCGGGGCCCATCCCCCGCTGGATCCGGCCACTGGTGGGACGACGCATCTACGGGTGTGACGACTGTCTGACCTCGTGCCCACCGGGATTCCCCGCCATGAACAGCAACGACTCGGCGACGGTCGAGCACCCTTTCGCCGAGCTGCTGGCCTCGAGCGACGACGAGCTTCTGGAGCGGTTCCACTGGTTCTACGTGCCACATCGCGAGCCGCGGTTCCTCCGCCGCAACATCCTGGTCGCGGCGGGCAACTCGGGTGAGTCGAGCGCGATCGGGCCGATACTCGACCATTTCGATCACCCATCGTCGCTGGTACGGGGTCACGCGTACTGGGCCCTGGCCAGGTCTCTGGGGATCGACTCCTGGCAGCTGCTGCGCGACAGGCACGGTGACGAGTCGGTGCCCGACGCCGTAGCCGAGTTGGAGCACGCCATGTTCATGCTCCGTGAGCCCAATGGCAGCTAGGAGAGCCCCGGTCACGGCGGCCGTCAGAGTGCTGCGGTCCTCGGGCGTCGAGTACACCGAGCACGTCTTCGACTACGACCGATTCCCGGGTGCGGCCGGCGCCGCCGAGGCTTTGGGCGTCGACCTTCACCACACCGCCAAGACGATCGTCTTCACCACCAGCGACGGGTCGGGTGCAGTGGTCCTCATGCACGGCGACCGTGAGGTTTCGGTCAAGCGCCTGGCGCGCATCATGGATGTGAAGACGGTCAATCCGGCGACGCAACGGGAGGCCGACCGTCTCACCGGTTACCAGTTCGGCGGCACCTCACCCCTGGGCATGCGCACCGACCCCCCGGTCTATGCGGAGAGCACCCTCGCCGACCTCGACCTCGTCTACGTCAACGCCGGCAGTCGTGGGTTTCTCGTCGGCCTCGATCCACGCGTCCTCATCGAGCTGACGGGTGCCGTCCTCGCCGATCTCGCCACCGATTGACCGTTCTGTGGAGGTTGGGCGCGCTCTGAGCGCGCCCAACCTCCACAGAACGGTGGGAATCAGCCCCAGGCGGGGTCACCGAGACGATTACGCAGCGACATCATCGTCTTGGCGTGGATCTGGCAAACACGAGACTCGGTGACACCGAGCACGTCGCCGATCTCGGCGAGGGTCATCCCCTCGTAGTAGTAGAGCGTGACGACCAGCCGCTCCCGGTTGGGAAGCCGGTTGATGGCGTCGAACAACGATCGACGCGTCTCTTCCGCCTGGAACTCACTCTCGGGGGACACGCCCCTGGGGTCGGCGATCATCTCCCCCATCGACGTCGCCGAGTCGCCGGAGACGAACTCGTCCAACGCGGCGATGCCCGACCGGCCGATCTGCGCCAGGGCGTCGTGGAACTCGTCCATCTCCATCTCGAGGTCTTCGGCGATCTCCTCCTCGGTGGGCGGGCGTTGCAGCTTGTGCTCCAACTCCCCTATCGAGGTCTCGATTCGCCGGGCCCGTGATCTGACCGACCGTGGCACCCAGTCGAGGGCTCGCAACTCGTCGAGGATGGCGCCCTTGATGCGGTTGATCGCATATGTCTCGAACTTGAAGCCACGTTCCAGGTCGAACTTGTCGATCGCGTCGATGAGCCCGAACAAACCGTATGAGGCGAGGTCGTTTTGGTCGACAGAACGGGGAAGCCCGGTCCCGACACGACCGGCCACGTACTTGACGAGCGGCGAGTAATGAAGGATCAGCCGCTCACGAGCGTCCGCGTCGCCGGTCGCCTTGAAACGCTCCCAAAGCCCGTCGACCTGAGACTGCTCAGGCTCTCGGGTGGCTTCGGTCATACGTTCCTCTCAGATGTTTGCGGGTAACGGCAGTGTAGATCTGCGTCGTCGCCAGATCGGTATGTCCCAATAGGTCCTGAACCGTGCGCAGGTCGGCCCCACCCTCCAGGAGGTGGGTGGCGAAGCTGTGACGCAGGGCGTGGGGGAAGGTCGCGATGTGTCGAGACACGGCCCGTCGCAGGCTGCGAGACGTCATCGCGCCACCCCTCGCACCGACCCACAACGCTTCCTTGGCGGTGGCTCCGACGAGGCGTGGACGCGACTCGCGCAGGTACAGGTCCAGAGCTCGCTGCGCCGGTGTTCCCAGTGGCACCATGCGCACCTTCCCACCCTTTCCCCGGACGACAACCGTCTCACCGGCGGCGTCGCGCAAGGCCATCGATGCCAACTCCGACACACGTAGACCGGTGGCGTACAACGTCTCGACTATGGCCCGATCCCGTATGCCGATCGGCTCGGAGGTGTCGATCGACTCGATCGCCGCGGCCACCGCGCGCGCCGGGATGGCATGTGGAAGGGGTTTGTCCAGCTTTGGCGTCGACACACCTTCGAACGGGTTGACGGCTGCATTGCCCCGGATCACCGCATCGGCGTAGAACGCCCGCACCGAGGACGCCTTGCGGGAGATCGTGCGTCTCGAGTAGCCCAGGGTGTCGAGAAACGCCAGATAGCGACGTGCGACCCGACGCTCGATCTGGTCTGTGTCGGACAACCCGGCTCGGTCTGCGAAGTCGAAGAACTGGGCCAGATCGCGTCGATAAGCGTCGATCGTGTTGGGCGAGAGACCACGCTGATCGGTCAATCGCCTCAGATAATCCCGAACGCTCGCGTCCGCCCAGGGGGGTATCTCAGGCACTTCCACGACAAACGATGCTATTGGCGCCGGGACCTTCGTCCAGTGTCTTCAGGTCGGGACGACATACTCGCCGACCCTCTTGACCCTCCCCTCGACCTCGAGCCGACCCAGCTTGACCAGGGCCTCCGTGATGGTCAGAGACCACAGTTCGGGCAGATCGCCGATGGGAACGCCGGATGCGGGGATGCCGTCGGCTGGGCTCGTCGACGGCGCCGGCGGGCCGACGACGAGACCCAACTCCTCGACGAGGTCGGCCGGTCCGAGAACCGGATGGGCGCCGTCCCTGATGAGACGGTTGCAGCCCTCCGACATCTGACGGTCGACATCCCCCGGGACCACGAAGACCGGGCGTCCCATCTCCGCCCCGAGCCGGGCGGTTATCAAGGCTCCACCCGTGGCCGCCGCCTCGACGACCACGACCGCCGCGGAGAGGGCGGCGATGATGCGATTGCGAGCGGGGAAACGCCACCGATCGGGGGGTGTCCCCGGTGGGTACTCGGACAGAACGGCCCCGCCGGAGGTGATGATCTCGTCGTAGACGCCCTGATTCTCCCTCGGGTAGCAGACGTCGATCCCCGAGCCGAGCACTGCCACCGCGTGACCGGTGATGCGAAGACAGCCCCTGTGCGCGGCCGTGTCGATGCCACGGGCCAGACCGCTGACCGTCGTCCACCCGGCGGCGCCAATGCGCGCGCCGAACGCCTCGGCGAGGTCTATCCCGTAGCGGGTCGCACGTCTCGAGCCCACGACGGCGACCCCAGGCTTGTCGGCCAGCTTGCCCAAGACCCACAGAGACGGTGGCTGCTCCAGATCGTGAAGACTGGCGGGATAGGCATCGGAGGAGGGGACGAGCCGGTCGGGCTCACTCACCACTCGGCCCTCAGCGCCATCGCCTCCGAGACGTGGTCCTCCTCCACGACATCGGAGTCGCCGAGAGCGGCGATCGTGGTCGCCACCCGACGCACACGCACCATCCCCCGCGCGGTGAGGAGGCTGTTCGACAACGCAGCATCGAGAAGACGCTCGGCCCCGCGGTCCGGCTCGGGTGCCCCGCTTGCGAGACGGTCCGCAGCTCGCGACACCCGGTCACGCACCTCACGGGTCCCGTCGGAGTGATCCTCACGCATCGTCTCGAGACGATCCACCTTCACGACGAGGTCGAACCTGTCGATGAGGGGCCCCGAGACCCTCTGTCGATAGCGGGCAACGGCTGCCGGTCTGCATTCACATGGCCGGCGACGGTCGTCACGGAACCCGCACGGGCATGGGTTGGTCGCCGCGACGAGGTGAAACGACGACGGGAAGGTCGCGGTGACACCACGGCGCGCCACGGTCACGACACCGTCCTCGAGAGGTTGACGAAGCGTGTCGAGATTGGCGCGAGGGAACTCGGCCAGCTCATCGAGAAAGAGCACACCTCTGTGGGCGAGCGAAACCTCGCCGGGGACGGCGACACCGGACCCTCCCCCGACGAGAGCGGGGCGTGACGCCGTGTGGTGGGGGGATCGAAATGGCCGTTGTCTCACGATCCCACGGTCGAGACCGGCAGCAGCATGGATCAACGCGACCTCGACGGCATCCTCCTCACCGAGAGGGGGCAGAATCCCCGGGAGCCGACGTGCGAGCATCGTCTTCCCACCGCCGGGAGGCCCATGGAAGAGGACATGGTGACCACCGGCGGCGGCGATCTCCAGTGCGCGTCGGGCCAGGGGCTGACCGCTCACCTCGGACAGATCGCCCCCAGAGGTGACCCGCGACGGTGTCATCGCCCGAACGGTGGTGACATCGTCGAGACCGTCCCTCAGCATCTCGACGGCCTCGGCCAGCGACGAGACGCCGTGCACTTTCGATCCGGGTACTGCCGCGATCTCCGGTGCCACCGACCGCCCCACGAGACACGGGGACCCGGATCGGGCAGACAGGACAGCGGCGCCGATCGTGCTGGGACCGCTGCGCACGGTCCCGTCCAGCGCCAGCTCGCCCACGACCACGGCCGGACCCGGGCGTGGTATCTCGTTGCTGGCGGCGAGGACCCCTATCGCGATAGCGAGATCGAAGTCGGTCCCCGACTTGGGCAGGTGCGCCGGGGCCAGGTTCACGGTCACCGTCCTGTTGGGGAATCTGACGCCTGAGGACATCACCGCCGACCGCACCCGGTCCTTCGCCTCCCTCACCGCCGTGTCGGGCAGTCCGCTCAGCTTGAACTGGTCGGATTGTCGGCCGACGTGCACCTGAACCTCGACCGGGCGCACGTCGCCACCGACTAGGGCGACCGAAGTCGTCGCGGCATACATGAGTCCGACCGTACGGTCGCGCCGCGGAGGGTTCTAGGGGGTCGTGTAGCCGACTGCCCCCACTCTCCGCGAGTCGGCGTGGGCGACCAGCCGGCCATCTAGGAGCGCTGCCCCGGCCACCCCCCCGAAGAACATGTGCCGGTCTTCGAACCGGCGTAGCTCTGCTCCCGTTCCGTCGACGTCGGCGCCTGGCTCGATGGCGAGCCTGACCCCGAAGTCCCCAAACTCGGGGTGGGCACGGGGGTACTCGATGGCCGAGACCAGATCGTCCCCGGCGGCGATCCGGGTCAATGTGGTGGCGATCGCAGTCGTGATCCTGTCCGCGCCGGGGGAGCCGACGGCCACGACCGAATTGTCGTGGCGGGCGACTGCCGGAGCCATGTTCGACAGCATCCGCTTTCCGGGCTCGCCCGCGGTCACCAACTCCAGCTCGCCCAGAGAGTTGTTCATCAGCATCCCGGTACCCGCCGGCACCACTCCTGACCCATAGCCCGCGGAGAAGGACGCCGCCACGGCTGCGCCATCGTCGCCGACCGCGGCGACCGCCACCGTTGAGGGCGACATGAGCGCACCGTCACGACGCTCCTCAAACGTCTTGATCAGCGCTGGTGCGAGACCGGTTCCGCCCGCTCCGGCCAACTCGAGGGCCCGGGCCACTCCCACACCTCCGACGGCCGGCTCGGGGTTGAGGTCGAGTCGCCACTCCCCGAGCCTCGTCCTGATCGGCCTCCGGGCAATCGGCTCGTAGGTGGCCAAGTCCGCCATCGTGAGCACACCTCCACGTTCGGACAGATCGTCGACGATCGCCCGGCCCAGATCTCCTCGGTAGAGCACGGCCGCACCGTGCTCTCCCACGTACCGCAGTGTGTCGGTGAGACCGGGGAACTCGATCGTCGAGCCGAGAGGCTTCGGTCTCCCATCCTCGAACAGCGCCGCTCGGGACACCGGATCGACGTCGTAGATCTGTGCCGCGCCCTCGTTCAGATACAGATGCGTCGGGTAGCTGACGGGAAACCCGCCCTCGATGGCATCGACAACCGCCTCCATCAGCACCGCCCAGGGCACCGACCCATACATGCGCCACGCCAGGTCGAGGGCGGCAAAGGCTCCGGGAACGGCGACGGAGCCGGCGTCGACGAGTGTGGTGACACCTCCCCCATACGGCATGACCACCTCTCGTGTGTGGGGCTCGCCCTCGAAACCGAGACCCGGGTAGCTCATGTAGCCGTCGATGACGACCGGATCGCCGCCATCGACGTCGACGGTCAGGTAACCACCGCCTCCCGGCCCGCAGACACCAGGCTCGGTGCACATGGCCGTCAACGCACCGACTATCGCCACGTCCACGACAGACCCGCCTTCCCTACCGATGGCGGCCGCGGCGTCGGTGACGACACTGGAGGGCCCTGCGACTGCTATTCGGGGCATGACGACCAGATTATGCGCGGGTCATATGATCGACCCGATGAGCGCGGTCGGGCTCGAAGCAGCCATCGAAGAGGCACTCGTGGGAAGAGACGAAGGTGGGGTTCCCATCGGCTCCGCCCTCATGATCGACGACGTGATAGTCGGCAGGGGTCACAACCGACGGGTCCAAAAGGGGTCGGCCATCCTTCACGCCGAGATGGACGCCCTCGACAACGCGGGCCGTCTCAGCGCCGCCCAGTACCGACGCTCCGTGATATACACGACCCTCTCCCCGTGTGACATGTGCACCGGAGCCATCCTCCTCTTCGGCATACCCGAGGTTGTGATCGGTGAGAACCGGACGTTCATGGGAGCCGAGGACCTTCTTCGTGAGCGTGGGGTCGAGGTGGTCGTGGTCGACGATCAGCGTTGTGTCGACCTCATGACACGATTCATCGCGGCCGAGCCCGCCCTGTGGAACGAGGACATCGGGGAGTAGCCGGGTGTTCACGGCGTGATCGCGCCGGCGATGCGATCACCGAGCTCCGATAATGCACGTGGCTCGTCGGAAACCGTGTCGGTGGTCACATGGAACGTGTCCACTATCTCCCCGGCGCGGCTGTCCAGCTTGGCCAGACGAATGTCGAGACCACAGTCCCCGAGCACGGTCAGGATCTCGGCCAGCCTGCCGATCCGGTCGGAGCACTTGACCGTGAGAACCAGGTCGCCCGATGCCGGATCGAACGACGCGGCGGCCTTCGGCGCGCCAATGGCGCTACCAGGCTCCGGATAGGCGGCGGCCCGTGCCGCAGCCTTGGAGAGCGGGTCGGCCTCTCCCCCGAGACCCTCCTCGATGTCAGACTCGAGCTTCTCCCACCGATCCGGCGGGATGCTCTCACCGGTGCGATCGTCACGCACGCGAAATGTGTCCACGACCATCCCGTCCGACCTCGTCAGGAGTCTCGCCTCGAGCACATCCACGCCGTTGGCGGCGAAGGCCCCGGCAACGAGTCTTCGGAACCCACTTCGCGCCGGGCCGACGACCACGGCCGTCTCGAAGGGAGATCCCGGCCGCACGTCGATGCGGGCCGGACCGGAGACGGAGGAGATGAGGTCCACGTGCCAAACCACGTCTTCGACTCCGACACTTCTCAGGTACTCGGCCGGCATCCCCGCGATGTGAGCCGTCACCTCGGGATGACGATCTGACGCGACCGAGGAGAGCACATCGTCGATGTCGACCCCGGTCTCCACCGGTCTGTCTGCCCCGAACCGCGTGGCACACCGGACGAAGAGAGTGCGGACCAACACCTCCTTCCACTCGTTCCACATCCCGGGCCCTGTGGCCTTCGAGTCGGCGACCGTCAGCAGATAGAGAACCTGGAGCAGCCGGAGATCGCCCAACTTCGCGGCGACCTCATCGATGACCGCGGGATCGTCCACGTCTCGCCTCGTTGCCGTCACGGCCAACAACAGGTGGTGTCGGACCGCCTCGGTTATGAGCCGAGTCTTCTCCCAGTCGACGGCGAGCCGATCACACACCGCTCGGGCGATGTCGGCTCCGACGACGGCATGGTTGCCACCATGGCCTTTGCCGATGTCGTGGAGGAACGCGGACAGTGTCAGCACGTCGTCGGCATCGACCTCCGAGGCAACGCCCGCATAGTGCCCTTCGGAGCCGACGAGGGCCTTCATCTCATCGACCGTCCGCCAGAGATGGGCAGCGACGGGGTGCTCATGAAACGGAACGATCTGAGGGAGGGACTCCACCACCTCCCACTCGGGGAGGACATCGGCGAGGAGACCCGCACCCCACAGGTCGTGGAAGGCCACTCTCCCCCGCTCGCCTGCCCCCAGCACCGTGACGAGATCGGCGAGACCGGGAACCTTCGTCGTGTCGATGCTCGGCTTCTCCATCTGCCTGCGTGGCCACACCCGTCGTCGTCGCGGCGACGTCTCCTCGAGGACCTCGGGCCATCTCTTCGATGCGAGCCGATCGACGACGGTCAGGGACTCGACGAGCAGTCTCGCCGTCTCCATGGTGTCCAACCCGAGCCACCGCGCCACCGGCTCCCTCAACTCCGGTGAGAACGTGTCATGTGGTCGTCCGGTCACGGCGTGGAGGGCGTTTCTGATGCGCAACAGATTCTCTCGCGGCCCGCTCTCGGCGGACTCGGTGTCGGGCAGGAACTTGCCGATCAGCTCCTCGCGCCGTCGTTCCCACTCGAAGCCATGCAGCGTGCGCAGTCCGCCCCGGCCCACCTTGACGTCGGAGGCCATGAGGAGGAAGGGAGAGTCGGCGCGACGTGCCCGCTCCTCTTCCACGAGGTGACGGCGAAGGGGGCGCGCCTTGGTCACGGCGGTGATCTCTTCTCCGAGTTGAGAGAAGAGAGCCTCGTCGCCGGCTATCAGTCGGCTGGTGAGGAGCGTGGTCTGCGTGTCGAATCGCTCCCGCGCCGCGGCGGCGGCCTCCTTGACGGTTCGGACGGCATGGCCGACGCGGAGACCGGCGTCCCACAACGGGCGGAACAGCGTCGCCGCCGCGTCTGCGGCGTCGTCGACGTCATGCAGAAGCATCAAGTCGACGTCGGAGAACGGGCTCAGCTCCCCCCTTCCGTACCCGCCGATCGCCACTGCGGCCATCCCGGACGCGTCCGGAAGCAGGTTTGCGATCGCCTTGTCCAACGTGGAGGCCAGGGCGTCGCACACCTCATGACCTCCGTGACCGATCCGCTTCTCGCGGATCCTGTCACGGAGGTCTATGAAGTCGTTCAGGGACTCGAGCCCGTCAGACTGCGTCGGCACCTCGCTCTCCGGTGCGTATCCGCACTACATCGTCGACCGACAGCACGGCGATCTTGCCGTCGCCGATCTCGCCGGTCTTGGCTGCCGACTCGATAGCGGCCACGGCCGGCCCGACCAGCTCCTCGGTGACCAACACCTCGAGTCGCACCTTGGGGACGAAGTCCACCTCGTACTCGGCGCCGCGGTACACCTCGGTCTGGCCGGACTGGCGGCCAAACCCGGAGATGTCGCTGACGGACATCCCGGAGACACCGGCCGTCTTCAACGCATCGCCTACCTGTTCGAGTTTGAAGGGCTTGATGAAGGCGATTATCAGCTTCATATCCCGATCCTTTCCCACTCCGACCGTAGCCGGGCGTCATTCGACTGTTCGACCCGTTGTGCGATGTTGTCCACGACCGTCATGCCGACGCACCGGTGGAGAGCGACGGGTCATGGCCATAGCCGGGTGAGCCGTGCTCCTCGACGTCGAGACCGGCCATCTCCTCCTCGGGGCTGACCCTGAGGCCGATGGTCCGCTTGATCGCCAGGAACAAAGCACCGGCGGCCACGGTCACGAAGACGAAGTGGACCACGACGAAGATCAGTTGCGTTCCCAGCTGGTTGAGCCCGCCTCCGTAGAACAGACCTGCGTTCTCACGGCCGAGGAAGGCGTCGTCGTACACCGCGAACAGCGCAATGGACAACGTCCCCCAGGTCCCGGCGACAGCGTGGACCGAGATCGCACCCACGGGGTCGTCGATCTTCAGCCTGTCGAAGAACGCAACCGAGTAGACGACGATCAACCCTCCGATCGCTCCGATGACGACCGAGGCCCACGCCTCCACGGCGCCCACCGGGGCGGTGATGGCAACCAGACCGGCGAGGAGCCCGTTGGCGGCGATGGAGACATCCGGCTTCCCGGACTTCACCCAGTTGATGAACATCGCAGTGACCGCACCCGCACAGGCGGCGAGAAGTGTCTTCAGCGCGATCTGAGGCACGAACTCGTCGGCCAACAGCTCCGAGCCCGGGTTGAACCCGAACCAGCCGATGAACAGGATCAGCGCCCCGAGGACGACGAAGGCGATGTTGTGCCCGGGAATGGCCCTCGGCTTGCCGTCCTTGCCGAACTTCCCGATGCGTGGCCCGAGGACGATTGCTCCCATCATCGCCGCCCAACCACCGGTCGCATGGACGATGGTCGACCCGGCGAAGTCCGAGAAGGGGTATTCCAGATTCGCCAGCCAACCACCGCCCCAGGTCCAGCGGAGCACCACCGGGTAGATCAGCGCCGTGATGAAGAAGCTGTAGGCGAAGTAGCTCTTGAACTTCGTCCGCTCCGCCATGGCACCCGACACGATCGTCGCCGCGGTGGCGGCGAACGCAGCCTGGAAGAAGAAGAAGGTGGACGGCAGGAGACCGTCGGCGACGGTGTCCTCGACTCCTGCGATGCCGAAGTCGAACCCGAACCATCCGCCAAGGAGGTTGTCACCACCGAAACCGATGCCAAAGCCGACCAGGGCAAACGCCAGCACACCCGCCGACATGTCCATCAGGTTCTTCATCATGATGTTCGACACGTTCTTCGACCGGGTCAGCCCTGCCTCGACCAGCGCGAAACCCGCCTGCATGAAGAACACGAGGACACCGGCGATGAACACCCATAGGTTGTCCAGGACGAACTGTGTCGCCGCGGCCGGCTCCTCCTGTGCCACGGCGGGACTCACCATGAACAGGACCAGCAAGGTGCCGAGCACCCCGCCGATCAGAAGTTTTTTCTTTGCTCTCTGCACTCTCTCCGCCTCCTCCTCGGACGACTCGTGACCGAGACGGCCGGGTCTAGCTCCATTGGGTGCGGTGAACATAAGGTCGGCCGATTTCGCGCCCGTAAGCCTCTTGTTACGAGGAGAGCACATGTTTCTGACACGAATCTGACAAAGGCTCCCGGCCGATGTCAGGGGGTCTCGGCGTTGCCGAGCAGATAGCCCCTGGATCTCACCGTGCTGATCCTCAGCCCGACCGGTGCGAGCTGACGACGCAACCGGCCAACCGCCACATCGAGACTGTTGGCGGTCGCATCGGTCTCGGGCCATGCGGCAGCCGAGAGCTCGTCACGGCCGACCACCGCTCCAAACCTGGCGATCATCGGGGAGATCAGACGTGTCTGAGTCTCGGAGAGCTGAGTCCTCGCGCCGCGGTAGGTGAGCGTTCCCACCGCGTCGATGGTCGGAATGTGATGGTCACCTTCGGCGAACCTGGCCTCGAGGACTCGCACCCTCGCGTTGCGATCGACGCGTGGCACCGGGAGACGAACCCAATCCTCCAAAGGGTCTTCGCAGATCGGAGGCTCGGAGCCGGGCTCCACCAACAGGAGACGAGGATGCCCACGTTCGGCGAGCTCGGAGCGAAGCGTTTCGTCCGAAGGCCACTGAATGAGCGCCACGTCCATCTCATGGACCGTATCGGAGGAAGATTTCTCGTTTGTTTCGGGTCTATGAAACGGATGAGCGAGGCCTATCGGCCCTTCCACACCGGATCACGTTTCTCCCGAAACGCCACCACGCCTTCGACGACGTCCTCTGTTGCCGCGGCGATGGCCTGAGACTGACCCTCCCAGCCCACGGCATCGGCGAAACTCATCTCGAACGAGGCGTTGAGAGCCTGTTTGGTGAACATCTGGGCGACGGGGGCGCCCTCGAGAAAGGACACCGCCACCTCGCCCGCCCGACCGACCAGATCGGCGGCCGGCACCACTTCCATGGCGAGACCGAGACGCACCGCCTCGTCGGCGTCGACGATCCGACCCGACAAGGCCAAATCCTTGGCCCGCTGCAAGCCCACGATCCGTGGCAGCAGCCACGTGCCACCAAAGTCGACCGACAGGCCACGCCGCACGAAGATCTCGCTGAATCGGGCGCGATCACTTGCGATCACCACGTCACAGCCCAGGGCGAGGTTCATCCCGGCGCCGACGGCCACCCCGTCCACCGCAGCGACGGTGGGCTTTGTGCAGCGATGGAGGGCCAGGGCGACCTGACCGATCGTCTTCATCCGGCGATGCGTGTCGGTGACCGAGGAGTCTCCGGTGAATCTGTCGCCCCCGAGGTCGACGCCTGCACAAAAGTCACCACCGGCGCCGGTGACCACCAGGACGCGGTCTGAGCTCACCTCAAAGCCCGTGAGCGCCTCACCCAACAAATGCCAGCCATCGGCCGGGATGGCGTTCTTGCGGTCGGGTCTGTCGATGGTCAGCCATCGCACGCCATCGGACGAATGAGTGGTGAGCCAGGTCACGGACGTGACAGTAGACACGACCACACCCGTTACCGTCTCGGTGTGGGTTTCAATCCGTTTCGGGAGCACGACAGAAGCACCCTCGACGTCGTGATCGTGGTCTTCACCGTGCTGATCACCATCGCAGTCATCGCATGGGCGGTTCTCTCGGGTTGACCGACTACGTGGCCAGGTCCGACGCACCCTCGCGATAGGTCTGCACCAGGACGCCGAGGAACTCCTCGTCGAACAGGCCGGAGAGGATCTCGAGGATCGTCGGGGTGAGACGTGCGATGCCCTCAGAGCTGAGCGGGTCGATGCCGGTGTTCCGCTCGACGTGCTCGTGGAAGGCCACCATCCCGAGCATCATCGCCATCTGAATGACCGTCCGCGTGTCGAGGTCCGGTGAATCCTTGATGAGCCCCCTCTCCACGGCCATACGGCTGACCTCCATGCCCTCCCGGATCATCTCGTCGAAGAGCTCGTCCGCCGCGGAGTGGCCGCGAACCAGCGCCCAGCTGTAGTAGCGAAGAAGTGGCTCGGAGACCCGGAAGGCATATGAGGCGAAGCCCGGATCGGTCAGGTTCGCCTCATCCATGGCGGCGAGCTTCGTCTCCCTGAAGACACTGACCACGTGGCGATCACATTCCTCGCGCAGACCCTCCTTCGACCCGAAGTGGTGCAACACGAGAGCGGGAGAAGCCCCGGCTTCGGCTGCGATGGAGCGAATCGTCGTCGCCGCGAAGCCTTCCCTGGGGAAGCGACGCAAAGCGGCTTCTCTGATCCTCGCCTTCGCAGTCAGGTCTGCGTCGGCCACTACTGAACGCATGAACAGCATACTAAACATGTGTTCAATCATCTTGCTAGGATCACTGGTCATGTCCAACCCGATATCCATCTCCGCCCTGGACAAGAGCTTCGGCCACGTCGTGGCCCTCGACGGGCTCGACCTCGAGGTCGCCGCCGGCGAGGTTCACGGTCTACTCGGCCCAAACGGGGCAGGTAAGACCACCACCATCAGGATCCTGCTCGGACTGCTCAGGGCCGATGCCGGGTCAGTCACTCTTCTCGGAGGAGATCCTTGGTCCGATGCCACCGATCTGCACCGACGTCTCGCCTACGTCCCCGGGGATGTCTCACTGTGGCCGGGTCTGACCGGAGGAGAGGTGATCGACCTGCTCGGCCGACTACGTGGCGGGCTCGACGAGACACGACGCGCCACGATGATCGAGAGGTTCGACCTCGATCCCACGAAGAGGGCCCGCACCTACTCGAAGGGCAACCGTCAGAAGGTGGCGCTCATCGCCGCTCTCTCCTCCGATGTCGAACTACTCATCCTCGACGAGCCCACCGCGGGTCTCGACCCACTCATGGAGGCCCAGTTCCGGGAGGCGATCGAAGACGACAGGGCCCGCGGAAGGACCGTGTTGCTGGCTTCGCACATCCTGGCCGAGGTCGAGGCGCTCTGTGACCGGGTGAGCATCGTGCGCAAGGGCCGCGTGGTCGAGTCCGGCTCACTCGACGAGCTCCGCCATCTCACCCGGACCAGCGTTGTGGCCGAAGTGTCGAGAGATCCCACGTCTGTAGCCGGTCTTCCCGGCGTCCACGAGCTCGAGATCCACGATCACGGGATCGTTCTCGAGGTCGATTCCAATCGCATGGCGGAGTTCGTGTCCGGTCTGGCTCCACTGGGTGTGCGCAGTCTGATCAGCCACCCCCCGACGCTCGAGGAGCTGTTCATGC
>JASFVB010000012.1:0-32142 GCA_050050035.1 Acidimicrobiia bacterium | reverse complement strand
ACGTGACCGAAGCAGCTGGCGTCGCCCGGTCTTGAGCAGGCTCCGGATGTAGAGGACGGCCATCTCCTTCTCCGGGGGCGGGATCTTCACGCCGTATAGAGAGGTCGCACCGTGCATGAGCCAACCCTCGACCTCGAGCACATGATTCTTCAGGAGGCGCTCACCGACGGTCAGAGCACACGTGACGTCGAGAAGAACCAGGGAGCCGGTCTGCGGGTCGCTTCCGAGATATGCCCAGGTGTTTGGGGTCTCGCGCTCCGGAGGCGCGACGAGATTCACGAACCCGAGATCGGCGACGACGGCCTCGAAGGCCTCCATCTGCTCCGGAGGCACGAGGAGGTCCAAGTCGGTGTCACCGAGAAGCGAGGCGTCGAGATGCTCGTTCGACTTCCAGTGGATGTAGTCGACACCCGCCGACTCGAGCGTGTCGAGCAGCCTCCCGGCCAGTTGAAGCCGGTCCACTCTTCCTCCAGGGTCAGCTTTGTTTCGACTCCACCAGACCGGCGATCGCGTCGATCGTGGCGAAGTTCTCCGCAACCAGGTCCTCGTCGTCGATCTCGATGCCGAACTCGCCCTCGAGATAGGTGACGACCTGGAGGATGCCCATCGAGTCGAGAATCTCACGCTCCAAGAGGGGAAGATCCCCGGCGAGGTCGGATGCTTGGCCGGGGAATCGAAGCTCTTCGACGATGTACGACCGGAGCTTGTCCTGGACTGTCATTTGCTCTCCTTCTCTGTTGCAGATTCGAGTAGTGCCTGGCGGTCTATCTTGCCGGTGGATGTCTTGGGGAGCACGTCCACCAGGTGAAGTCTGTCGGGGACCATGTACTTGGGGATTCGATCTGAGACGAACGTCGTCAAGTCCCCGGCTTCGAGGCTCTCGCTGACTACGACGTAGGCCATGATCCGATTGGTGATCGCGTCGTCGGGGACTGCCACTGCCGCACACTCGACGACCAGCTCATGGCCGTACATGGCGCTTTCGATGTCCCCGAGCTCGATTCGATAGCCCCGGCTCTTGATCTGGTTGTCCTTACGGCCCAGGAAGGTGTAGTTGCCGTCGTCCTCCTCGACGACGAGGTCGCCGGTCCTGTAGACGGGATCTGTCAGCCCATCCGAGAACGGGTTGGCAATCCGCGACTTCGCCGTGCGTTCCGGGTCTCCCCAGTAGCCGGACATCACGGTGGGCCCTCGCACCAGTAGCTCGCCCACCTCACCGGCGGGGGCAACCGTGCCGTCCTTCTTGACCACGATGGTCTCGACGTTCCGGATTGCCTTCCCGATGGAGATCGGCGGGGAGTCCTCAGCGGGTGGTTCCGGGACGCGGTAGTAGGTGCAGACGTTGGTCTCGGTCGGCCCGAACAGATTCGCGAACTCGACGTGGGGCAGGAGCCGCATCAGTCGCGACAAGTACTTGGTCGGAAAGACCTCGCCGGCGAAGAGAATGGTCCGGAGCGAGGGGAGGACGCCCGTCTCCAGCTTGGCCCTCTCGGTGAGCATTATCAACGACGATGGGACCGCGTAGACGACCGAGATCTCGCTGTTCTCTATGAACCTTCGTATCTCCATGGGGAACATTGATGTGGTCCTCGGCGCAAGGTGGACCGTGGCTCCGGCAAGAGCTGCCCCATAGATGTCGAACGTGGACAGATCGAAATGCAGAGGGGCGAACTGTGACAGCCGGTCGTCCGCGGTGACGTCGAACTCCTCGACTGCCCAGCGCACAAAGGTCATGACGTTGACATGTGAGAGCATCACGCCTTTTGGTGCTCCCGTGGAGCCCGATGTGTACAACATCAGCGCCAGATCGAGGTCGATCGTGCGGATCGGGGTGATTTCGCCGGAGTGGTCGTCCACGTCGGACCTGGTGCGAATCGTCACGTCCCCGAGATCCGGCAGCGTCGGGTCCGGTTCGGGGTCGAGGAACACCACGGTGCTGAGGGTGTCCGTCCCATTCGCTGTGTGCGCCAGGACGGCTTCCCTGTCTCGAACCGACACGACGAGATGGATATCGGCGTTGTCCACGATGAACGTGATGCGTTCGACCGGAGCCTCTGGGTCGAGAGGCACGTAGACCGCGCCGGCCTTCATTATCCCGTAAGCCGCGGCGACTGCCTCCAGTGACTTTGGCGCGAGGATGCCCACTCGATCACCCTTCGACACTCCTTCTGCGACGAGGAGTTGCGCGATCCTGTTGGTGAGACGGTCGAGCTGTTCGTACGTGACCTGGCGATCCCGATCGACGAGGGCCGTTTTCTCTGGCGTCCTTCGTGCGCTCCGGCTGAGTGTCTCGTGAAGCAGGTAGCTCACAGCCCCAGCCTGCCAGCGATGATGTTCTTCTGGATGTCGGAGGTCCCGGAGTAGATGCGTCCGGCGATAGCGTCCCGGAGATCGCGTTCTACCTCTGCCTCGGTCATGTAGCCGTACGCGCCGTGGATCTGTATCGCGTCCATGCTCGACTGGACCCAAGCCTCGCTGATGTAGAGCTTGGCCATCGCCGACTCGAGAGGCGTGGCTGCGCCGTCACTGAGCTCCCGAGCCCAGCCCGCGCTGTAGAGCATCCACCGGGCGGCCTCGAGACGGACCTTCATGTCCACGATGCGGTGCGAGACAGCCTGGAACTTCCCGATGGGCTGCCCGAACTGCTCCCGGGTCCGAGCATGCTCGATCGCCGTCTCCAGCTGTCTCTCCATCGTGCCAATGGCACTGGCGAGGATGAAGCCGCGCTCCCAGTCGATGGAGTGGTTGAAGATCGCCATCCCGTTGCCGGGCCTGCCCAGCAGGTTCTCAGCCGGAACCTCGCAATCGTCGAAGAACAGCTCGGTCATCGGCGAGGTCCGCAAGCCCATCTTCGAGAACGGCGCCCCGACGGTGAGACCGGGGGCGCCGGCCTCGACGATGATGGCCGAGATGCCGAGGGCGCCCACCGAGGGGTTGGTGGAGGCGAAGATGACGAACATGTCCGCGACGGGACCGTTGGTGATGAAAGTCTTGGCTCCGTTGAGGATGTACTTGTCGCCGTCGAGTGTCGCAGTTGTCGTCAGACCGAAGGCATCCGAGCCCGAGCCCGGCTCGGTCATGCCCTGAACACCGATCAGGCTGCCGTCGCACAACCCGGGCAGGAAGCGCTGACGTTGTTCGTCGTTCCCGAACCTGAGCAGTGGCATGGCCGCCGACCACATATGTGCGTTCAGCGAGAAGATCAGGCCGTTGTCGGTGCAGCCATACCCGAGGGCCTCGAGAGCGAGCATTGTCGTCAGCGGATCTGCTCCCTGACCCCCGTACTCCTCGGGAATCGGTAGACCCTGGATGCCGGCCCTGGCGCACGCAGCCCACAGCTCGCGGGTGAACCCGCCCGCGGACTCGCGTCCGGGAACGTCGTCGCTCAGCTCGTGGCGGGCGAACTCGATGATCGTGTCGCGAAGACTCTCTTGTTCCTCCGTCCAGTTCAGTTGCACCGTGTCTCCTCGTCTCGAATAGTCATCATCCGGCCTCAGCCGAACTTCGCCTTGCGACGCTGCCGGCCCGATGAGAGAAGCTCGTCGAGCGACACCGCATGCATGCCGAGCCGCCCGAGCTCGTCCAGGTAGAGCCGGGTCAGCTCGTCTTTGGGGATGAAGCCGTGCGAATCGTCATCGCTCTCGGTTTCGCCGACTGGAGTGTCGTGCATCAGGAGCATCCCGCCGGGCACCAACCCCGGTCTTGCACGCTCCAGGGGCTCTTCGCTGGTGAGACCCTTCCAATCGCGAGAGTCGACCGACCACAACACCGTCTTCATTCCCGAGGCCCGCGCCACCGAGAGGGAGCGGAAGTTCTGAGCGCCATATGGAGGTCGAAACCGCGTGACCGGTCGCCGGGCGAGCTTCTCGAGATCGCGTTGCGCATCACGTATCTCATCGATCAGGCTCCGCCAGGGCAGCTCGGTGAGCCGCGGGTGGGTTCGGGTGTGCAGGGCGACGTGATGGCCCCGTCCGATGACCTCGTGGAGCAAGTCCGGATACTCCTCGGCCTGTTGGGTGAGCACGAAAAAGGTCGCTTTGGCTTTGTGCTCGTCGAGGGCGTCCAGCACGCGCGGCGTCACCACCGGGTGAGGACCGTCGTCAAAGGTGAGATGGAACACCGGTTCGGTCGTGGTGACCCCGATCATGCACCCGGCCACGGCATGAATGGGCCTCTCGATGCGCAACGACTTGACGAAGCGCACCGAACGGCGGCTCTTCGTCATACCCCAAACCTCCCTGGACTCCTACCCAGTCGGATAGTCAAGCAGAAGCAGGCGATTTGGCAATGAGTCACGAGGCCCTTCGACGCCGGATACGTCGTCGCAACTCCAGCGGCCAGGGGCCGGCCAGCGCCGCCAGCCACCACAGATACGTGCGAGGTCTCCGTGGATCGACGACCAGGGCTTTCGTCGTGGCCTTGATGGCGGGCCACCACTCCCCGCCGCGCAGATAC
This sequence comes from Acidimicrobiia bacterium, assembly GCA_050050035.1. Taxonomy (GTDB): domain Bacteria; phylum Actinomycetota; class Acidimicrobiia; order Spongiisociales; family ZC4RG35; genus JANQRA01. Next base: position 27,687 of record JASFVB010000012.1, on the reverse strand, counting down.
GTGACACCTATCGTCGCCAGGTAGTGCCCGTACCTGCGTGGATGCCTGGAGAAGGTCGTCTCGTGCTTCGCGACCGTGAGCTCCATGCCCCTGGCACGCTCGAGAATGGCCTTCGACAGACGTTGGCCGGTGTGAGCCGTTATCTGGTAGGTCACCTCCCCTAGGCCTTGGATCGAGCTGACTGCATTGAGACGGATGAAGAAGTCATCGTGCTCGCTTGCCGGGAGCTTTGCGTCGAAGCCGCCCATCCCCCTCACGACTTCGAGGGGAGCGACCAGCGTGGCATGGGTCTGGAAGCTCGCCCCGTCGTGGAGGTCCTCCAGGAAGTAGTGCTTGCCCTTCTCCAACGTCGGGGGCATGCGAACCGCGATGACGGTCCCATCCGGGCTGACGATCTCCGCTCCCGACATGGCCGACACCGGTCTCGGAAGGGCAGACGATCGGGCAGCGTCGATCGAGCTCCGCAACATGTGGGGCCGCAGTACGTCGTCGTCATCGAGGAACGAGACCCAGTCCCCGCCGGCTCTGGCCAGCCCCTGGTTCCGAGCCGCCGCCGGCCCACGTGGGCTCTCGTTGCGAAGCAGGGTCAAGCGCTCGTCGTCCACGGCCGGCTGGAAGGGCGGCTCGGAACCGTCGTCGACCATCACCACTCGTAGGTCGACGCCGGTCTGGCCGAGGGCACTGCCGAGAGCGCGTTTGACCAGTTCGGGACGGTTGTGAGTGGTCATCACGATCGTGGCGCTGGGAAGGGCGATGCCGTCCGTAGGTGTGCTCACAAGTAGAAGACCCTGTACTTGACGCTGCCCACCAGGCGCCCCCAGCGGGTCGCGGCCTTGCGTATCCAGTTGCCACGACGGTCGTCCGCTCGAAACAGATCGGGCAGATGCCACACGAGCCACGCCCATTCGGTGAGCGCCGTTCTCGTCGAGCTCCGTCGAAGCCCGTCTTGTCTGAAGTCACGGTAGAGATGGGCTTCCTCACGCCCGAATGCGTATTGCTGCCGGGCGAGTGAGCCACCGTCGCTGCGATGCCGGTAATGGATGACGGCGTCCGGTGCGAAGCCCAGCTTGTATCCGGCGAGACCTGCCCGGAACGAGAGCTCCTCGTCCTCACCTCCACCTTCGTACTCCTCGTTCCAACCCCCCAGACGCTCGAACACGTCAGTCCGGATCCCACAATTGCCGCTTGGGGCAAAGGGCAAGAATCCGATTGCCACCGGCAGACGGTCTCGAGGCGCCGGAGTCCTCCAGCCGGAGGTGTCCTCGTTGAGCGATTCCTGTTCGATCCAGCCTCCGACGAGGTCGTGGTCGGCCAACGCCTCGACCATTGCCTCGAGCCACTCGGCGGAGACGACATCGTCGTTGTCGCAAAAGAGGATCAGGTCGCCCTGTGCGGCCGAAGCGCCCTGATTGCGGGCGGCATTGCGGCCCCGACGCTGGGAGGCGTCGACCAGGCGAAGCCGGTCATGGCGCTCACCCCACTCACGGGCGATGTCGACACTTCGATCCGTCGAGCCATTGTCTGCCACCACCACTTCCCAATCATCTCCGTATGTCTGGGACGCAAGGGCATCCAACTGGTCTCCGAGCGTGCTCTCGCCGTTCAAGTTGGGTATGACGACACTGACGAGTGAAGGCTGCCCCGTCGCTGCGGAGCTGTTCGTCCCGTTCACAGGAATATCACCCTCTCCCGGACGGAGCCCAGCAGACGCCCCCAGCGCTTCGCCCATCCCCTCACCACCGCCGGTCGACGCTCCGGAGAGACCACCCTGGGGAGCTTGAGCACGAGTCTTATGTACGCCGCGATCATGCTGGTCACCTTTGGCTTCGGCACGCCATGGCGCTTGAACCGCTTGTACAGCACCACATCGGCCTTCCCAAAGGCCACGTGCTGGTCCCACAACTCCTTCAAGCCGTGCTTGTGACGGTATGCCACGACGGCGTCAGGCCGGAAGTGGAGCTCGTGACCGTCGAGTTGGAGCTGCCATGAGAATGCGACATCCTCCCCAACGGTGCCGAGGTCGTCGGGGAACCCCCCGGATCGATCGAAGACGTCGCGGGAGACAGCCATGTTCCCGGACAGCGCGTACGGCTTGAACCTGAGGGCGCGGGGGATCGAGCTGACGTGCGACCGCCAATGACTCTCTCCGGTGGAGGGGTTGAGTTTGTCGTGGTCGATCGAGCCGGTCATGAACTCGCAACCCGGTACGCCCCGGTTGAACGCTTCCAGCCAGCCTTCGTCGACCTCGTCGTCGGCGTCGCAGAAAGCGAGATACTCACCGGTGGCCACCATCGCCCCGGCGTTTCGAGCGGCAGCAGCACCTCGTCTCGCACTCGCATCCACGACCGTCAGCCCGGGTAGGCGCTCGGAGAACGAGCGTGCGATGTCGGCGGTCGCATCAACGGAGCCGTTGTCCGCGACAATCACCTCGAACGGCTCCGGGAACGTCTGCTTCTCGAGCGCGACCAGTTGGTCGGCGATGGTGTCCTCAGCGTTGAATGCAGGGACGACGACACTGAATCTCGGGGTCACGGGTTCATCGAGAACTGGCTTGCGCTTGTTTTCGGCAGCTCAGGGGGCAACAGTAAACACCATGAATCGGTGGACAGGAACAGCGCCGAGCCCCGACGATGGGGCGTCCCGGGGACGCTGCGAGCGACGGAGCTGACGGGAGCGCCCTTGGCCAAGACACTGCGCGACGGCGTGGCGAGAGTGGAGAAGGTCTCCTCGAGGCTCCCCGCACCTCTGAGGGTGATCGGTGGATGGATGGCTTCCTCCATGAAGTGGGGGCTCGGATCGGTGGCTGGAGCCGACACCGGCGACCGGGTGATCGGTCTCACGTTCGACGACGGCCCTGATCCGAACCAGACCCCGGCGATTCTCGATGCCCTCGCCGATCACGGCGTCCGGGCGACCTTCTTCATGTTGGCCGAGCGTGCAGAGGCACACCCGGAGCTGGCTCGTCGGGTGCTTCATGAGGGCCATGAGGCGGCTCTTCACGGTAACCGGCACGACATCCTGACCAGGTTGAGGCTGACCGAGCTCGTCGACTGTGTGTGGGTGGGCAAGCGGCGGCTCCGGCGTGTGTTGGGCGAACCGATCACCTTCTTTCGCCCACCATATGGAGGGCAGAACCTGCGTTCATACCTGACTGCGCGTCTATCCGGGATGGAGGTGGTGGTGTGGAGCGCCTGGGCACACGACTGGGAGGATCTGACCGGTGCGGAGATAGTGGACAGCGCCCTCGCGCGCGCCGCCCCGGGGAAGATACTGCTCCTCCACGATTCGTTCGTACCTCATCCCGATCGCCCGGATGCACCGTCCCCCCGGTTCGATCGCCCTCTGGCCGTCCGGCAGATCCTGGAGGGTCTGGCGATGTCTTCACTGCAACCCGTGCCCGTCGGCGAATTGATGGGCCGGGGGAGGAGACGACGCTCGATTTGGTTCGAGTCGGGTGCGGCGTACTAGAGCGGGTGTTGTGGTCACTGTGGGTGAGACTTAGAATCTCCCCGTCGCAAGGGGACGAGGCGTACACGACATGAACGACCAGGGGCGAGGTCACCCAACGCGCGCCGACGAGCGTGCAGTGCGGGTCGACAGCCAAGCGGGGATACGGGAGGAAGCCGGTTTCTTCGGATCAGGCGAGGAGCGTCTATTTGGCCTGACCTATGGCCCGAGCACAGTTCCACCCCATGCCGGCATCGTCTTCTGCGAGCCGATCCTCTCTCAGTTCCGAGCTCATTATCGAGTTGGGACCCTCACTGCCAGAGCGTTGGCCGGGGCCGGCCTCGCAGTCCAGAGATTCCAGTATCGGGGCATGGGCAACAGCGACGGCGACATATCCAACCTGACCCTCGACTCGATGCTCGAGGATGCCGGCGATGCGGCCGCAAGGCTCCGAGAGGTGGCTCGAGTCGACAGCGTCGCCTACTTCGGTGTGAACGTAGGTGCCTACCCGGCCGCCGCACTGTCGAGGGACGGGAGCCCTCTGATCCTGGACTCTCCGCCGCCCACCGGAAGGGCCTACTTCCGCGCCGCATTTCGTGCCCACGGCATCTACGTAATGAAGGAAGGTGCCGAGAAGAGCGCGTCCCAGAGCCTCGTCGACGAGATGAACGAGACAGGACTGACTTCGCTCCTCGGCTGCAGGCTCCCGGCCGGTCTTCATGGCTCACTCTCGGTGGCCACTCTTCAAGAGCAGATCGGGGATGACGTCAGACCGATTCTCCTAATTGGCCCTGGTCAGTCTGGGGAGTTGCGGGCAGACGTTCGCAAGGTCGTGGAGGATCTCACCGGCAGGGGGATCCCTGTCACTGTTGAGATCAGGCCCAAGGAGGACCCGTTCTGGTACGTGGCCAATCTCGCCCCGGAGAACCGGGCAGAGACTGGCGAGACAGCGATGAGGATCGCCGATTGGGTCAAGGAGAAGCTACCGGCGACGGTGGCGACGGAGGGTCGAGCACATGGTTGAAGCCGTGGTGGCCACCAGTCGCCAGGAGACGCCCGTCTACTTCGAACACGGTGAGGAGACTCTGTTCGGGATCCTGACCCGGCCATTCGGCTCGGAGCAGGGCGTGGGTGTGGTCTTGATCTATGGGGGCGGATACAACATGTCCGCAAACATCGACCAGTTCTGGCCCCGGATCGCCCGACGTGTGGCGGCCGAGGGTTTTCACGTTCTGCGCTTCGATCACCACGGCAACGGCGACAGCACCGGTGTCGTCGACACCTTCGATCATCGTCATCCCTTCGACGCCGATCTCGAGGCCGCCGTCGACTGGATGAGGGCGCAGGGACTGGACCGGATCCTCCTGGTCGGCGATTGCCTGGGTGCGCGTGCCTGTCTCGTATGCGCGGCTCGACTCGAGTCTGTCGACGGCGTCTATGCCATCAGCGTGGTGGTGAACGATGGGACCATGGATCGGGCACAGGAGTGGGCAGCCACCTACGGAGTGGGACACTACGTGCGCAGGGCGCTCCGTCTCTCGACGCTGCGCAACCTGCGCGATCCGGTCATGCGCAAGGCCTACGTCAGGGTGACCATCGCCAAGTTGAGGAACGTCTTCGGTCTGTCTCAGGAGCCGAAGGTGGTGGAGCGGATGGCCGATCCCGAGGACCGCAGGAAGGTGACCGTGAGTGACAACTTCCTCGAGCCGGTAGAGGGCGCTCTGAGCCGTGGCGTGGCGATCGACTTCGTGTTCGGGGTCGATGACGAGGAGCGCATCGCGCGTTTCGACGATGCACGGGAGGGGCGTCTCGGCGAGATGCTTGCTGATGCCGGGTCTCTCGTCGAGATCACGACGCTGCCCGGAGGTCTCGCCAATGTCCCAGACGTCCAGGCTCAGGATTCCGTCGTCGAGGACGTGGCCGTATGGGCATCCTCGAGGGTCCTTCGAGATCGAGATGGAGCACGTGACTCCGGGGATCGGGTCTCGTGACCCGCGACTCACGCACCGCACCGTCAGTGGTCGCAGGACGAGCGGAGAGAACCGATCCGATTACGGGCGTGCACGAGGAGATCGAGTTTTTCGGGCCCGAGCCGGACCGGCTATTCGGTTTGAGATACACGCCCACGTCCGTGGAGCCACGTGCCGGAGTGGTCATGTGTGAGCCGCTTCTATCGCAGTTCATTGCCCACTACCGGCATGGCACGCTGATGGCGAGAAGACTGGCCTCGGCGGGTCTGGCAGTGCAGCGATTCCACTACCGGAGCACTGGAAACAGTGACGGTGACATCGGGGTGCTCACCCTCGACAGGATGCACGAGGACACGTCCCTCGCAGCCGAGCTGGTTCGCCGGTCCACGGGAGTGCGCGATGTCGCGTTCCTCGGCGTGCAAGTGGGGTCCTATCCCGCAGCCCATGCCTCACGGTCGGGCGCTCCTCTCGTCATCGACTCCCCACCGCGAACCGGACGTGAGTACTTGAAGAACGCGTTTCGCTCTCATGCGGTCGTGATGATGCAGAACGGAGTCGAGGCCACTCCCAGAGAGTCACTTCTCCAGCAACTTGAGGATGAGGGAGTGATCACGCTTCTCGGTGCCCGACTCTCCGGGTCGCTGTATCGGTCATTGGAGGGCCACAGCCTGCTCGAGGAGATGGGTAATGAGTCTCGTCCCGTCCTTCTCATCGGCGGAAGCCAGGCTGGGGAGCTGAAGCCGGCAGCGCAGAGGATTCGAAGCGAGTTGGAGTCGGCTGGGTTCGAACCGGACGCGATCGCACGCCACAAGGAGGACCCTTTCTGGTATGTCGACCACGCCGCCCCGGAGGACCACAAGGAATCGGCCGAGCTCGCGGAGCAGATCGCAGCATGGGTGAGAGGGCGATTCACGACACGGTCGGAGAATGTCGATGACTGAGCTCGTGCCCGCGACCAGTGCCCAGGAGACTCCTGTCTTCTTCCCGGCCGGGGACGAGACGCTCTTCGGCGTGCTGACCCAACCCACCGGACCCGCCGTGGGTGTCGCCGTGGTCTTGATCTACGGCGGTGGCCACAACGTATCCGCCCACGTTGGAGAGTTGTGGACGAGGACCGCTCGTCGCGTTGCGGCGCTCGGCCTCCACGCGTTTCGGTACGACCATCACGGGAACGGCGACTCCACGGGCAGGACCGGGACTTTCGACCACCGCCACCCGTTCACCGCCGACCTCCGTGCGGCGGTCGACTGGCTGCGCACGCAGGGATTGGAGCGATTCGTGCTCGTCGGAGACTGTCTAGGAGCCCGTGCCGCCCTCGACGCCGGCACGGACATGGCCGGTCTCGAGGCTCTCTTCCTGATGAGCCCGATGGTCTACGACGGGCGCATGGGGAAGGACGAGGAGTGGGCGGAGGCCTACGGCCTCGGTCACTACGTTCGCCGGGCGCTCCAATGGCGCACTATCCGCAAGCTGGCCGACCCCGTGTTGAGGCGCGCCTACTTCAGGGTCGGCGTGACGAAGATGCGCAAGGTCCTGGGCCTGTCGAGAAAGCCCCGGGACTCCCAGGGTGGCGATGAGTCGTCGGTGAGCAACGGGTTCCTCTATCCGCTGGGACATGTGCTTCGGTCCGGTGCGCGGGTCAACTTCGTGTTCGGCACCGCCGACGAGGAGCGACGGTCCGAGTTCGAAGATGCTCGGTCCGGTCGTCTTGGCTCGATCCTCGAAGAAGCGGGGGACCTCGTCGAGATCTCGACGGTGGAGGGTGGCATCGCCGCACACATGAACCTGAAGGCCCAAGAGGGCCTGATCGATCGACTCGTGCAATGGTTGGGCGTGACTCTCGACGCCCCCACTGTGGGGACGTCAGCCGGGAGCCACCGTACGACCGAGTCGCCCCAACCATCCGTCGCGCGCGGCCCGAAAGCCGAGCGATAGGTATTGCCAGGAACGACGGGGGTCCACGGGAATGTTTGCGAGTGGCTTGAGGATGCCGCGCAGCAGCGAGATCTTGACGGCGGTCCACCAGTGACCACGACGCCGCAGTATGTAGATCAGGTTGCGCAGGCTGTAGTACCGACGCCAGGACGGCTCGGCGAGTCTGATCGAGCTCCTCTGTGCCCGTCGGACCGAGACGTCTTCGGGTGGCAGCTCCCCGGTGTCGCGTTTGGCAGCGCGTCTCGCCAGCCATGCGTCGCCGTCGGCATAGAGGGCACGACCAGCGTCGGTGAGCCTGAGCCCGTATTCCAGCTCCTCGAACCCGAAGAACAGCTCGGAGCAGGGCAGCCCGACCTCCCGCACGGCGCCTGCCCTGTAGGCGGGGAATCCCCCACCGGTGACATGGTCCACGACGATCGGCCCGCCCAGCTCGTCATCGCCAACCCTCAGCACACGACCAGAGCGAGCGTCGAACCGCCCCCCGGACACCCCGACGCCGCCAACCGCGGGGTCGGCGATGTGCATCTGTCTGGCGAAGAGAGAAGCGCGTTCGATCGTGTTGTCGGAGTACGGCGGGTCGTCGTCGTCCAGCAGGACCACCCAATCGTCGTCCTCACAGCTCTCCAACAACTCCCGCATCCCGAGGGCATATCCGCCCGCGGGACCGATGTTCTCACCCGAGTCGAGGTACGAGATCTTCGAGGCAACGCATCCTTCGAAACGCTCCACGAGGACGGCCACGGAGCGGTCGCTGTCGTTGTCCACCACGATCAGTCTGTCGAGGTGCTTGCTTTGATCCGCGAGACGGCCAAGAGTCTTCTCCAGTTCATCTGGCCGGCGGAACGTGACCAGCACCCCGTGGAGTCGTGGCGTCGGCGGAGCCGATTCGTCGGTCATCGTGGTAATTGCAGCATCTCGAATGACGTGACCGTGAGGGGACGACGGGGTGCGCTCAGCCATCAAACCGGTTCAGCTCTCGGCCCAGATCACGATAGAGCGTATTGGGCAGGCGACTGTAGTCTCGCCCGAATCACGCACCACCCGTGCCCCAAGCACCCCGTGAGCAAGAAATGACCGACCCGATCGTCACCATCGAGAACCTCGGCAAGGTGTACGAGCCGTTCCCGAAGGCAATGCGTCTCTTGCTGCGAACTTCGGTCAAGGACCCTGTCGTGGCTCTCGACGACGTTTCTCTCCAGGTGTTCCCGGGCGACATGCTGGCGGTCCTCGGGCCGAACGGTGCCGGCAAATCGACCCTGTTTCGCATTCTCACCGGACTGACCACCCCTTCGGATGGGAAGGCAACGGTGCTCGGCTATGACGCCACGAACGAGGCCACCGCGGTGCGGCGACTCGTCGGGTTCATGCCGGCCGAGAACAGGACTCTGCTACTTCGCCATACCTGTCGTGAGAACCTGGCCTTTCACGGTCGGCTCCAGGGGATCTCGCGGCGGGAGCTCGCCGAGCGGGTCGATCGCACTCTCGACATGGTGGGGCTGTCCAAAGCACGAGACCGGGTTGGCTTTGCCCTTTCGTCGGGGATGCTCGCCCGTCTCATGTTTGCCCGGGCCATCCTTCACGAGCCGTCCGTTCTCGTTCTCGACGAGCCCACTGCGGCCGTGGACCCACTGGGCTCGATAGAGCTCCTCTCACTCATCCAGGATGTCGCGGTCTCCAGGGGGCTGGCGGTTTTGATCAGCTCGCACCGCCTCGACGAGGTGGAGATGCTCGATGACAAGGTCGTTCTGCTCAATCAGGGGAAGGTGCTCTACTCGGGGGACCTGAGCCGCATGGCGGCGAGAACCGAGCGGCCATTCATCGAGCTCGAGTTCGACGAGAGCGCCGAGGCCGACAAGGGCTCGCTGGCCCTGGCGGATCTGCAGGGCGTGGAGGATGTCCACGTCGAGGGGGCGACGGTGCAGGCGAGCACACATCTGTCCATACGTCAGATCATGACCGCTATGGACGGGCACACCGACCACCTCGTGTCTATCGGGAGAGCCAGACAGCGTCTACGCGACGTGCTCAGGCAGATGCTCGAGGAGGAAGCGCAGTGAGGCTGCTGTGGCGAAAAACCAAGCGAGCTCTTCAGATCGGCTCGGCGTTCCTGCATATCAGCATCCGTGAGTCGGCCAACTACCCGCTCGCTCTGGTGATGCAGGCTCTCGGCACGTTCGTCCCCATCATCACCTTCAAGTTCGTCTCGGAGTTGGTCGGTGACAACGGGCCCGGGGTCGCGTTCGACTACTACACGTTCGTGGTGCTCGGCATCGCCACGATGAGTGTTCTCGGGGTCACGCTGAACTCGTTCGGCAGCGTGATGCTTCAGTTCGTCAACCAGGGTCAGCTCGAGATGTTCCTCGTCGAGCCGATGCCCTGGCGAGCCCTTCCATTCGCCTTGGTCCCGTGGCCGGCCCTGCAATCGGTGCTGACCGCAACTCTGATGGTCGCTTTCTCGGTGCCCTTGGGCGCCTCCTACTCGCTCGGTGGGATACCCGGTGCGCTCGTCATCGTCTTTCTGGGGTTTGCGGCGACCCTGGCCATCGGGATTCTGGGTGCGAGCATCAAAGTGCTCTCCAAACGGTCAGACCCGGTACTCCAGCTCTACACGATCGCGGCGTCGGTCCTCTCCGGTGCCTTCTTCCCTGTGGAGATCCTCCCCGCCTGGGCGCGAAGCCTCTCATGGGTCATACCACATACCTACGTGATGCAGGCACTGAGACGGGTGCTGATGCCTGAAGGAGAGGTTCTCCCCGGCCCGACCGGAGGCCAGGCGATCGTGGCGTTGCTGGTCTTCTCGGCCGTGATGTACCCGATATCCCTGTGGGTGTTTGGCCGCGCCCTGAACTACGGGCGCAAGGTCGGCGCGCTGAGCGGCTACTGAGCCGCTCACCCCGCGGGACTCGTCCCGTCCCCGCACCTGAACCCCGCCATACTGTCGGATGCAGATGAGCCGCACGTACCTGTCGCCACCTGATCTTGCCGCGAGCGACCGCGTGGCGATCAACCGGGCACTCGACGGTGGCTGGATAGCACCTCTGGGGCCCGAGGTGGACGCCTTCGAGGAGGAGCTCGCCGAGGTGACCGGCAGGGCCCATGGGGTGGCACTCTCCAGCGGGACGGCCGCTCTCCACCTTGCGCTGCTCCTCAACGACATCGGGCCGGGAGACCGCGTGCTCGTCTCCACCCTGACGTTCTCCGCCACCGCCAACGCGATCAGATACACCGGTGCCGAGCCGGTCTTCATCGACTCCGACGCCGATACCTGGAACATCGACCCATCCCTGCTGGCGACCGCCCTTGCCGACGGTGACTACGCCGCATGTCTCCCGGTCGACATCTACGGGCAGTGCGCCGATTACGGCGAGATCGAGCCCCTGTGCGTGGATCGTGGTGTGCCGGTGATCGAGGACGCGGCAGAGGCACTCGGGGCCCGATACCGGGACAGGCCGGCCGGCTCGTTCGGAGGGGTGGCGGCCCTCTCGTTCAACGGGAACAAGATCATCACCACGAGTGGGGGCGGCGCACTGGTGACGGATGACGAGGACTGGGCAGGGCGTGCTCGCTTTCTCGCCACACAGGCGCGTGACCCTGCCCCGCACTATCAACACAGCGAGATCGGCTACAACTATCGGATGTCGAACGTCCTCGCTGCACTGGGACGGTCGCAGCTCTCCGATCTCGATAGGAGGGTGGGCATCCGCCGCGAGCACAACGCCGTGTATCGAGAGCAGCTCGGTGATCTTCCCGGTGTCGAGTTCATGCCGGAGGCTGAAGGGCACTTCTCCACCTTCTGGCTCACCTGCCTGACGGTCGATCCGAAGGCCGCCGGGGTCGACCGAGAGCAGATCCGCCTTCATCTGGAGACATACGACATCGAGTCCCGACCCGCCTGGAAACCGATGCATCTCCAGCCCGTCTTCGCCGACTGCAAGTCATACGGCGGGGACGTATCCGCTCGTCTATTCGAGAATGGGCTCTGTATCCCTAGCGGGTCGACATTGACTCCGGCCGATCAACAGCGTGTCATCGACTGTTTCAGAGAGGTCTTCCCCCGATGATGATCCTCGGCCTCGGAGTCGACCTGGCCGACATCGAGCGTGTGGGCCGCGTCCTCGACAAGTACCCGCGTTTTGCCGACCGGTGCTTCACCGACCACGAACGCGAATACGCGTTTCGGTTTGCCCGGCCGGAACGACGGCTCGCTGCCCGTTTCGCCGGCAAGGAGGCGGTGATGAAGTCGATGGGCACCGGATGGCGACGCATACGCTGGCGCGACATCGAGATAACCGGCGGTGGCAAACCGACTGTGAGGATGCGTGGCAACGCAGCCCTGAGGGCGGACTCCATGGGGGTTACCGATGTCCTGGTCACCATCACTCATACAGACACGTCTGCGCTCGTGATGGCGGTGGCAGTGGGAGAGCATCGGACATGAGGCCCGTGGTGACCGGGGAGGAGTTCCGACATGTCGACAAGGCCTACACCGGCGACCTCGGGAAGGCGATGGACGAGGCTGGTCATGCCGTTGCGCTTGCGGCCGCGCGTCACGGTGCCGGCTACGGGGCACGTGTCGTGGTCCTGGCCGGGCCGGGGAACAATGGTGGTGACGGTTATGTCGCTGCCCGATTCCTGAGGGGCCGGGGCGCCCATGTCGAGGTGCACGCGCTCTCTGACCCTGCCACACCCCTCGCCAGAGCTGCGGCCGACGCGGCCAGGGCGCATGGGGTGCCTGTGGTGCCGCTCGGAGATGTGGTGGACTCGGACATCGTGATCGACGCTCTCTTCGGCGGTGGCGTGAGAAGCGGTCTGCCCGACCGGGTGACTCAATGGATGTCGACGCCCGCCGATGTGATCGCCGTCGACTACCCGACGGGTCTCGATCCCGACACCGGCGGCGTCGTAGGACATGCGTTCCGGGCGGTGGAGACCGTCACGTTCGGTTCTCTGAAGACCGGCCACGTCTTGGGCAAAGGCCCCGACGTCTGCGGTGTTGTCACCGTGGCGGACATTGGCATCACGGGTGGTCGGCCGTCCATGTTCATGGCGGATCGCGACGATGCCCCGCGCCCGAGTCGCTCCCGGAAAACGCACAAGTGGTCGGCCGGTGCGGTGTTGGTGGTCGGCGGCTCGACAGGCATCGTCGGAGCCTCGGTCTTTGCCGGACGGGCAGCCCTCAACTTCGGCGCGGGCTCGGTGGTCGTAGCCTCACCACGCCCCGACCTCCTTCAACAGATTGCACCCGAGCTGCCGGCTCTCGCGCTCGACGAGACCGGCGAGCGTCTCTCCCGGTTCGATGTCGTCATAGCGGGGCCCGGCCTTGCCGACGACGATGTTGCCGCAGCACGACCGATCCTGTCGAAAGCGGACAGGGTTGTCCTCGATGCCGGAGGCCTGACACCTGCCACTCTCGAGTCGGCCCGCGACGGTGGGGCGGATGTCGTCGTGACACCTCACGATGCCGAGTTCGCGCGGATTGCCGGTGTGGGCGCTGGGACCTTCTCGATACGCTCCTTCGCCCAGAAGGACGGTGTGACCGTTCTCCGCAAGGGCAACCCCACGATGGTCACCAACGGCGGTCCGCCAATCCTCGTCACAGCCGGTGGCCCCGAGCTGGCGTCCATCGGCACCGGTGACGTCCTGGCCGGGATGCTCGGTGCCCTCTGGGCCCGGGGCCTCGACCCTGTCGAGGCCGCCGTGTCGGCTGCCTTCTGGCATGGGACCGCCGGGGCGCACCTGGCGAGACGGGAGTCGCTGACGGCCGTTTCTCTCGTCGACGAGATCACGCGGTACGCATGGTGAGACCGACGTACGTCGAGATCGACCTGGAGGCGGTCGCTGCGAATGTGTTGGCTTTCACCGAGCTCATCTCCCCTGCGGAGGTCTGCACCGTCGTCAAGGCCGATGCCTACGGGCACGGGGACGTGCCGGTTGCCAACGCCGCTCTCGACTCCGGGGCCGCCATGCTCGCTGTGGCACTGGTCGAGGAGGGCGTGAGGCTTCGGGAGGCGGGCATCGATGCCCCTGTACTCCTGCTCAGCGAACCGCCTCCAGGCTCGGCGCATGAGTTGGCCAAGTGGAGATTGCAGCCAACGGCATACTCGCAGCGGTTCGTCGACGAGTTGGAGACGACCGGATCCAGGCACCGGGTCCACATCCTCGTCGACACCGGCATGCACCGAGTCGGGGCGCCGCCGGAGGAGCTTCCCGCACTCGTCGCCGCGGTGAGTGACAGCAAGACACTGGATCTCGCCTCCATCTGGACGCACTTCCCGGTGGCCGACGAGGACGCCGTCTACACGCGCGCCCAAATCGAAGTGTTCGACCGGCTCGTAGCTCCGTTCCAGCCAGTCCGGACCCACCTCGCCAACACGGCCGGGGCGGTGCTGTTTCCCGAGGCGAGACACGACCTCTGCCGGATTGGCCTGGGGACGTATGGTCTTCACCCCTGTGGGGAGACAGTGGGGCGGATCGAGCTTGCCCCGGCGATGCGTCTGATCACCCACGTGTCCCACGTGCAGCATCTGGCCGCCGGGGAGCGACCCAGCTACGGACGAGTCAAACCGCTTGCACGAGCCTCCAACGTCGTGACGGCACCGGTGGGCTATGCCGACGGGTTCACGAGAGCACTCACCGACCACAGCTCTGCTCTGATAGGCGGGCAACGGTTCCCGCTCGCCGGGACGGTGACCATGGATCAGATCGTCATCGATGTAGGTGACGAGGACATCGATGTAGGAGAAGAGATCGTCCTGCTCGGCTCCCAGGGTGATCAGACAATCACCGCCGACGAGTGGGCAGACCAACTCGGGACGATCTCCTACGAAGTGGTCTGCTCGATCGGGCCACGTGTGCCCAGGAGGTATGTGTGAACGAGACGATCACAGCAGTCCCAGGCATCCAGGTGGGGCACTGGACGAACGCGGAGGCCGGCACCGGATGCACCGTGGTCGTCCTGCCGGAGCCCAACGTGGTCGCGGCGGAGGCACGTGGTGCTGCTCCCGGCACCCGGGAGTACGCGCTCCTCCAGCCAGGGATGCGAGTCGAGCAGGCCCAGGCGATTCTCCTCACCGGTGGCAGCGCGTTCGGTTTGGCTGCCGCCGACGGCGTCATGCGAGGGCTGGAGGCGGACGGCCGTGGCCACGAGACACCCGTTGGGCGTGTTCCCATCGTCCCGGCCGCGGTCGTCTTCGATCTGTTCCCCGACTTCGGGGTTCGGCCGGGCCCCGAAGAGGGAGAAGCCGCCTATCGGGATGCGTCTCGTGACCCTGTCGAGCCCGGGCTCATCGGAGCCGGCGCCGGCACCACCGTTGCCAAGTGGCGTGGATTCGAGGAGCGTCGTCCCGGAGGTCTCGGATCGGCGATTCGTCGAGTGGACGATGTGACGGTGGGGGCGCTCGTGGTGCTGAACTCGGTTGGCGACGTCTTCACACTCGCCGGGGAGCCGCTCACGGGAGGCGAGCACGAGCCGGCATCACCCCATTTCACACCGGAAGCGTTCACGAACACGACCCTCGTCGTGGTGGCCACCGACGCGGCGTTGAATCGTCGCGACGCCTTGCGTTTGACGGTGCGGGCCCACGACGCCCTCGGTGCCTGTGTGCGGCCGGCGCACACGCGGTACGACGGTGACATCGTATTCGCGGTGTCCTGTGGCGACCTCGAGGCAGACGTCGACGCCGTGGCGGAAGCTGCGTTCGGAGCAACGGCCGGCGCGATCGAGAATGGGGTTCGTGCCTCCAACGTATGACGCCCGGCTTTGGCACAATGTCTCCAAGTGACGTCGCCATCACCTGCATTTCTCGAGCTCCGCGACGCCGCCATGGGTTGCACCGCATGCCGGCTCGCCGAGACACGAACCAACGTGGTCTTTGGTGTGGGTGATCCCGAGGCGCGATTGATGCTCGTGGGGGAGGCGCCCGGCAAGAACGAGGATCTCGAGGGTGAGCCGTTCGTCGGTGCGGCCGGCCATCTCCTCGACGAGTTGCTCGGGGAAATCGGGATCTCCCGCCGGGATGCGTACATAGCCAACGTGCTGAAGTGCCGGCCGCCTGGCAACCGTGACCCTCAACAGGACGAGATCGACTCGTGCAAGGGGTTCCTGAGGGAGCAGATCAGGATGATCTACCCCGATGTTGTCGTGACCCTGGGCAACTTCGCCACCAAGCTCCTCGTTCCGACGGACATCGGGATAACACGCATGCGTGGGCAGAGGATCAGCTGGTGGCTCGGGGCGACCCTGATCCCGACCTTCCATCCCGCCGCCGCCTTGCGGGGCCGGCCCCGGGTGAAGGAGCAGATGCGGGAGGACTTCGAGCAGGTCAGAGCACTCTTGGATGGCGCACCCGCCCAAGAGCCAGAGCCCGAGATGGAGCCGACCCAACAAAGGCTCGGGCTAGGCCATTGATGAGAGCGCGATGCCCCAAGCCCGAGGACACCGAGGCTCTCGGCGCGCGTCTCGCCGCGAGTCTCCGTCCTGGGGACGTGATCGTCTTGGCCGGCGATCTCGGCACGGGCAAGACTCTATTGGCAAAGGGAATCGCCACCGGTCTCGCCGTCGACGAGACCGTGACGAGCCCTTCGTTCGTGCTGGCTCGCGAGTACCGGTCGGGCTTCATCCCCATGGTTCACGTCGACGTCTATCGACTGGGATCGCTACACGAGTTCGAAGATCTCGATGTGGTCGAGCAGGCGCTGGAGGGCATACTCGTCATCGAATGGGGTGAGGCCGTCGAGTCGGTTCTGCCCGATGACCATCTCCGCATCGAGTTCGCCGTCGAGGACGACGAGACTCGTGTTCTCACCTTTGTCGGTGAAGGCGCCTGGGCGGAACGCGAGCTCAGGGGTGTGGCATGAAACTCGTCGCGATCGAGACGGCAACTCCAGGCTCGTCGGTGGCTGTCGTGGAGGACCGCCGGACTCTGGCTGCCGCCTCCCGCATCGATCGCATGGGCCATGCCTCGTTCCTGGTCCCGGCCATCGATTTCTGCTTCGACCAGGTGGGCTGGTCCCCGGTGGACCTCGATGCCGTCGTCGTCGACATCGGGCCCGGTCTATACACAGGGCTCCGCGTCGGCTTGGCTACCGCTCAGGGCCTTGCGGCTGCGTTCGGCATTCCCATCATCCCGGCTGTCTCTGTTGACGTCCTTGCGTTAGAGGCGAAGACCGGCCATCGGATGATCTGGGCGTTGATCGACACCAGGAGAGGCGAGTTCGCCGTCGCCCGATATCGCCCGGTGCCGGGTGGAGTCGTGAGGGAATCGCCGACCGAGTTGATGGAGGCTGATCAGCTCCGGGCGACGCTGGAGTCGACTGCCGACGACAGCCTTCTCGTCGGGGACGTCGCCGAGCTGCCCGAAGGGTTCCTGCGTGGGATGCACCATGCCAAGACGGCGCGTCCCCGCTATCCGTACGCGGTGGCTCTCGCTGAGATCGGAGCCGGCAAGTTCGAGCGTGACGAGTACCCGTCCGCCGAAGACATTCGGCCTCTGTACCTACGGGAGCCGGACGTGACCATCAACTGGGAGAAGCTGCGTCAGGAGGGGCCGTGGGGACGGGAGTGACGACGCTACGGCCCATGGTCGGCGACGACGTTTCGGTGGTGGCCGAGATGGAGGCCGTTCTCCAACCCAAACCGTGGTCGGAGCGGGTCTTTCGCGACGAGTTGGCCGCCGACAACCGCGTCTACCTCGTCGCCGAGGACGGGGAGATACTGGGATTCGGCGGGGTGATGATCGTCGGTGACGAGGCACACGTCACCAACCTGCTGGTCGGTGACGAGCATCGTGGTCGTGGCTTGGGTCGTCGGCTGATGGTCGGCCTCATCACGAAGGCCGTGGCTGCGGGTGCCCGTCACCTGACGCTCGAGGTGCGCAGTTCGAACCAGGCGGCTCGTCGGCTTTATGCCGGATTGGGGCTCGCCCCCGTGGGTGTCCGCCCTGGCTACTACGACGACGCCGACGCCCTGATCATGTGGGCACACGACATCGACACAAACGAGTATCTCGAGGCATTGACATGAATCCCACGATCCTCGCCTTCGAGACGAGTTGTGACGAGACGGCGGTCGCTGTGGTTCGCGGGACCAAGGCGTTGTCGAACGTCCTGTCGTCTCAGGTCGATCTTCATGCCCGTTTCGGGGGAGTGGTCCCGGAGGTGGCGGCCAGGGCCCACGTCGAGGCAATACGCTCGCTGACCCACAGAGCCCTGACCGAGGCAGGCGTGCACCCATCGGACCTGGACGGCGTCGCTGCCACCGCCGGCCCCGGTCTGGTCGGGGCGTTGCTGGTCGGGCACTCCTTCGCCAAGGCGACGGC
Source organism: Acidimicrobiia bacterium (assembly GCA_050050035.1). Taxonomy (GTDB): domain Bacteria; phylum Actinomycetota; class Acidimicrobiia; order Spongiisociales; family ZC4RG35; genus JANQRA01. Next base: position 10,019 of record JASFVB010000012.1, on the reverse strand, counting down.
ATGGGCGCGACAACTCCCCTTCGTCGGCATCGATCACATGGAGGGTCATCTCATGGCCCCTCGACTCGAGTTCGAGGACTTCACTCCACCAGCCGTCGCCCTGCTGGCCTCCGGCGGCCACTCCCAGATCGTCTATGTCTCTGACTGGGGTGACTACGAGACCGTGGGCCAGACCATCGACGATGCAGCGGGTGAGGCATTCGACAAGCTGGCGAGGGTCATGGGTCTGGGCTTCCCGGGCGGTCCCGCCATCGACCTGGCCTCCGACGAAGGAGACCCGGACGCGATCCAGTTCCCACGAGCACTGCCCGACCAGCCCTACAACTTCTCGTTCTCCGGGTTGAAGACGTCGGTGGTGAGGTTCATCGAGAAGGCGAGTGCTTCAGGAGACCTTCCGCCTCGCGCCGACGTGGCGGCCGCGGTGCAGGAGGCGATCGTCGACGTGCTGGTCGACAAGACCTTCGCCGCCGTGGATGCCACCGCTGCGAAGACCGTGGGTGGTGGCGGCGGCGTCCTAGCCAATCGGCGTCTCCGTCATCGGTTCGCCGAGGAGGCCGACAAGCGGGGGTTGACACTGGCATTGCCCGAACCGTTGTTGTGCACCGACAACGCAGCGATGATTGGCGTGGCCGGCGCCCATTGGCTGTCTGAGGGCCGGATCACCGACTGGGCGGAGAACGTGGACCCATCCCGGAGACTTTCGTAAAACTCCAGGGACCGTCTATCGTTTCAGACCGGTCGAATCATCAGATCACCTCTCAGCAAATCTGAGCGCCCAGCACTCACATCGGATTAGCACTCCAAGGCGGAGAGTGCTAATGTCGGCTAGCACTCGTAAGTAGAGAGTGCTAATGGCCGGAAACGGAGCCCGGGACCAACCAGTCCACAGGTGCCGTCGAGACCGGTCAGGCACGAACGTAGATGCTCAAGGAGGAGCTACGTATGAAGCTTCAGCCGCTTGGTGATCGAGTGGTGGTCACACCCACGGAGGAGGCGGAATCCCGCACTCCGTCAGGTCTGGTCATCCCGGACACCGCAAAGGAGAAGCCACAGATCGGTGAGGTAGTCGCGGTCGGGCCCGGTGCCCGGGACGACGATGGCGAGCGCATCGCCATGGACGTGGCGGTGGGGGACAAGGTCCTCTATTCCAAGTTCGCCGGCACCGAGGTCAAGATCGACTCGGGCGAGTATCTCGTGCTGAGCGAGCGCGACATTCTGGCAACCGTCAACTAGAGGAGCGTAAGAGTTATGGCAGCGAAAGATCTTCGCTTCGACGAAGAGGCCCGCAAGGGGCTTCAGGCGGGTGTAGACAAGCTCGCCGACACTGTGAAGGTGACACTCGGCCCCAGGGGTCGCAATGTCGTCCTGGAGAAGAAGTGGGGTGCTCCCACGATCACCAACGACGGCGTCACGATCGCCAAGGAGATCGAGTTGGACGACCCCTATGAGAACATGGGCGCCAAGCTCGCCTACGAGGTCGCCAACAAGACCGACAACGTCGCCGGTGACGGCACCACGACGGCCACGGTCCTCGCCCAGGCAATGGTCAAAGAGGGACTCCGCCAGGTTGCGGCAGGTGCCAACCCGATGGAGCTCAAGCGTGGCATCGAGGGTGCCGTCGAAGCGGCCGTGAAGGCCATCGGCGACCAGTCCCGCGAAATCGAGACGAGTGAGGAGATCGCTCACGTCGCCTCGATCTCGGCCAACAACGACACGTCGATCGGCGAGGTCATCGCCGATGCCATGGATCGTGTCGGCAAGGACGGCGTGATCACGGTCGAGGAGGGTCAGACCTTCGGGCTCGAGCTCGAGTTCACCGAGGGCATGCAGTTCGACAAGGGCTACATCTCCCCCTACTTCATCACCGACCCCGATCGTCAGGAGGCGGTTCTCGACGACCCGTACATCCTGATCGCCAACCAGAAGGTCACCTCGGTGAACGACCTGGTCCCCGTGTTGGAGAAGGTGATGCAGACCGGCAAGGGTGTGCTGGTGATTGCCGAGGACGTCGAGGGTGAGGCCCTGGCGACGCTCGTCGTCAACAAGATCCGGGGCACCTTCCACTCGGTCGCCGTCAAGGCTCCCGGGTTCGGCGAGCGCCGCAAGGCCATGCTCCAGGACATCGCCATCCTCACCGGTGGCACCGTGATCTCCGAAGAGGTCGGTCTCAAGCTGGAGAACGTGACCACCGAGCTGCTGGGCCGTGCCCGCAAGGTGGTCATCTCCAAGGACGACACGACGATCGTCGATGGCGCCGGCTCCGAGGCCGATGTCAAGGCTCGTATCGCCCAGATCGAGCGTGAGATCGAGAACACCGACTCCGATTGGGATCGCGAGAAGCTCCAGGAGCGTCTCGCCAAGCTCTCCGGAGGTGTTGTCGTCATCAAGGCCGGTGCCGCCACCGAGGTGGAGCTCAAGGAGAAGAAGCATCGCATCGAGGACGCCGTACAGGCCGCCCGTGCCGCCGTCGAAGAGGGCGTCGTGCCCGGTGGTGGCGTGGCCCTGCTTCGTGCGCAAGCTGCGGTGGAGAAGGTCCGTGGTGGCTCCGACGACGAGAAGACAGGTCGTGCGATCGTTCGCAAGGCCATGGAAGAGCCGCTTCGCCAGATCGCCGTGAACGCCGGGTTCGAGGGCGGTGTCGTCGTCGAGAAGGTGCGCAAAGGCGAGGGGGCCTTCGGCTTCAACGCCGCCACCGGCGAGTACGAGGATCTGATCGCCGCGGGTGTCCCCGACCCGGCGAAGGTGACCCGCTCGACACTGCAGAACGCTGCGTCGATTGCGGCCCTTCTCCTGACGACCGAGGCGCTGGTCGCCGAGCAGCCGGAGGAGACTCCGCCGATGCCCGGTGGTCACGACCACGGCGGCGGAATGGACTTCTAGGTCCTCCTCCCCGATCAACCAGAAAAGGCCCTCCGACCGGAGGGCCTTTTCGCGTTCCTAATGCTGTGCGGGCGGTATCTCGGCCTTAGAGCGTTTGAAAAGGGCGGCCCTGACCGTATCCACAACGTAGGACGGTCGCTTCTTGAGGTCCTCGTACGTGAACCGGAGGCTTGTCCATCCGGCCAATTGGGCGAGGTTGTCTCGGTGACGGTCGAGTTGCACCGCCTCGGTTGTCCCATGCCACCGGAGACTGTCGCACTCGATGAGAACTTTCTCGTCCTGGTAGGCGAGATCGACCCGACCATTCACCTGTCTGAGCCATTCGGGTCGGAACTGGGTGGTCGGAAGTGGTAGCCCACCGTCCTCGAGCACACCGAGGGCTAGGGTTTCGAGTGCGCTGTCGGTGACGAATTGGCCGCCGAGCCGAGGTTTGAGGACGCTTCGGAGTTTCGTCACTCCCGGCTTTCCGCGGCGTGCCGTCGATTCCAAGCGCTCCGCCACGACCTCGTATGTCGCGATCCGCATGCGGACGGCCTGATCAAGGACGATCGCGAGGAGCTTGGGCGGAAGGACGGCGGCCAGATCGATTGTCGTGCGCGCTGGGTCAGTCACCGGAAGGCCGCGAATCGTGACGATCTCTCGTTCGACGAGGTCTGTCGACTGGTGCACCATCACGCCGTTGAAGCGATTGCTCCGGCGGACCGGGACGGTGACACTGATCCTCCGGGGATCCAGTCCTTCGAGCCGGTGCAGTCGCGCGGCCGACTCATGGGAAACGACGGCATCCAACGCTGCTGTTGCCGCTCCGAGGATGGTCCTCTCATTGCGTAGGACGCCGGGTAGGACATAGAGGCCGGTTCCGACTTTGACGAGTCGGCCACTCCGAACCCACTCTTTGAGTGTGGTCGACGGCATCCCAAGGGCGAGAGCGGTGGCACGAGTCATCACACCCTCTGACGAGGCGAGGTAGGACATGACTTGCTGATCGGCTCTCCCCATGTCTCGATTCTGTGTCGCCGTCACCGGTGACGGAAGGGGGTTGTTTCAGACGCCGTGGGGGCGGCATACCGTCCCCACAGCATTAGGAAAGCGATTTTGACCAGGAGTCGAGTTTGGGGATGACCACGTCGGCGCCGAGTGGGGGGAGGTTGAAGAGTGCCCGATCTACCCCGGCTTCGGCGAGGGTGTCCAGGTGCTCGAGTTTCGCACCCTGTGCAGTCACCTCGAACGCGTCCGGATCGCGACCGGCGTCGGCAATCGCTTCGCGTACCCGAGCGACCTGCCCCACGACGTCGTGGCGGCTCGCCAGCGGGATCCACCCGTCGCAGTACTCGACGATGTCGGCAAGGGTCTTTGGCCCCGGAGCCGCACCCATGACGATCGGGGGATGTGGCTTCTGGGCCGGCTTCGGCCACGCCCACGACGGCTCGAGTCTCAACATCTCGCCCTCGAACGCCGCCTCGTCCTGAGTCCACAGGGCCTTCATCATCAGGATCTTCTCACGCATGAGCGCACGTCTCTGCAGGTAGGGCGTCCCGTGCTGAGCCATCTCCTCTCTGTTCCAGCCGTAACCCACACCGAATATCACCCGCCCACCGGAGAGTTGGTCCAGGGTCGCCACTTCCTTCGCAGTCCAGATCGGGTCGCGTTGGGCCATCAACGTGATGCCCGTGCCCAACTTCAGGTCGGTCGTCGCCGACGCGGCGTAGGTGAGTGCCAGGAACTGGTCGTGGGTGTGCCAGTACTGGTCGGGAAGTGGTGGTGCGCCCTTCCTTCCTCCCCACGGCGACTCTCGCGACGTGGGGATGTGGGAATGCTCCGGAAACCACAAGGAGTCGAACCCTCTCGCCTCCACCTCCCGAGCCAGGACGTCGGGGCGAATTGCCGTATCGGTCGGGAAGATGAACACTCCGTATTTCATCGCAACCACCGTATCCATGTCACTCAAGCGTCGCATCACAGAACTGATCGAGAGCGATGGGCCCATGCCTTTCGAGAGGTTCATGGAGATGGCGCTGTACGATCGGGAGGGCTTCTTCGGGGGTGACACCCTCCGATCGGAGCGCGCCGGCGACTTTCTCACGTCACCGGAAGTGAGCCCGATGTTCGGCGAGATGCTCGCTCGCTTCGTGGACGACGTCCACCGGCGAATCGGCGACCCCTTCACGCTGGTCGAGGTCGGGGCCGGATCCGGCTCGTTGATTAGACCCTTGCTGGAGACGATTGAGGTCGATGCCCTGGCCGTCGAAGCATCGCCGGCGGCGCGGGAAACTCTCTCGGGGATCGTCGACGTCATCCCGGACCTGCCGGAGAGCATTCGCGGTGTGATTCTCGCCAACGAGTTGTTGGACAACCTGCCAATGGCGATTGCGCAGCTCGTCGAGGGCAGCTGGCGCGAGCGCTGGATCGGGATCGACGGTGACGCCCTCGTGTTCGTCGATGCCAATCCTCGGCCGGAGGTCCTGGGCTGGCTCGACGCGTACGCCGGACCGGTCGACGAGGGTGGTTGGGTCGAGGTTCAGCTCGCCGCACGTGAGTGGCTCGCCCGGGCTCACGAACGACTCGTCGAGGGTTGCGTGCTCGCCATCGACTATGGCGACACTGCTGAGAACCTCGCCCCGCGAAGACGCGACGGGACGTTACGCACGTACCGCTCACATCATCTCGGTCCACACCCCCTCGACGAGCCCGGAGCGACCGACATAACGGCCGATGTCAACTTCACGGCGCTTCTCGATCTGGCGCCGGGCACAGCCCTGATACGTCAGGACGAGTTCTTGACACAATTGGGACTTCGCGAGCGTCTCAGTGCCCTGCGCTCGGCCGAGCTCGAGGCGACCCGTGCGGGAGACGAGATCGAACGTCTCCGACTGCGAACACTCAAGACCGAGGCAGAGACGCTGCTTCACCCACGCGGTCTCGGCGACTTTCGGGTCTTGCAGATGCCGTCGTCGGGAACCAATGGCTGAGCAGCCATCGTCATAGCGATGATGAGAACGACCGTGCGCACAATCCTCATCTCGGCAACGGTGCTCTTGGTCTCGTGCGGGCAACCGGCCGAGGAACCAAGCGCGGACGCGACTTCGCCTTCGTCGACTGCGTCTGCCGAGCCGGCCACCACCATTGAGGAGAATGCGCCAACTGAGACGACGATGCCAAACGAACCCGAGCTGGTTCAGAAGGCCATCCGCGATCTGGCGCGCCGTTTGCTGATATCCGAAGAGAGCATCGAGGTCGTGGAGACCAGAGCGGTGCAGTGGCCCGACGGCTCTATCGGGTGCCCGGAGGAGGGAGTCGTCTACACCCAGGCGATCGTGGACGGAACGCAGGTGCTTCTCGGATACGACGGCAAGTTCTATGACTATCACGCAGGTGGCGACGGCGAGATCCTTCTGTGCGCGTCCGATGACGAGGACGGTGGGTACGACTCCGTCCCACCGCCCTGATTCAACGAGTGATCGCGACTCTGGACGTCCAATGACGCCGGTTCAATCTGACTTGTGTTGCACCTTCGGGTGCCGGTCTGCACGCTCGAGGTCCGGCTTGACGGCAGCCCATCGCCAGCGCGATGGGCGACACGCGTAGTCAACCCTCTCTTCAGATCTGGGCGCGGCGACGACCCACGTGCTCGGTTCCTCACCCGAATGCACCTTCCGGCAGACCGCCCGATTGCTAGGGCCGGCACACCCGTAAAATCAGGCGCATGAACAACCTCAAGACGGTTGGTCTCCTGGCATTCATGACGGCACTGTTGGTGCTAGTTCTCCAGATGTTCGGCGCCTCGTACTGGTTCATGCTGGTGTTCATCGTCGGATTCAACCTCCTCGTCTTCTTCTTCTCCGACAAGATGGCCCTTGCCACCAGCCGGGCTCGCCCGGTCACGGAGGCGGAGCTACCGGGGGTCTATGCCACGGTCCGACGACTCACGATGCAGATGGACATGCCTATGCCCTCGGTCCACGTCATCGACTCACCTCAGCCGAACGCCTTCGCAACCGGCCGAAGCCCGCGTCACGCCGCGGTGGCGGTGACGACGGGGATACTCGAGATGCTCGATGGAGAGGAGCTGGAGGCAGTCCTCGGCCATGAGCTAGCCCACGTTCGCAATCGCGACATCCTCATCGGCTCCGTCGCAGCCATGATCGGAGCCGCACTGTCGATGATTGCCCGGTTCGGCTTCTGGTTCGGAGGCGGGGACAGCCGCAACAACCCACTCGGGGTGATAGGCGCCATTCTCTCGCTGATTATCGCTCCCGTGGCAGCGATGCTCATCCAGTTCGCCATATCGCGCACACGTGAGTTCCAGGCGGACAAGTCGGGGGCGGAGATCACCGGCCAGCCGATGAAGCTCGCCAGTGCCCTGGCCAAGATCTCGGAGGGGACGTCCCGGATCCCGATGCGTGTCAACCCGGCTACAAGTCAGCTGTTCATCGACAACCCGCTGCGTGCGGTGAGGGGCGGTGGTCTGACCTGGCTATTCAGCACCCACCCTCCAGTCGAGGAACGCATCCAACGTCTCCACGACATGGCCATGGGGATTGTGTGACCTGATGGTGAGGAGTTTGCTGCGGCAAACTCGAACGTCTCGACGGAGGCGAGACGCAACGTCTCCACGACATGGCCATGGGGGTCAGTTGACCAGCTCGCTGCACTCGCGGTACTAGGTACCAAGACCGAGTACCAGGTACCGATTGGAGTCAAACTAGGATTCCCGGGCTCACCGACCTGGCGTCATCGCGTCCGGCTTGGTGTTGAGCCGGGATGTCCGAGCGGCCAAAGGAAGCAGACTGTAAATCTGCCGGCTTACGCCTACGGAGGTTCGAATCCTTCTCCCGGCACCCGACCGTGCCACCCGGCCCAACTCCACGGCAGCGACGTGGCTGACCAGCCCGCCGTTCCTTCTCCCGGCGATTCACGCCCGTATGGTGCACGGCATGGAGAGTCTGCGAACACTCCTCGACCGGCTGCGGGGGAGTCTCTTGTTGGTGCCGCTCGTCGTCGTCATTGCCTCTATTGCCCTGGCCCGGCTCACCATCTACGTCGATCGGGACCCGATGCGGCTCGCCGACCTTCCCGGCGTGCTGACGATCTCACCTTCCGGTGGGCGGGCGATCGCCGCCGCCGTGGCGGGAGCGACCATCACCGTTGCCGCCATCGTCCTCTCCATCACGGCTCTGTCGTCTCAGATCGCGGCCACCCAGTACTCACCCCGATCCGTAGCCGGCTTCGTCGAGGACAGGGTCCAGAAGCTGGTTATGGGTTTGGTGACCGGCACTTTTGCCTTCTCGCTCTTGGTCCTGGCCGAGTTGGGGGGTGCTGGAAACCCCGATCTCAATGGCCATCCGAGTTTGTCGGTGACGATGACCCTCGTTCTTGGCGTCGCCTCGGTCATCGCCATCGTGGGCTATCTCGACCACTCGCTACGGCGAATGCGAATCGACGCCGTCGTCCGCCGGATAGCCGAGGCAACCGTGGAGGGCTTCCGACGAGAGCACCGACGGGAGGGAGGGCCGTTGTCAGAGGAAGCGGGTGTTCCCTCCGGAGACTCTCATCGTGTCGTCGCCGAGCGCACCGGTTGGGTGCGCAGCATCGATGCCGAGCGTCTGGCCGCGAGGCTTCCCTCCGAGGTCTCGGTTCGTGTCGAGGTTCGGGTCGGGGAGGCCATCTCCCCTGGCGACCTTCTCGCCACCATCTGGTCCGGGCCCGGCGCACAACACCCGGTGTGGGAGCGGCTCATCGAAGGGGCCGTGACGGTAGGTCGTGATCGTTCGGTCGCTACGGACCCCGGCTACGGCATGCGCCAGCTCGTCGACATCGGTCTTCGAGCGCTCTCCCCCGGTGTGAACGACCCCACAACGGCGGTGGACGTGATCCAGCATCTGAAACTGCCGCTCCGAGAGATCCTGCTCCTCGACGCTCCCCCGCGGGTCTTCAGGGGTCCCCGGCAACAGAGGGTCTTTCTCCCTGAGGCCCCTTCGAGATCGGCGCGAGTCCACTCCGCCCTGAGCGAGTTGCGTCTCGCCGCCTCTCGTCAGCCGGCCGTGCTCAGAACGATGCTGGAGATCATCTCCGATCTCGTTGGTGAGCTCGAGGCCGCCGATCTCGAGGGCAGGACGGCAGCCCTCATCGAAGAGGCGGACTTGGTGGTGCGTGTCGCCCAGGATTCTGGTCTCCCCGACTCTGATCTCGATCGGATCCTGGTAGCAGGCAAGCGACTTCATCTCTATGAGGAGCCAAGCCGCGACGAGACGAGGCATGCTCCATCTCGTCGAGCCGATGAGTGAGAGAGTCTCACTCGGTGGTTGGCCCAGCATCGGCTCAGCCATTACGATTTGACGACCCGTCCGCTCCTCCGTCATCGACGCCGACAGACTCGGTGTCCTCACTCGACCACAACCTGTGTTGCCCCGAGCGTCGGTGCGATGAGCCTGGCGAAGATCAGCGGAGATAGCCGGACAAAGTCCCAGGTAGACTGGGGTTTTACAACTCAGAAGATCGAAGCCGGAGAATCGCCGTACTGCTGCGAAGCAGCAGGTAGACGATTTCTCCAACGTGATGCGGCGCATCACACAACAATTGAATCAAAGCCGGAGAATCACCGGCGGGCTGCGAAGCAGCCGAGAGGTGATTACTCCATCGTCAAGCTTTGCTTGACGCCCCGTTAGCTCAGTCGGTAGAGCGCTTCCATGGTAAGGAAGAGGTGTTCGGTTCGATTCCGGAACGGGGCTCTGCGTCAGCGGCGCCGAGCGCCGTTGACGTTGGAGAATGGCTGCGCCATTCTCCCGCCTGTCCCGTGCGGACGGGTCTACAAGGTTGTCGCGACGGGTGGAGAATCGCCGGAGCGCTGCGCAGCAGCGAGGAAGTGGTTCTCCGATCTGAAGCGCAGCTTCAGACGGCGGCGTAGCTCAGTTGGTAAGAGCGCTCGACTCATAATCGAGAGGTCGGCAGTTCGAGTCTGCCCGCCGCTACGCAACTCCGACGCGTATCCTCGTCGGCCGCACTAGAGATGAAGGAAGGAACACCGGGAAATGGCCAAAGCGAAGTTTGAGCGGACGAAGCCTCATGTGAATGTGGGGACGATGGGTCATATTGATCATGGGAAGACGACTTTGACTGCTGCGGTGACGATGGTGTTGGCT
>JASFVB010000011.1:0-33579 GCA_050050035.1 Acidimicrobiia bacterium | reverse complement strand
TCTGGTATCTCTGGACAGGGAAGGAGTTCATTCTCTCCACGCGACCGACGACGGCGAAATGGAAGAACTTGCGACGCGACCCACGCTGTTCGCTCTGTGTCGATGACCCGGAAACCGGTCAGATGGCGGTGGCATATGGCGACGCAGTACTACTAGAGGATGAGATCGAGGATTTGACCAGGCAGGTATGCGCCAAGTACTACGACCGAGAGGAGCTCATCGAACAACACTTGAGCGAGATCTTTGAGAAGACGAGATCCATCATCATCGTCCGCCCGAAATCGCTTGTGGCCCGACGAGTGAAGACGCGTCGAGGGCTGTCGTCTCCGAGCGAGAATGAGCACTGATCTGTGGGTCGAGGCCTGCGTCTCGGTGAATGAGCTCCTGGCCAGATACTGTCACGCCCTCGATGCTGGTGACCGGGCCGTGTTGGCGAACTGCTTCGCTAGTGAGGCATCACTCGACGTCGATGGCCGCCGCGTCGCTTCCGGAGCAGCCGGCATAGTCGGCGAGCTGGCCGGACGAGCCTCAGAAACGACGATGCATCTAACCTTCTCTCCGGTGGTCAGGTTGGTCCCCGACGAGCGCCGAGCCGTCTCGTCGTCCTACTTTGCGAGCGTGGACATCAGGTCAGGACTTCGGCGTTCCATTGGGCTGTGTGACGATGTCATCTCTCTTCGCCCTGGCGGCGAATCCGTATTCGAGTCAAGGGCGATCGAGTTCAGATGGCGCGCTGGTCGTGAGGTCGGGGACGACGCGGGGTGATCCACTCGGTGTCGGCTGGGGAGTGGGCAGAACGATGAGCTCGAGGTCCGTGCTCGTGTTCGACCCGATAAGAAAGCTCGATTGGTCCTATGACGTGGAGAGGTCGATCCTCGCCAAATCGGAAGTCCGTCTCATCGTCCCAGCTGACAAGTCCGAGGCGCGAGCTCACCTGCCGGATGCCGACCTGGTCATCGCAAGCGGTCTCGAGCCGATCACTGCGGAGTTGATAGGACACATGGACCGCTGTGTCGCCATCCTGTGCTACAGCTCCGGCAAGGACGCCGTAGACCTGGGGGCTGCGGCTCGAGCCGGGATCGAGGTCGCCAACCTCCAGCCATCCACTGACGAGGTCGCCGATCACGCCCTTGCTCTCCTGCTGGCCGCGGCGAGACGCATCGTTCCTCTGTCAAGGGTCGGCGCATCTGACGTGTGGGACCTCGACGCTCATCCCGAGATCTGGGCGATGCCCCGTCTGAAAGGGCGGGTCCTGGGGATCGTGGGACCGGGCGCGATTGGACGCGCCGTGGCTACGAGGGCAAGGGGGTTTGGCCTCGAGACGATTGCGACCTACCGCACTCCGGACCACGAGCCACTGCCTGACCTGCCGGCGTTCGAGATCGGAGCCTTGTTCGCGAGGAGTGATTTCGTCGTGCTGACGGCGCCGCTCACTCCGGAGACCCATCACATGGTCAATAGGCTCATCCTGAAGATGGCCAAGCCGGGGCTGATCCTCGTCAACGTAGGGCGCGGAGGCTTGATCGATGAAGAAGCCCTGGCCGAGGCCCTCGACGCGGGACGGGTCTCTCAAGCCGCTCTGGACGTCAGAGAGTGCGAGCCCCCTGATCGGGGCCAGGATCCTCTGCGGGGGCGACCCGACGTGATCACAACGCCCCATGTCGGGGGAGCCTCGGATTCCTCGAGAGATGACCTGCATCGACTTGCCGGCGAGCGGGTCTTGGATCTGCTCAGTCCCCTATAACTAAAACATTGCGATGTTTGACATTTGGGCCAGCAGGCGATATATATCAGGCAGATTCCCTCGCTTAGGAGGTCCGCTGGGATGAGAACGGGAAACGCCAGTTGGCTGGCAGCGATCCTGACGGTGTTGGGTGTGTCCCTCGCCGCATGCACGTCCGCCACAACCGAATCGACGACGACCACGAGTACAGCCGGCGGCGGCGGTGACGTGGGAGCCACGACGACCCTTGGGGATTCCGGCCAAGGCGAAGGGGACGGTCAGCAGGGTGGCGTGCTCAAGGTTGGGCACACGACCGACGTCGTCGGCTTTCACCCGGATCTATATGCCAGCGCGCAGGACCGCGATGTGATCACGAACATCTACGACACGCTCGTCGAGTACGACCTACGAAACTACGACCTGGTCCCGTCTCTGGCGGAGGACTGGTCGGTATCGGAGGACGGACTCACGTGGACCTTCAATCTCCGACAGAACGTCGTCTTCCACGATGGTTCAGAGTTGGATGCCGACGACGTCGTGGCTTCCATTGCTCGAGCCTCCGAGCCACAGGCTGGTCGGACGGAGGGTTTGTTGACTCGGATCGAAGAAGTCGTCGCCGTCGACGACTCCACGGTCGAGATACGTCTCAGCGAACCCGATCGCGTGCTTCTGAGCACCCTCGCCGATGTCTACGTCTCGCCCGACGACTCCAGTATTGACCTTGCAGAGAATCCTGTGGGCACGGGCCCGTTCCAGCTCGAGGAGTGGGAGCCCAACCAGTTCATCCTTCTCGAGCGCAACGAGGGCTACTGGCGCGACGGTTTGCCTTACCTCGACGGAATCCGCTTTGTCATCAACCCGGAACTCAACGTGCTCGCCGTGCAGCTGAGGACTGGAGAGATCGACCTTCTCTACGAGGCGCCCTTGAGCGAGATGGGTCCGCTACAGACGGCGGGTATGCAGTTGATACCGCCTGACAGGGTGTTCAGCATCTTCAACATGTACGTCAACTCGAGGAACACGCCGTGGGATTCGGAGGCGGTGCGGCAGGCCGCCAGCTACGCCATAGATCGTGAGGCGATAAGCGCAGCTTTGTTCGGGTTCATGGAAGTGAGATCCAACCCGCTCGAGCCTCTCGAGAACGCGGACTCTCCTGAAGCCGACTTCTTCGCAGAGGACGCCCTGAGCTACAACCAACGTGATCTGGAGAAGGCACAGCAGCTGCTCGCCGACGCCGGTTACGCCGATGGGGTAGATGGCGGTGAGATGATCATCTGTTCGGTCGCCGGATTCCATTTCACGACTATGGGCCAGCTGATCCAGAGTCAGTTGGCGGAGGTGGGGATCGATGTCTCCATAACTCCGATACCCGATGGTCCCACCTGGGCATCGCGTACGTTCCAGGATCGAGCCGGTGAATTCGACCTTTCCCTTTGCGGGCAGGGAGCCAAGCCCGATCCCTACGATCTTGTGAATCACACGTACGCCAAGTTCTGGACGGAACCACTTGGCTGGATCGATGAGAACCCTTCGTTCTACGAGGATCTCGACGCCGCACGCTCCATCGTCGACGAGGAGGAGTATCGAGCCACGATCCTGGACCTGCAGACACAGGCTCTGGAAGGGCAGCCCAACATCCTCCTAGGTGGTCGGCCTGTCTTCGTGGCGGCCCAGCCCTACGTCAAGGACTTCATCGCCCATACGCAGGCGCACATGTTCTTCACAGAGGTTTGGCTAGACCAATAGCGGTGGAATCGACCGATACCGCCGGACCGTGTGCCGAATGCACACAGTCCGGCGGTATCTTCATGAGTGTGGGTAAGGGTGAGTGGTGAACAGCCCGGGAGCATTGCTCGAGGTCACGGATTGGAATGTGTCGTTCCCGACCTCCACGGGATTGATTCGGGCAGTTGACGACGTCGCTTTCCACGTGCGCGAGGGCGAGACTCTCGGCATCGTCGGGGAATCCGGTTGCGGCAAGTCCACGGTCGCCATGTCGCTGTTCGGGCTCGTCGATTCGCCGCCTGCGGTCGTGAGTGGTCATGCCGCATTCGACGGTCTGAGCTTGTCGGCGTTGACCGGGGCCGAATTGCAGCAGATCCGGGGCAGTCGGGTCGGCTTCATCTTTCAGGACCCAACCTCGGCTCTCAACCCTGTGGTCCGCGTTGGAGAACAGATCCAGGAGGCGTTGTGGGCTCACCACAGGGACACAAATGAGGACTCGCTGCGACATCAGGCCCTCGAGTTGCTCGAGGTGGTTGGCCTGACTCCAGCCGAGAGGCTCTACAGCCAATTCCCGTTCGAGCTGTCGGGTGGGATGAGACAGCGGATCGTGGTCGCAATGGCGATCGCCAACAAACCCGACCTGCTCATAGCCGATGAGCCCACCACTGCCCTGGACGTGACAATTCAGGCACAGATCGTCGACCTTCTCGAAGTGGCCAAGGGCGCGACTGGCGCTGCCGCCATCTTCATCAGTCACGACCTCGGCTTGGTGGGGCACGTGAGTGATCGTCTGGCGGTCATGTACGCGGGGAGGATTGTGGAGACGGGTGCCACCGGCTCTGTCTTCTCTCATCCCCAACATCCATATACCGCGGGGTTGCTCGCCTGTCATCCGAGGCTGGACGAACAAGTCGAACGTCTGGAGTCGATCTCGGGGAGCCCGCCCCATCTTGGTTCGAGCTCGATCGGTTGTGACTTCGAGCCACGCTGCGCTTTCGGCAACGGGCAGACCATCTGTAAGGAGACCACGCCCCTTCTGGAGAGCCGAGGTTCGGGAAAGGTGGCATGCCACTTCACCGATCGCGTAGAGAGCGCCATCCGGGACGGTCGCCTCGCCGCCGGGGCGGCCGGTCCCGACCTGTCACGGGAACCACGCGATCGGTCCTCTTCCGACAACGCGGTGCTGGTACAGCTCCGTGGCGTATCCGCTTCTTATCCGGTGATCGATCCCGAATCCGGGCACCGTGGCGTACTCGAGGCCGTCGATCACGTCGATCTGACCATCCGCAAGGGAGAGACACTGGGTCTGGTGGGGGAATCGGGATGTGGGAAGTCAACGCTCGCCAGGACGATTCTCCAGCTCCACAGACCGAGCGATGGCGAGATCCTGTTCGACGGTGTTGATGTGACGGGTTTCGACCGGCGAAGGCTTCAGCCATACCGACGGAGAATGCAGATGGTCTTTCAGAATCCGTTTTCCTCGCTCAACCCGAAGTTGACCGTTGGTTCGATTGTGGGAGAGCCGATGCAGGTGAATGGGTATGCACGGTCGGTACGCCGGGAGCGAGTCCCCGAGCTTCTTCAGCTCGTCGGCCTGAACCCGTCCGATAGCCGGAAGTATCCCTATGAGTTCTCCGGTGGCCAACGGCAGAGGATTGCGATCGCACGAGCGCTCGCATTGGAACCCGCCCTGTTGATTCTCGATGAGGCAGTCTCCGCGCTCGACGTTTCGATTCAGGCGCAGATTCTCAATCTCCTCAAGGACCTGCAGTCTTCTCTTGGATTGTCCTACTTATTCGTCTCTCACGATCTTGGTGCCGTGGGCCAGATATCTGACCGGGTCGCCGTCATGTACGCCGGCCGGATCGTCGAACGCGGGCTACGTGACGTGATACTGAATCGCCCCCGGCACCCGTACACGGCCGCCTTGCTCGAGTCCGTTCCGATGGTTGGCGAAGGTGATCACGAGCTCCAGGGACTGGAGGGCAGGCCCCCCAATCCGCTCGACCCACCTTCCGGGTGCCGATTCCGCACGAGGTGCTGGAAAGCAACCGAGCTGTGTGCCACCGAGACACCGCCACTCGAAGCAATCGAGCCTCGGCACCTGTTGGCCTGTCACTTCCCACTAACGCCGGACGAGCAGATGGGCGGCGCAGCGTGAACAGCGCCACCTGGAGATACGCAGCAAGGCGTATCGGCCAGGGCGTGGTGGTGATGTGGATCGTGGCTACCACGGTCTTCTTCATCTTCAGGGTGCTGCCGGGCGATGTGACGTCGATGGTGCTGGGCCTGGAGACATCGGAGGCGGCGAGGGAAGCCCTGCGGGACCAACTGGGTCTCAATGACCCGATCCTGGTGCAGTACCTCCGCTGGCTGTTCGACCTGGTCAGGGGCGACCTGGGGACATCGATAATGCACGGTGGGGCTTCGGTGACGAGCCTCGTCTTCCCGGCTTTCTTGCGTAGTCTCGAGTTGGCGGCCGTGTCCACGGCGGTCGCC
Organism: Acidimicrobiia bacterium; assembly: GCA_050050035.1. Lineage (GTDB taxonomy): Bacteria > Actinomycetota > Acidimicrobiia > Spongiisociales > ZC4RG35 > JANQRA01. Next base: position 27,632 of record JASFVB010000011.1, on the reverse strand, counting down.
ACCGTGGTCGCGGTTCCCATTGGTGTGCTGGCTGCCACCAGCCGGCGACGTTGGGTCGACTCGGCGGCCCGAGTCGTGACCACTCTCGGGTTCAGTATTCCCACCTACGTGCTGGGAATCATCCTGATTCTGGTGTTTGCGCTGCAGGTCGGTGTGCTTCCTCCCGGCGGATACGTGCCCTTCACCGAAGACCCCTGGCGCCACATTCAGTTCCTGGTCCTTCCGGTGGCCGCGGTGTCAATCGTGATGGCTGCCCGTCTCACCCGTTTCGTCCGCGCCAGCATGCTGGAAGAGATACAGAAGGACTATCGGCGGACCGCCATCGGTAAGGGTCTGAGCCGGCGCGAGGTGTTCTATCGCCATTGTCTTCGCAACTCCCTGATCCCGTTGATCACCGAGGCCGGGGTCAATTTCGGTCTTCTCATCGGCGGGATGGTGATCATCGAGCAGATCTTCGGGTGGCCCGGCCTCGGTTGGTTGATGATCCAGTCCGTGTTCGGCAGGGCGTTTGAAGTGGTGCAGGCAGCGGTGCTTCTGGCGGCCGCGGCCCTGATCACCATCAATGTGCTGGTCGATCTCGCGTACACGCGCATCGACCCTCGGATCAAGGTTTCGGCATGACGGTCCTCGATCTCTCCGCACGCGACCGGAGCTTGGGCCGACGCATGGTCAGACGTTTCAGGTCCTCTCGATCTCTTACTCTTCTGATGATTGCGCTGCTGGCCTTTGTGGCTGTCGCCCTGTTCGCAGACCTGGTGGCGCCATTTCCGGCCCAGGAGTTCGTCGGCCCGCCATCCAGCAAGCCATCAGCGGAGTTCTGGCTGGGGACCGACGAGGTGGGTCGGGATGTTCTCAGCCGGGTCATCTTCGGCACCCGAACCACCCTCTACGTCGGGATCGGAGCCACCGCGGTGGCGGCAATTGTGGGCATCCCGATGGGTTTGGTCAGCGGGTTCTTCGGTGGGCGGATCGACGGTGTGCTCATGAGGATCACGGACGCCCTTTTTGCCTTCCCACCGATCATCCTGGCGATGTCGATGGTCGCTGCCCTCGGGCCCAGTCTCAACAATGCGGTGCTGGCTGTGGGCGTCGTTCAGGTGCCACGTTTCGCCCGGTTGATCCGAGGGATAACCCTGTCGGTGAAGGAGGAGGAGTTCGTGCTCGCTGCCGAGAGTGCCGGGGCAGGCAGCATCTACATGATGCGTCGCGCCATCTTCCCGAATGTCTCATCAGTGATTCTGGTACAGCTCACTTTGACATTCGCCACCGCGGTCCTGACCGAAGCCGCCCTCAGCTTCCTCGGTATGGGGGCGCAGCCGCCTGAGCCGTCGTGGGGCCTCTTGCTGAACGCCGGAAAGGTCCTCATGAGCGCCAATCCGGGGATGGCCCTTGGGGCCGGTGGTGCCATCTTCCTGACGGTGTTGCTGTTCACGGTTCTGGGTGACGCCCTGACAGACATCCTCGACCCACGAAGGGGATCCGCCGGGAAGCAACTCGGTTGACGGGCGACACGCCACCTATCGATTGGACACCACTTGAGCGAATCACCAACCGGATCCCAGCATTCGCCGGACGTCCTGATCACGGATGCCCGTGCCGTCCTGCAGCCCGCGGCCGAGCGTCTCGAGAACCTCGGTGCTTCTGTGCAGATCATGCCGGACGGATCCTCGCCAAAGGAGACTGCGGCGGCGGCGAGCGGAGTTCCCGTGATCTTGATAGGGATGATGCCCTTCGGGGCCGAAGAGATCTCTCAACTCGACCGCACGGGCTTGATAATCCGAGCCGGCATCGGGTATGACATGGTGGACGTCGCCGCAGCCACGGCTTCGGGGATCCTGGTTGTGAATGTCCCCGACTACTGCGTCGACGAGGTTGCCGACCACACCCTGATGCTGCTGGTGGCGGCGATGCGGAGGCTGCCTGCTGCGCTTTCGGTTTGGCGGGATCGAGGCGAATGGGCGGTTGCGGGGCACCTACCGGAGATGAGAAGGATGCGTGGCAGGCGTCTGGGCATCGTGGGGCTTGGCAGAATAGGCCGTGAGGTTGCGGTCAGGGCGCAGGCCTTTGGCTGGGAGGTCGTTGCTCACGACCCTGACGAAGCGGGGCAGGAGCAACCTCCTGGTGTCGATATGGCTCAGCTCGATGAGATTCTCGAAACAACCGACGCCATAACCCTCCACTGTCCGCTCAACAACGCCACTCGACGGCTGATGAGAGAGGAGACGTTTCAGCGCATGAAGCCCGGTTGTGTGCTGGTCAACACGAGTCGGGGTGGACTCGTCGACCTTTCCGATCTATCCGTAGCCCTCGATCATGGCTTGGTCTCGGTGGCAGCGTTGGACGTCCTGGAGGACGAGCCACATCCCGACTTGGGTCGGGCTGTCCTCTCCGATCCACGCGTCATCGTCACGCCTCACGTCGCCTGGAGGTCGTCGGAGGCCCAGAGAGAATTGGCACTCAACTCGGCAGAGGAGGCGATTCGGTTTCTCGAAGGCAGGCTTCCCTCCAACATCGTCAACAGGGAGCTCGTTGCAGGGGGTGTCACCCGCTGGTCATTGCCCGAGGGGTAGGAGGTGCTGGGTGAGGAATCCGTCCAGGGCCTCTATGCGGGTTACACGACCGGCTGCGCTACCGAAGACATTCACCCAATGGTCCTCGTCGGGGATTGTGACCACCTCGACCGACTTCCCCTGCCGACGCATTTCGCTCACCATGGTTTCGGTTTGGCTGATGGGACAAGTTGTGTCGGCCTCGGCGTGAATCATGAGTAGTGGAGTGTCTATTGCCTCCACGCCAAAGAGCGGAGACTTGCGCTTGTAGAGCCCAGGCCTCTCGGATGGTGCTCCTCCAAACTCCAGGTGCCAGAAAGCAGGGCCTGCTGGACCGGAAGCGAGCGCGGCGATATCGCTGATGCTGTTCTCAGCCACGGCGGCGGAGAATCTGTTCGTCCTGGTAATCGCATGGTTCGTCAGATAGCCGCCATAGCTCTCGCCGAATATCGCGGTCCTTGTCGAGTCGAGGTCCCACTCCTCGATTGCCGTCTCGATCACAGTCATCAGGTCGGTGTAGTCGAGCTCACCCCACGCCCCGACGATCGCCCGGGCGAAATCGATGCCGTACCCCTGGCTTCCACGCGGGTTGACACGCAGCACGGCGATTCCTCGGCCTGCAAGACGCTGGGAATCGAATGAGAAGCGTCTGCCCACCGGGTAGTGAGGGCCGCCATGCACCTGCACGGCCAGGGGTGCGTCGCGGAGCGGATTGGGGGGAAGCGGCTTGGTCAACCACCCCTCGACCGGCTTCCCGTCAGCCGTCGTCGTAGTGATGGGAATCGTCTCGGCGAGCTGCTTCTTCTCGAGCCACCCGTTGTTGAGGTGGGTGCGGGAGCTCTCGGTTCCCCCCTCATACACAGACACTTCCCCTGGGACCTCAGGGGACGACCAACTGGTCGCGATCGCCCCCGACGCGGATGCGACGGCCAGCTCGAGGTGACAGCGCCCGTCATCGATAACCCGAGATACCGAGCCGTCGAGCCCGAAGGCGTATGGGCTCGAGATGCCGCCATCCGCAACCACAGCGACGACGCCCTCACCGTCGGGAAGCCACTCCAGGCCGATGTTGTGGATGCCGCGCCCATCATCGCCCCGAACGACTTGGCCGATGCTGCGATCGAGCGATCCACCAAGCTGCCACGGTCCCGGTGTTCCCGAGAGGGGCACGATCCAGAGCTGGCGATTGTGCCAGAGCCCCCAGCTCGTCGGGTGTCCGATGACCGCCAGTGCTTTTTCATCGGGTGACACGGCCATGGCATGTATTGGCCCGTTCCAGACGAGCATTTGGTTTGTCCGCCCCTGCGGCGAGGTAGCCAAGACCTCAACGCGCCCTGGGTGCGACGCGGTCGGAGGGGAGAGGTGTGTAACGATGATCTGCTCCTGCGTAGCAGCCCAACGTGGCAGGCACAGACGACCTGAGTCGGTCGATTCCAGGAGGAAAGGCTGGTGACCACCGGCATCGGCAATCCAGACGTGTGAAGTGGCTCCGTCCTGGCTGGTCCCAACCACCCTCTCGGCGTCAGGTGACCAATCGAACTCGACGTCGCGGCCCGGTATCTCAGCGATCCAGTCCGGGTCACTCGTAGTGCTGTCGAAGAGACAGATACGTGTGTTCTCGTCTCTGACGGTTGTGAACCCGAGCCGCCCATGCCCTGTGGCGTAACGAGGTGGCCCGTCCTCATCACCATTCCCGATGCGGACGAGCCGGCCGTCCCTCATCGAGTGCACATGTAGACGGCTGGCCGGGCGATTGAGCTCGGGATCCGGCGAGAACAAGAGGAACGCTACCTCATGCCCGTTGGGGTGGAATGCCGGATCGGTGGGCCACCGAAGCTCGGTTAGGTCACCACTCGAGACTGGGGTTGTTGATTCCGTGGTGGGACTCACTCGCCGGTGTAGTCCAACAGGACGGTCGGCGGACGGTCGGACGTCCTGAGCTGGGCATAGGCGCGGGGAGCGTCATGTATCGGAACGGTCACCGGGGCGATGAGGTCGGTGTCTATTCGGCCCTTGGCGAGTAACCCGAGGAAGTACTCCTGGTTTCGATTCTCGGTCCATCTCCCTAGCCCTATCGGATAGTCGACATTTCCCTCTTCGTATACGGGGTCGTAGCGACCGAGCCCGTAGCCGACAGCAGGGACGAGTTCGACCTGGTTGCCAAAGAACTTCTGGCGATCGATATTGAAACCGAACACGCCTTGTGCGACCACGCGCGCCCTCTGGCGGCACATGGCAAGGGCGTTATTCAGTGGATCACTGGAGTCCGACTTGACCCCGAGGATCACTGCATCGGCCCCGTATCCATCGGTGAGATCGCGTACCTGATCCGCAAGCCGATCACTCTCGCCATGCAACGAGCGTTCCAGTCCGAGTTGCTCCGCGAGCTCGAGCCGTGACCGATCGACGTCGATGCCGATGGTGTTGAATCCTGCGGTCGCCGCGATCTGGGTTGCCAGGAGTCCAAGGAGACCCAGCCCATAGAGCACAACTGTCTCACCAAACTGGATGTTGGCCGACCTGAGGGCCGTCGTGGCTATCGATCCGACGGTGACGAGGGCGGCATCATTCAGGCCAACCGGGTCCGGGACGCGGGCGATGAGGTTTCGGGGGACCGCCACCACCTCGGCGTGATGGGCGCATTGGGAGCCGGACGCCGCCACCCGGTCGCCAACCTCGATTCCCACGATGGAGTCGGATACCGCCAAGACTTCGCCGGCGAGGCTGTAGCCCAATGAGATCATCTGGGCCGTGGGTGGCCGAGGCATGGGATGCCCCAGTTCCATCGGTGTACGGGTCTTTGGCCAGCTCGGAGGGTCCGGGGGGTACTCGTGATTCGTGAACTGCGGGTCACCTGACCCGTCGATCAACCAGGTCTCGGTACCGACGCTAATGGCCGAGTAGGCAGTCTTGATCAAGACCTCCCCCTCGCGAAGAGTCGGCCCCTCCACATCAAGGACAACTGCCGCTCCGTCTCGTGCGAAGACGCGCTTCATCGTCGATCATCCAAGTCAATTATCATGATCTTTGACCATTATAGGTCAGCCAAGTATGACGACGATCGTAGGAGGGTGCATGATCTCCAGGGCAGGGAAGTTGATATGCATAGGCCTCAACTACTCCGACCATGCCATCGAATCGGGTCTCTCCCCGCCCTCGTCGCCACTCGCTTTCGCCAAGTGGCGCAGTTCTCTCGTCCCCGACGCAACTCCGATTCGTCTCCCCGAGATCAGTCGAGAGGTCGATTGGGAAGCAGAGTTGGCCGTCGTGATCGGAAGACCTGCGTTGAATGTCACAGTCGACGATGCGCTGTCCCATGTGGCGGCCTACACCTGCTTCAACGACATCTCGGCGCGTGACGTGCAGCGAGCGGACGGTCAGTGGACGAGAGCCAAATCGTTTGACACCTTCGGCCCGATAGGCCCCGCTTTCGTGCCGGCACGCGAGATCGCAGATCCCCAAGACCTGAAGATCAGATGCAGCGTCAACGATGAGGTCATGCAGGACGGCTCTACCAGCCACATGATCTTCACCGTTGCCGAGGTGATAGCTCATCTCAGTCAGGGGATGACTCTGGAAGAGGGGGACATCGTCGCCACGGGCACCCCTGCCGGCGTGGGGATGGCCAAGGAACCGAAGCGTTTCCTTCGAGACGGGGATCTGGTGACTGTTGAGATCGAGGGTCTCGGGGTCCTGTCGAACCCGGTAGTTGGCTCAAGAGGGCGAAATGACTGAGCTGGACGGGTCTCAGACCTCAAGGATGAGCGACCGCGTCGCTCTGGTCACGGGAGCCGGTGGGGGGATGGGACGTGCCATTGCGTCGAAACTCCTGGACGCGGGGTGTGCGGTGGTCCTCAACGACGTTTCCGGCTCACTTCTCGAAGAGGCGGCGCGTGATCTGACAGGTGACGCCGATGACGTGGTCACCTTCTCGGCCGACGTCACTGACCGGAGACAGGTGGCCAGAATGGTCACAGGGGTGAAAGAGCGACTCGGGAGGATCGACATCCTCGTCAACAACGCCGGGATTCTGCGGCCTACGCGTCTTGTCGATATCGAGGAGGACGAGTGGGATGAGGTGCTCGCCGTGAGCATCAAGGGTGCCTTCCTCTGCACCCAGGCGGTTGTCGGAGGCATGCTTGAACGCGGTTGGGGGCGAGTCGTGAACATGTCTTCGACGGCCGGGAAGAGCGTAAGCACGATGGGCGGCTGCCATTACACGACGGCCAAGGCCGGACTCCTTGGGTTCACCAGAGCAGTCGCCGCGGAGGTAGCGTCGGCCGGTGTGACGGTCAACGCGGTTTGCCCAGGGCTCTTTGACACCGAGATGACGCGAAACACGATCACCACCGACCAAGCCAATGCCTACGCAGAGTCCTTTCCGATAAAGCGGTTGGGCTCACCGACGGAAGTAGCAGACCTGATCGGGTTTCTGGTCTCCGATCAGGCTGGGTACATCACGGGTGCCGCGATCGACATCAATGGCGGGGACCTGATGATCTGAACCGGCGGGCGGCGTCGACACCGGTGGGATTCGTGGTCTCGTCTGGCGAGGTGCCCACGTGGCCTGGATCGGCGGTGTACCGACCTCGAACGGGGTACTACGAGGATCGATTGCCGAAGCAGCGGCCCTCCTCGAGAGCCTCATCAAATCATTCGTTCCCAGACGGAAACAAGCGGTCGCGGTAGCTGCCGATGCTCACCTTCGGATGATCGGATTCGAGTTCGCCCGAGTCCCGAACGGAGCATCACCGATTCCTCATCGACCTGAAGGGGGGGAGTTGTGGATTGGCAGAGCGTCGTCTCGTGGCTCGAGGCCGGAGAACGCCGGTCCTGAGTCAGGCGGGGCTGAGACCGACCCGTCTCTCGAATATCTCAGCCTGGTGGAGGATGCGGTCGGGTATCGCCATGATCTTGTCCTGCAACTCGGCGGCTGCCGGTTTCAGACCGGTCAACCCGCCGATGTTCCAGTCCCTGAGTAGTGGCTGGAGAACCCGGTCATGGTGTATCCGCAGGTTGTAGACCCCGGCCTTGGCCACCTCGATCGAGCGACGCAGGAAATTGGGCATCGAGACGCCCGGCATCTCGAACCTGTCGAATACCTCAAAGATCCCGCCCAACACGAGGTCGGGCGCCGCGTCGAGCATCGCCTGCATGACCCCCTTGTAGAAGATGAAGTGATGGTTCTCGTCGGCGGCGATGTTTCGCATCAGCTCGAAGGCAGCGGGGTCGTCTGTGATCTTGCCGGCGTTGCGGTGACTCACCCTCGTCGCCAGCTCCTGGGTGGCGGTGTAGGCGAAGATCTCGGTGGGGTCGTTGAACTCGGGCTGGTACCCGTTGATCATCGTCGACTTGCGGTCGTCCTCGAGTTGATACGGGTCGCAGTTGCGAGACGTCAGTAGGTAGCTGCGGATGGCAATGGAATGCTGGCCCTCTTCGGCTGTCCACAGGTGGTTCCACCGGGAGAACGCCGAGGTGTCGGGCAGGTTCCTCTCGATGAGCGAGTGGTAGTAGGGGAGGTTGTCCTCGGTTAGGAGGTTGAGGACCAGCGAGGTGCGGGCGTTCTCGTTGATGGTGCATTGCGAGACGTCCCAGGGCTTGTCGCGAAAGCTCTCCCCACGTTCCCAGGGGACGATGTCGTGGAAATACCAGTCGGATCGGCGGGATAGGTGCTCTTCGGTGAGCCGGGTGACGTCATCTTCGATGGCTTCGACCAACTCGAGTTTCTCGGCCTGGGCCATGAGATTCCTTGGTTGTGAGCTCACGACGGTAGGCCGGATCGGCTCCGGCTCCGAAACACTGCTCCCGCGGTGAGGCTGTGGTACCCAAATCGCCGTGCCTCCTGGCAGGCATTCGAAGAACGCGAAAACCGAACTGCACGTCGCCTGATAGCCGGTAGCCGGGGCCGGCGCCTAGTGTGGTCGGTAGCCCCACCGGTTGGAGGCCAGCGCACAGTCGCTTCACCGGTGATCAACGGCCCCCATTCCCAGATCTGGTTGGACCGCCTCTTCGCCCGATTCGCATTTCGAATGACCCGTGTGGGTCGAGGAGAAACCAATGTCCACCACCTTCGCCGACCTCGGCGTGCCCAGACCCCTCTGCGACACACTGCGCAAACGCGGCATAACCGAGCCATTCCCAATTCAGGCGGCAGCGATTGCCGACGCATTGGCCGGCAGGGATGTCAGTGGCAAGGCCCCGACAGGCTCGGGCAAGACCCTGGCTTTCGGTCTGCCCTTGCTCACCAACGTCGAGCCGGCCCGGCCACGCAGACCCAAGGCGCTGATCCTGGCCCCTACCCGCGAGCTGGCCGAGCAAATCAGTGTCGAGCTGCAGCCGCTGGCACGTGTTGTCGACCGCTGGGTAGCGGTCGTGTACGGAGGTGTCGGCTACGGGCCCCAGAAGAATGCTCTCCGCAAGGGTGTTGACGTTCTCGTCGCCACACCCGGTCGTCTCGAAGACCTGATCGACCAGAGAGTGCTCCAACTCGGTGATGTCAACCTGGTCGTCGTCGACGAGGCCGACCGCATGGCCGACATGGGATTTGTTCCCGCGGTGCGACGGATTCTCGACCAGACCAGCCCGCGACGTCAGACGATGTTGTTCTCGGCCACCCTCGACGGTGAGGTTGCCCAGCTGGCCAAGCGTTACCAGACGAATCCGGTTCGACGTGAGGCCGAGGCAGTGGAGACCAATGCTCCCGACGCCGAGCATCATTTCTGGCTGGTCGAGCGTGACCAGCGGATCGATCGGACCGTCGATGTGATCGAGTCCGGGGAGAAGGTGATCGTCTTCACCCGCACCCGCCACGGAGCCGATCGGCTGGCCCGTCAGTTGGGCAAGCGAGGTGTCGACGCCGTCGCCATGCACGGCGGCCGGAATCAAGGCCAGCGGCGACGCGCACTGTCGGCTTTCACCAAGGGAAGGGCCGCGGCGCTGATCGCAACCGACGTTGCCGCCCGGGGGATTCATGTCGACGATGTCTCAACGGTGCTTCACTTCGACCCGCCACACGACGCCAAGGACTACGTCCATCGTTCGGGACGCACCGCACGTGCCGGCGCCGGCGGGACGGTGGTCAGTCTCGTGCTGAGAGATCAGCGGAAGGCGATCGGTCGGATTCAACGTGACTTGGGCATCGACGCTCCCATCGGACCCCCCGTATCGCTCACCGCTCAGATCCCTGGTGGCGGACGCTCGGACTCACCTGGCGACAAGCGCTCGAAGGAGATCTTTGTCGGCAACCTCCCGTGGAAGACGACCGAGACCGACCTCCACGAGTTGTTCTCAACTCACGGCGAGGTGGTGTCGACCACAGTGGCCAGACGGAAGGGCAAGTCGAAGGGATATGGCTTCGTCGAGATGCCCCACAACCAGGCCATCGCGGCGATCGATTCGTTGTCGAGGGCCGAACTGGAGGGCAGACGTCTTCAGGTACGAGCCGCCAGATAGCCGGAGAGCCGGAAGATCCGACCGGAGTAAGGCTTCCTTCCATGTGGTCTGGATCAGCTCGACGATGGACATGCCGTCCCGTGGCTGTGCTGGTCCCCCGTGGGTAACCCGGGGGACCAGCACCCGATCAACGGAGACGGACCGCTCCACCATCGACCGAGATGGTCGTCCCGGTGATGAAACGGCTGTCGTCGCCGGCGAGGAAGGTTGCCACGGGACCGATGTCGGTCTCGGGGTCACCGATTCGTTGTAGTGGTATGCCCGCAATGAGTTGCTCCTCGAGACCGGGAACCATCTCGAAGCTCGCCTCGACCGATGGAGTTCGTGCGAATGGCATCAACGTGTTGACCCTGATCCCATCGCCGGCCCATTCCACGGCCGCGGCCCGGCTGAGGCTGTCGATCGCCGCTTTGGTGGCGCTGTAGGCCCCGATGCCGGCCAGGTCGGTGTCGTTAGCCGCAGATGACGACATGTTGATGACGACGCCTCCGTTCTTCAGGTGCTCGTGGGCTGCTCGCATGAAGCGAAGTGTGCCCACCGGCCCCGACTGCCAGCCGGCGTCGACCAGCTCGAAGGGGATGTCGAGCAGTGGTCCGAAGTTGTACTCCTGGGCGTTGTTCACCAGTACGTCCAGAGAGCCCAACCGGGCAACCGTCTCGGAGACCGCCCGATCGACGTCGGCAGCGTCCTTCACGTCGGCTTCGACGGCGATGGCGGTTGCACCCCGCTCCTCGATGGTGGCCACCGTCTTCTCCAGTTTGGAGAGTGTGCGGCCGACTATGGAGACCGCAGCACCCTGCTTGGCGAGCGCCAGGGCGATGCCACGTCCGATCCCTTGACCGGCCCCGGTTACCAGCGCCACTTTCCCATCGAGCCCGCTCATGTCAGCAACTTCTCGAGACGGTCGAGCTGATGCGCCCAGCCGGCTTCGTTCTGCGCTACGTCCTCGGGCTTGGTGAGTCCGTGGTGACGGATGTGGAGACGGGTGTCGTCGCCGTGTGGCTCGAGCTCGAAGGCAACAGTCGACACCTCCTCATCTCCGACAGTCGCCCATGAGTGGACGAGCCGGTTGGGAGGGTCGACCTCTTCGTAGTAGCCGTAGAGCTCGAAGGTCATCCCCGAGTCGGGGAGGGTGACGGTGAAGCGAAGCTCGCCGCCCAACACCACGTCCATCTTCTCGACGGTCACCTTGGAGCCTTCGGGGCCCATCCAACGGGAGTACTTCTCCGGGTCGGTGAGTGCTTCGAAAACCTTCTCTGGTGAGGCTGGCAGCACTCGGTCGAGCGATACCAACAGGTCGGTGGTCATTGTGTTCCTTTCTGATCTGATTCCTGAAGCAGACGCGTGAGCCGGTCCAGACCCTGAGACCAGAACGCCTCGTAGTGGGCCAGCCACTCGGCCGCCGTTCGGAAACCCTCGGGTGCCAGCCGCAGCCAGTGCTGACGGCCCTGGACGCGCCGGGTGATCAGTCCGGCGGTCTCCAGCACCCGAATGTGTTTGGAGATCGAAGGCAGAGCCATGTCGTGTGGCTCTGCGACCGTTCCCACCGTGGCCTCGCCTTCGACCAGTGTCCCCACGATTGCCCTCCGGGTGGGGTCGGAGAGCGCGGCGAAGACTTGGTCGAGTTGGGCAAGGTCCCCGGATTCGACGTCCGTTAGTTTCCGCATAGGCTAATTATTAGCCAAGGAGCTAATAATTGTCAATCGCACCGATCAGACATCGACGAACCCAGCGACCTCAACGCGTAGAGGAGTGGCGAACGGCTCTGACCAAGGCGCGGCGGCCCGGGCGTATCGGAGGCCGTCGAGTGTCAAGCCACGGAGCTGGGCAATTGGCTATGTTCCCGGTCATGAAGGTGAGGGACGGGATGTCAGTGCTGGTAGTCGCCGTCCTGGTCGCGACGATCGCCGGCACAGCCTTCGCCCAGTCGTTGCTCGACGAGACGGCCACCACCTCGACACAAGGTCTGTACCGGGCCGGCATCGAACTGACCGTCCACCCGCGGGTGAGCGACGGTGAGCTGATCGAGCTCGACATCCAGCCGATGTTCGAAGGGGTCTCGCAAACACAGGCTGAGGACGCTGCGGCGAGCTCGGCCTTCACCCTCTACTCGGTCGGAATCGGACGCTACGACCTCGGGGAGACGGTCTCCGGCCCTTCGGTTCTGGGCACGCCCGGGGTCTTCGTCAGGGAGAACAGCCACGACTACGTCTGGGCGGGCGTCGAGCGGGCCAATGACATCGAAACGCGGGAGATCAGAACCGCGGTGATCACCACCTCGTCGTTTCAGATCGGATGTCTGAACAAACACCGGGAAGTGAACGTTGCGATGGCCCGCCCCGGACTGCCGGTGTTCGAGTCGAGCGACGAGTTCGTCGGCAACCCGATGATCGGCAACAACGTCATGCTCAGCTTCGTGGTCGACGACTGCATCATCCAGGCGTACTACTTCGAGAACGTCGCCGGGGAGGTGGCCACCTACCAGTCTCGAGGCGCGATCGAATACTGGGACGACGGCACCCAGGCCGTGGTCGCCTTCCACGGTGCACCACCGACTTTCGAGGGGTCCGCCACCGTCACCGCGGTCGAGGCCCCGACCCCGCTCGTGAACGAACAGGCATTCGCCTACGAGGCGATGCCGGTCGAGTGGGGCGATCTGACCTCCATCCCGCTGACACTGGGAGCGCCACAGCCGTTCAGCGAAGTGGCGCTGATGCCACCACTCCTGCCGGGGATGTTTCCCGAGATGTCAGCCGGGTCGACCACCACGACTCAGGAGTCGACATCTACAGCCCAGTCGTCGCAATCGACCACAACGACTCAGTCGTCGGAGACGACTTCGGGAACGGCATCCCCGGTCAGCGCCGGAGACGATGCAGACGGGGGTCTCTTCCTCCCAATCGTCCTCATCGGCCTGGGGGTCATCATGGCTCTGCTGGTCGGCTGGTGGCTGTGGACCTGGTGGCTGAGACGGGGGCCCTACCCCAAAGAGGAGCCAGAAACCGAAAGCGACCCCTTCGGTGTCTTGCAGGACGACGGCATCGACACCCAGCCGAGACCGATCACCCTCGGCTTCGGTCGCTATGCGCTCCAGGGCGACGACGTGGAGCGGATGGAGCGTCTCGAGGACATCGTCAACACGTACAAGGGGACCGGTGACATCGCCGGTGTCGCCGAGGCTCTCTACGAGTTCGACCAGTGGCACCAGAAGACCTTCGACGAGCCTTGGTTCACGTGGAGCAACGAGACGGGTCCGGGAACTCTCGTGTCTGCGGTGACCAGCGACGACTTCCTTCTGTGCCGCGAGATGAGTTGCTTCGAGTTCGTCCACCTGTGCGCGTACATGGCCAGCGATCAACTGGGCCGCCCCCGCTTCGACGACGAAGGGAATCAGCTCGAAGGTCTCCAGCCACAGTGGGGGATCGTCCCCTGGGTGCACGACCCATCGACGCTCGGTGGTGAGGTCGAGCGTGGTTCGATCGTCACCGGGAGGAGCTACTGGGCGTCGAATCAGGCCGGCTACTTCCACGTGGCGATCGCCGTCGGCGACGACGAGGTGATCAGCCTCGGCAATGGAGGGCTGTCCAAACAGCAGACATGGGGATGGTGGGGCGCTTGTTTCAGCCCTGCCGTCTACTACTACCTCGACATCGGGAAGTACAAGTACTCGGCGGCCAACCCGGCGCCGCAGAATCCCAAGTAGAGCGGCAGCCTGGCGTCGCGGCGCGACCGAGGCTGGTGCGTGGTTGTCGGCATGGGCAGTCGGCGCAGCCTGGCCGACAACAGCCTCAAATCCGTGATCCGGTCGGTGGTCCACCCGCTTTCGATCTGCTCTCGGGCACATCGGAACCTCAGCAGAGGTGATCCGACGACGAGTTCGGGCTACCTTCCCAGGGTGCAGAGCCTCGCGACACCTTCAACTGGTTGTCTTCTGATGGCGGACATCACCGGCTACACCGCCTACCTCCAGGCGACCGAACTGGAGCACGCCGAGGATGTGCTCTCAGACCTCCTCGAGACGCTGGTCTCGACGTTGGCGCCGACGTTCACGTTGTCCAAGCTGGAGGGTGACGCCGCGTTTGCCCATGCGCCGGCCGGAAGGGTGAGCCCTTCGCTGATCCTCGACACCGTTGAAGCCGGCTATTTCGCCTTTCGCCGTCGTCTCCGCGACATCGACCATGCCACCAGTTGTGACTGCAACGCCTGTGTCCTGATCCCGTCGTTGGACCTGAAGTACATCGTCCATCACGGCGAATACGTGGAGCGCCGTATCGCGGGCACCGAAGAGCTCACGGGTCCCGATGTGATCTTGGTCCACCGCCTCCTCAAGACGGACGCCGGAACGGCCCTGGCCACCACCGGGTTCGCGGCATACACCGCTTCCACTCTCGACACGTTCGGTATGGACCCAGACGTGCTCGGGTTCACCGCGTACAGCGAGGAAACCTCTGACATGGGCACGGTGGAACTGTTCGTCGCGGACCTGGTGACCCGCTGGCGTTTCGAGAACGAGCGGAACCGGGTCTATCTCACCGACGAGGGTGCGCGTTGGTCCAGGACCTTGGAGCTGCCGGTGTCCGTGCCGGTTGCCTGGGACTACGTGACGGCGCCCGACAAGCGCACACTCTGGAATCCCGACATCACCGGGTTCGAGCTGCAGACGCCGGGCCGGCTGATCACCGGCTCGGTCAATCACTGCATGCATGGCGCCGGCGTGATCATCGAGCATGTCGCCGACTGGCGGCCGTTCCGTTACTTCACCGTCGACTATCCGATGGGGGATGGACGCGACGCGCCGTACATGCGTATGACCTACGACTTCGACGAGCATTCGGAGCCGCCGACGATGACTGTTCGAATTGGTGGCGGCGGGGCAGGCTTCGACGCCTGGTGGGCGCAGGCTTCGCCGGACCAGCTCGGCGTGATCGATCACAACGCTGAGATCCTCGTGGGCCTATGGGAGGAGAATGAAGCTGGTTCGGCCTGAATGCGAGCGGAGCAAGGCACCGCCCGGCAGCCGATGCCACTGCGTCAGGGCGTCGGGGCTCCCGGAGCCGCCGCGAACGGAGTAAGGCACCACGAGGCCCACGCCTGGGTCAGACACGATTTGTCTCGTAGGCCCAGATCGCCAGCTCGACCCGGTTGCGGGCATCGAGCTTGGTCATCAGGCTCGACAGGTGTGCCTTGACGGTGCTGAGACTGATGTGGAGCTCCTCGGCGATCTCGGTGTTGGTCAGACCCGTGGCGACGGTCACCAGCACTTCCTCTTCCCGTTCGGTCAGGGGGAATCGTGGCTGCGGCGGCTCGGTCACCTCACTCGATCGGGCAAAGGTCTCCAGGAGCCGGGCGGTGACGTTGGGAGCGATCATGGCGTCGCCCTCGGCTGCGGCGCGGATGGCTTGAACGAGCAGCTCCGGCCCGGCGTCCTTGAGGAGAAACCCCCGGGCGCCGGCCTTCAGTGCGCCATGCACGTACTCGTCGAGGTCGAATGTGGTGATTATCACTATCGCCATCGGGTCGACGACGTCGGGCCCGGCGAGGCGTCGGGTGGCTTCGAGACCGTCCAGCACGGGCATACGGATGTCGAAGAGGCAGACGTCGGGCTTCAGGTCACGCGCCATGTCGACCGCCTCTCTGCCGTCGGCCGCCTCACCGACCACGTCGATGTCGGGTTGGGCCTCGAGGATCATCGCCAGACCGGTGCGCACCAGGTCCTGGTCGTCGGCGATGAGCACTCTGATGCTCACGAGGCCACTCCGCCCTTGGGGAGCACAGCGGTTACCTGCCAGCCCCGCCCACCCTTGGGCCCGGCGCTGAAGGAGCCACCGAGGAGCTTGGCCCGCTCCTCCATGCCGATGAGGCCATAGCCGCTGTGGGAGGGAGGGAGGCTCGGTTCGCCGTCGTCTTCGACGACCAACTCCACCGACGAGCCGACGTCGGCGATGTGGACTCCTATGCGGGTGGCTCCTCGAGAGTGCCGTACTGCATTGGTGATCGATTCCTGGGCCAGGCGGTAGACCGCCGAGTCCAACGCCGGAGGGAGGTCCTCGAAGCTGCCGACCACCTCGACCTCCACCGGCGGGGTGTCACCGGCGCTTCGGGCGAGATCGGCCAGGTCGGCGATGCCACGTGAGGGTGCCAACTCGGGCTCCTCGCCGTCGCGGAGGGCACCCACCATCGTCCGCATCTCCTGGAGGGTCTTCGAAGCCTCGGTTTCGATTGTGGCGAGGGTCTGCAGGGCGGCCTCGGGGTCGGACTTGGCCAGCTCCTCGCCTGCCTGCGCCTGGATCGCGATCGCGGAGACATGATGGGCCACCGTGTCGTGGAGCTCGCGGGCGAGCTGGCCACGTTCCAGCAGCCTGATTTGTTCGACCTGTCGTCTCCGGCGGGTCTTCAGGGCCCTCACCTCGGCACCGATGACCGCCGGCAGAGCCAGAACCACCGCCCCGCCGATCACCTCGTCGAGCCCTTGCGCCGTCGGGACGGTCAACAGATAGGTCAGCCAGATGAATGCCAGCCCAGCCATTCCTTCCCTGCCGGAGCCCCAACGCAACAGGGTGTAAGGGAACAGCAGCACGAACACTACGGCGAAGACTTCCCACCGCCAGCCCACGTCGAGCAGCTCGAGACCGTTGGAGACTGCCACCGTGCCGAACACGAGGGCCGTCGTGACCAGTGGGTGGGTCCTGCGCCAGAGCAGGGCGATGGCGAACACGAGGCTTATCGCAATGCCAAAAGGTCGTAGTGGCATGTCGGGCCGGAAGATGCCCTCCAGGACCACTGCCAGGACGGCGGCGGCGACCAGCCACTTGTCCCACCACACCACACCGGGATTCTCCGGCGCTCTCGGCAGGTTCCACCAGCTCTTCAGGGCAGTTCGCACACCGATGACGTTAGAGAAAGGTCGCTTGCGGCGAATCAGCCGAAAGTCTGATTTTGAAACCGCCATTTCAGCCAGGTGATTTTGACCCATCGCCTGATGTGCGAGCCCACGGATTTGGAGACGATGCGGGGGACCAATCCATACGGAAGGAACCAACATGTCACATCGTCTCTACCTCCTCGGCCGGTTTGCGGCCCGACGGCCCTGGACGGTCGTCGCCATCTGGGTGGCCGTCGCCGCTCTCGTCATCGGAGCTACGTCGGCATTCGGTGGTGAGCTGGAGGACTCGCTGGAAGTGCCGGGTCTCGACTCCCAGGCTGCCCTCGACCTCTTGAGCTCGGCCGAATCCGATTCGGCGGGGCTGACCGCACAGGTGGTTGCCACCCCTCACGAAGAGGGCGCGAGCTTCGTCGACGACATGACCGCTCAGGAAGACCTGCGGGAGATCCGCGACGGTCTGATCGCGCTGCCCAACGTGGTCGGCGTGACCGAGCCCGCCGTCTCACCGGACGGGCGTGTGGCCCTGCTCAGGGTCCAATACCCGGTGGTCGAGGAGTCGAGCGTCGTTGACCTCCACAACCTCAAGAAGTTCGGCGCCGAGGCCGGCGAAGCCTCTTCGCTTCAGGTCGAGATGAACGGCGACCTGTTCAACGCGTTCGAGGAAGCCGAGACGGGCGCCGGGGAGATGATCGGGCTGCTCGCTGCGGTCGTGGTCCTCTTGGTCGCCTTCGGCTCGGTGATCGCCATGGGTCTGCCCATCGGCCTGGCCTTGTTCGGTCTCGCTCTCGGCGTTGCCTCGATGGGTCTTATCGACTACCTCATCGACATTCCCAGTTGGGCGCCGCAGATGGCAACCATGATCGGGCTCGGCGTGGGCATCGACTACGCGCTCTTCCTGGTGACCCGGCATCGAGAGTTCCTCGCCGACGGGTACCCGGTGGTCGAGTCGGCCGGCCGGGCGGTGGCGACTGCCGGCCAGGCAGTGATCTTCGCCGGCGGCACCGTCGTCATCGCCATCCTCGGCCTGGCCGTCGCCGGTATCCCGTTCCTCACCGCTGCCGGTGTGGCCACGTCCGTCGTGGTCGGCGTCATGGTGGTGGCTTCGGTCACGTTGCTGCCCGCGTTCCTCGGTCTCGCCGGTGAGCGGATCAACGGTCTGCTGCGGCGTAGCCGGAGAAGGGTCAAGCGCACTGGTGGTGCGGGCTGGGCCCGATGGGGTGCGCACGTCTCCCGTCACGCATGGAAGTACGCAGTGGGTGTCACCCTCGCTCTGCTTGCCTTGACCGCCCCGGTGCTTAGTCTCCGTCTTGGGTGGCCCGACGACGGAACCCTCCCGGAGACACGGACGGAGCGTCGGGCATACGACCTGGTCGCCGAGGGTTTCGGCCCCGGGATCAACGGCCCACTGGTCATCGCGGTCGACTCGGCGGATCCGGCCGTGGTCGAGCCACTGGTCGCGGCCTTCTCCGCAGACATGGGCGTGGCGGCGGTTGCCCCACCCGAGATCGACAGTCAGTCCGGGGTGACCGCTGTCTTCGCCTTCCCCACGACGTCACCCCAGTCGGTGGAGACCGTGGAGACCATCGAACGGCTGCGCTCCGATGTCATCCCGGCGACCGTGGGAGACTCGACCAAGGTCCACGTTGGTGGTGCCACGGCGAGCTTCTCCGACATGGGCAACCAGGTGAGCGATCGTCTGCCGTTGTTCATCGGAGCGGTGATACTGCTCTCGTTCCTCCTGCTGGTGGTGCTGTTCCGCTCGATTCTGGTGCCGCTGAAGGCAGCCCTGCTCAACCTGTTGAGCATCGGCGCCGCCTACGGCGTGCTGGTGATGGTCTTCCAATGGGGGTGGGCCAAGGATCTGATCGGGCTGGAGGCCACCGTCCCGGTGATCTCGTTCATCCCGATGTTCATGTTCGCCGTCCTCTTCGGGCTGTCCATGGACTACGAGGTGTTCCTCCTGTCCCGGGTGCGCGAGGAGTATCAGGCAACCGGTGACAATCAGACCTCGGTGGTGAAGGGGATCTCGAGCACGGCCCGGGTGATCACCTCGGCCGCGCTGATCATGATCTCGGTCTTCCTGGGCTTCGTGCTCGGCGACGATGCCTCGATCAAGATGATGGGTCTTGGTCTCGCCACCGCCATCTTCATCGACGCCACCGTGGTCCGCATGGTCCTGGTGCCGGCGACGATGAAGCTGATGGGTGATGCCAACTGGTGGATTCCCAAGTGGCTCGACCGGGTGCTGCCCACCATCGACATCGAAGGTGGCTTCGAGGAGCCGGTCGTCTACGAGCCGGAGCTGGTGAAGGTCGCCTGAGCGAGCGTCGCTTGAAAAAGGGCCGGCGGACACGAGTCCGCCGGCCCCTTTTCATGGTGGAACACCTTCGTCGTGCCGGGACCGGCCGGCGCGTGACCTCGAACCATTCACCATCCAGCATGGAGGTTGACTGGCTGGAGCGATGGCGGAGTAGCGAGTTTGTGGTTGTGGGGGTTCAAGGGGCGGGAGCACTCAGGCCAGACGACGGCCAAACATGTCGCTTTTGCTGTACCTTCATGCGAGGCCACACGAACCGGGTCAGGCTGCCGCACCGGAGGAGGTTTGGCGCCGCGGCCTGACCCAGTTCGGTGGAGTTGGGGGACAACAGGATTCAGCCGTCGATTGTCACCCAGATCGCGTGCGTGGGTACGTCTCCCGGATTCCACAGTCGGTGGGGTGTGCTCGACGCAAACGCAATCGAGTCCCCGGGGGCCAACTCGGTGGTTTCGAAACCGGTTTGGACCATCAGTCGTCCGCTGAGGACGACGCCGAACTCGACCGAGTTGTGACGCATGAGCGTCTCATCACGGCTCGAGCTGCCCCCGACGCCGTAGACGATCTCCACGAAGTCCATCGCATGCTCACCACCGGCGGCAAGCCGCTCCCATGTCACATTCGTGTCGAGCTTGAGCAACGGACGCTCATCATGACGGATGACCAGAGGTCTCACGCCCATGGCCGTTGGCTGGTGGCTCGCCGTCAGCGAGTTCACTTCGTCGCTGACGGAGCGGTTGGATTCCGGAGCCGTCTCCAGTTCATCGACGGGGGTCTCAGACTGGTGCTCGAACAACGCATCCATGGATACACCCAGCTCACGTGTCAGCGCGTAGAGCGTGTCGACCGACGGTCGAGTCTGACCCGACTCGATCTGTGAGATCATGCTTCGGGAGATGTTGACCCGATCAGCCAGGGCACGTTGACTCATGCCGGCCTTCTCCCGAACACGTCGCAGAATGGAGCCTATCGACGACTTGTCGAGCCCGGCCTGTCCCGGTTCACCCTCTTTCCCCTCCTGACGGCCGGTCGGGGCATCAGTACTCGATGTCACGCTCGCTCCCGATATAGGGGGATATCGACTGGTGGTTGGGGAATGAATCCGCCATTGGCATTCATCTCCGCATAGAGGTAATCGTGCGACTTCTCGAGCTTCGACACGGCCGCCTCCGCGTCGACGTGGACCAAACGGCCATCACGCTTCACGACTTTGCCGTCGACGAGGACGGTATCAACGCATCCCGAGTTGGCTTGGGATATCACCGCGCCGGCGGGGTCATCCCGATTCCACCCGGCCTGGCTCACACCTCCCATGTCGAGGAGCACGATGTCAGCCCTCTTGCCAACCGTGATCGACCCGACCACGTCAGCGAATCCTGCGGCGCGGGCTCCATTCACCGTTATCCATCGCATTGCGTCGCGGGTGGTCCACTTCATTTCCTGGGGCGCCTTCATCTGTTCGTAGTCCACCTGGTCGGCTCTCCACCTCGTCGCCTGGAGGACCAGCCGCGCATGCGAGAGCATGTCGCCGCTGTTCCCCGAGACGATGTCGATGCCGAGACTCGGCCCAGGCGTGTATCTCGTGGTTTCCTCGATGACCGGGTACCCCATCCCCATCTGCATCTCTGTTTCCGCACAGACCGAGATCGTCGTACCGGTGCCGTCGAGAAGCTTCCACTCTTCGTCGGTGTTGAAGGTGCAATGCACCAAGAGGACATCGTCGCCGAGGAGCCCGCGGCCGTGCATTACCTCCACGTCCTTGAAGAGCTGGCGGACCATGACCTGGTTGGCATGGAACGTGATACGCGCACCTAGCTCTCTGGCCAGTGCGAACTCGGCCTCCACCTCGGGTGCCGGCGCTATCGCCAGTTCTTGAGGGGCTATCCCGAATCGAAGCAGACCGTCGCCTGCGAAGTACTCATCGCGAATCCGCCGTGCCAGGTCGGCGCGAGTCGACAGATCGGCTGGATCGGCCTCAGCCTCCGAGCCTCCCTTGCTTTCTCCCCAGGTATTGGTCGTTATCGGGGTCAGGCCGTGCCCGTACAGCGCTCGGATTCCGGCGTCACGAAGCCCTTCGACCGCGGCAGTGGCGGAGTCTGGATCCAGGATGTTGTGGCAGTAGTCGACAATGGTCGTAACCCCCGAGTTCAGGGCGTCGAGAGCCCCCACATAGTTGCTCGCATACATGTCCTCGGGCCGGTACCGGGGTGCCATTTGAAGACGAATGCCCCTCAGGTAGTCGGGAATGTTCCCATCCGCAAGGATGCCCCGCAGGGACGTCTGCCAGGTGTGCAAATGGGTGTTCACCATTCCCGGCATCGCAATCATCGTCGAGGCATCGATCGTCTCGGCGGCGTCGGCCGACACTTCGGGCGCTACCGCCGCGATCCGCCCATCCTCTACGAGGATGTCTGCCTGTTTCAGGTCACCCAGACTGTCATCCATGGTGACCACGGCAGCACCTTTGATCAGAATCGCCATGTCATCCTTCCCTTCGCAGATTCCAACATCGTCCGGTCAAATCCTGGCGCCGGCCATCAGTTCGGCGTTCTGTCGTCCGATTGGCAGATCGCCGCTTTCGACACGGCGCGCCAGATCCACCACCAGCTCGTTGGCAGGCGCCGAGCGGCCGGCCTTCTTCAACTCGTCGACGACGAGACCGTTGACTTCGTTGGCCTCGGCACGCCGACCCTTCATCCAGTCCTGGAGGACCGTTGTCCTGGTGTCCGGGGACGCGTAATCCCCGACCACCGTCTCGAGGAGAGCCTCGGCGAAGGCCTCTTCCTCGTCCGGGCTTGCTGGAGGGACTCCGAGAATCGAAACGACTTTGCTGCCACTGGCGATGCACGCCTCCAACGCTTCCTTCCCGCATCTGTGCATGAACTCGACCATGCCATCGACCTCGATGGCGTCTCGAAGAGGCATGTCGAGCAGAGCCGACGGAACGAGCTCGGCGGCGTTCACAACCAGCTTCATCCACTTGGAGGAGCGGATGTCGTCAGACATCTCCACTGTCCCCGCTGCGCGAAGGGTGTCGGCGGCCTGATCGAGCTCCTCACTGTGACTGCCGTCGAGTGACCCGAGAGCGAACCACGAGCGACTCGGTGGTGTCTGTCTGTTGACCACGCCCGGGTCGAACATGTTCGAGGTGACCTCGATCACAGCACCTACCGTGCGTTCGTAACCGATGACGTCGGCCATCTCGTCGATCGTCATGCCGTTCTGGAGCCCGACCACCAAGCCTTTGGCCTTCACCAGCGGTCGTATCAACTCACACGCCCAGCGTGTGTCGTAGGCCTTCATCACCACGAAGACGAGATCAAACGGTTCTCTCAATGTGGCTACTTCACATAGGTGAATCACGTTGACCGGAGTCGTCTGTGTCTCATCAGGCATCTGAACCCGGATCCCGTTCGCCCGCATGGCCTCGACGTGGTCCGGCCACTGCTCGATGAAGGTCACGTCGTGACCGGCCCGGGTCAAGTCGGCGCCAATTGATGCACCGTTGGCTCCCGTGCCAAGCACGGCGATTCGTGAAGTGCTCAACGTCTCCGCCTTCCACTCATTCTGTTCACCTTCTCGAGGTGTGCTCGGGCCACAGTCACGTCCCCACCTCGACCACTCCGGTGCGTCTGCGGCCTATGTATGTCGAGAGGGAGACCGCGATGACGATGATCGACCCGTTGAACACCGGTTCGACCCAACTCTGGGCACCGAGAAGGGTGAGACCGCTGACTGTGACACCCACGAGATAGAGACCGAGCAGGGTCCCCAACACGTTGTAGAACCCGGGCCTGATGCTGGTTGCTCCCAAGAAGACGGCGGCGAGGGCAGGGAGGATGGTCTGAATGCCCCCGGTCGTGGGGATTGCACTGCCCTGTCTCGCCAGCAGCATGAGCCCACCTATGGCTGCGAGGACTGCAGAGAGAAGGAAGCTCGACCAGATCACACGGACGACCGGGATACCGACGAGTCGTGCGCTGTCGGAGTTTGATCCGACCGCCTCTAGCTCACGGCCGAACGGCGTCTGACGGAGGAAGTACCAGACCGCGAGTGCGATGACGCCCATCAGGAGGAAGAGGGTGGGGATCCCGAGGACACGTTGGCTGTTCAAGCCCGTCAGCAGCGGGGAGATCCCCGAAGTGATGGGAACGCCCTTCGTGTACGCCTGAACGATTCCCGAGATGACCGTGGCAGTGCCGATCGTGGCGATCAGGCTGTTTACACCGAGACGGGCTACCAACAACCCGTTGATCAAACCAATCACGGCGCTGGCTGCCACTGCCGCTGTCACACCCACCAGCAGGGAGCCACCATTGGACATCACCGACGCGGCCACCATGCCGGCGAGTCCGGCAATGGCGCCAACCGAAATGTCAAACCTCTTGGCCACCAATGGAACGAGCAACGCCAGGGCGACTACCCCATTGACCGTCTGGTTCTGGAGGATCGCTCGCAGGTTCGCCGCGCTACCGAACGTATCCGGGGTCGCCAGCCAGAACCCGACCGCAGCCACTATCAGGACGACCAGCAGACCGTATCTCTCTCCGACCTCGAGGGCTCGCGAGACGGGTCTCGGCTCTGTTCTGGTCGACAGTCCCACTGACCTCTCCTCGGTGCCGGCCACTGTCATCACACACCAACCGGCTCGGTGTCGTGGGCCAGCTCGGTGAGCGTGTGAACAGATATCTCGTCGTCCTCGAGTTGGTCGCCTAGGACGCCCTGTCTCAGGATCAGGACCCTCGAGCAGAGAGACGCCAACTCGTCGAAGTCGGAAGAAACGATGAGCACCGCAACTCCGGATTCGGTCAGCGATCGAATCTCTCGATGGATGTCTGCCCGAGCTCCAACGTCGACGCCCTGGGTGGGCTCGTCGAGGAGAAGCAAGAGAGGTGCCGTCCGTGTCCATCGCGAGAACATCACCTTCTGTTGGTTTCCGCCTGACAGGAACGAGAGGGGTGCCACCGCGGAGGGCGCTTTGATGTTGAGTTGTCTCACATCCGTCTGTAGGGCTTCTCTCTCCGCTCGACGTCGGAACAGCCCGTGCCTCCAGTAGTCACGGAAGGACGCGGCCGAGGCGTTCTCGTAGACGGGCAGATCCAAAAACGCGGCCTCTGCCGCTCGGTCCTCGGGAAGCAGAGCCACGCCGCGCTTCATCGCGTCGCGGCTGTCTCGGGGCTGGTAGTCGCCACCCCCCAAGGTCATCGTCCCGCCGCAAGCCGGCAGCCCGAAGATGGCATGCAGGATCTCCGAGCGTCCACTGCCGAGGAGTCCCGCTATGCCGAGGATCTCGCCGCGGCGAACATCAAAAGACACCTGCTCGACGGGTCCGACTGAAAGCTGGTTGACCGCCAGGACCACGTCATCGTTTTGAGCTTTCACTTTCGGTCGCGAGTCCTCGGTCTGAAGCCGTCTTCCCGCCACGGCTTCGAGCAGAGCTGCCTTGGTCAGGTCGGCGGTCGACTCGTCGAGGACGACAGCCCCATCTCTCAGGACGGTCGTCCTGTCTGCGAGGGCGAACACTTCGTCGAGCCGGTGGGTGACGTACAGAACCGCACGCCCTTCCTTGGCGTATCGCCTGAGCCATGAGAGGACCTGGTCCGCCTCGTCGCTCGGCAATGCCGCCGTGGGCTCGTCCAGAACGAGCACCTCGCTCACGCCGGCCTCCTGTTCCTGGAATACCCGGGCGATCGCCACCATCATCTGGTCGCCGACCGAGAGGCTGTTCATTGGCGCACTCGGATCGAGATGCAGATCGAAACGATCGAGTGTCGTCTTCGCTCGTGCGATGAGACGCCGGCCGTTTATGCGTCCCAAGCGGCCTGTCGGGAAATCCGAGCCGAGGGCGAGGTTCTCCGCCACGGTCATGTCGGCGAAGAAGCCTCCCCCTTGGTGCACGAACCGAAACCCCATCTGTCGCGAGAGTGCCGGCGTCTGCTCAGCAGCATGCACAGACGAGCCGCCGACTTCTATGAAGCCGCCGGGGTCTGCTCTGACCACCCCGGCAAGGACCTTTATGAAGGTGGACTTTCCCGACCCGTTGCCGCCAAGCAGTGCGTGGATCTCACCTCTCCTGAGTTCCAGGGAAGCGCCGTCCAACACCACCGTCTGGCCGTAGGTCTTGGTGATCCGGACCGCTCGACATGCGGGATCCTGGTCCTTGCCGGGGTAGCTGGAGGTGGTCACGAGCCGGTCCACACCACCTCGTAGACGCTTCGGTAGTCGACGTCGGGCACAAACGCACCCTCTTCGGGCAGGTTGTTCTCGGCGTCGACCAACTGCCAGCCCATGCCTTGATTCGGCAGGTCGGCCGGGTCTTCACCGGCGAGGATCCGGTTGACGGTGTCCGCTGCGCCGTACCCCGCCCACTCGAAGGAGAGTGCGAGCGATGCAGTCTGCACACCATCGCGAATCAGCTGCATGTTCGGGGCGAAGCCCTCACCACCGATCGTGATCGGGTTGAGGCCCGATTGCGTGAGAGCGTCGGCGACACCGAGCGAGTACAAGGCGTCGAACGGGACGAACAGCACGTTGGCGTCGGCATTGTTGAGCAGCCCGGACTGCACCATCTGTGTGAAGCTGCCGTCGCCGATGTCGGCGAAGGTGAACTCGACGGAGTCCACGACTGAGCAGCCATCACATTCAGACAGAACCTCACGGAAGGCAAGGTCACCTTCACGGTGTATGAGTTGGTTGATACTCACGACACTGACGACTTCGGCCTGCCCACCCGTCTTGGCGATGACGTAGGAAGCCTTGTCGGCGTCCCATGCTCGATAGAACTCGGTCGCAGTCGGGTATCCGGCCATGATCATCGTCGCGGCAAACAGCGGATCCTCGGAAGGGTCCTCTTCGTTGCAGTCGGCGGAGAATGTGTTGACCACGGGCATTCCGGCGTCTGTCGCCTGGATCAAGGCATTCTTGATGCCGGAACAGTCAAACGCCGATAGGGCCAACGCATCCGCACCGGCGGCAATGGCCTGTTCGATGTGGCCGATCGCAACCGTTGGGTCAGCCGCACCATCGGCAATCGTCGCGTTCCAGCCGAGAACCTCGGC
Source organism: Acidimicrobiia bacterium (assembly GCA_050050035.1). Classification (GTDB taxonomy): domain Bacteria; phylum Actinomycetota; class Acidimicrobiia; order Spongiisociales; family ZC4RG35; genus JANQRA01. The sequence goes on along the minus strand of JASFVB010000011.1, from coordinate 1,376 downwards.
CGCATCGCTGAATGCTTGTGCTTGGTTGGCGCACGGCTCGAATGCCTGACCGCATGAGATGAACCACACGTCTGCACCTTCGACTGCCGCCGGCCCGGTCTCGGGTGGCAACTGCCAGTTGCCGGCATACAGCTCGGCGACTCTCTCCTCGGCGGCCGCGACCGACGGGTCCATCGCCGACGTGGTGTCGGTAGATCCCTCCGTTGTCGTGACGTTGCCCTCGGTGGAGCCTGATGAATCCGAGGTTGTTGTCGTTGGGTCGTCACTCGATGAGCCACTACACGCCGCTGCCACCAACGCGATGGCCAGCGACATGATGATGTTCCGAACCGTCCTCGAAGAATGACTCCGATATCCAGCCTTCATCCGTCCTCCTCAGCGCTACCCAGCCGCTGCCGCCGCTCAGTAGCAATAACCGAGTCCTCCTCAACTAGCCTGAGTGCCGTCAGTTTCGCTGACTATTAGGGTTCACCAGGCCCTCGTGAACCAGGATAATGTCACTAATACTGACCACTTGTCAAGTGATCCTTACCCCGTTGCTGGCCGGAGACCCCGATCGCCGGGGATTCGCCAGGGTTGCGCACGGGAGTTCTGGTTTGGACGATTCCGGGTTGGCCTGACCCGGTCTCGTCCTCTCGGTGCTCGTTGCACCGGTCGCAACCCCCGTTGCTTGTCTCGTCTAAGTCCTCCAGGCCGAGGACGTGACGAGGTTTCTTGTCACGATTCGAGGGTTCGGGACTTTGAATAGTCGTGACATCACACTCGTGTGCAAGGGTCTGTGGCGATGACTGCGGCTGACGCCCGATTCGTCGAGGTCTACAGCGACCTGTTTCGGTATGTCTACGCCTATTGCCGACGCCGAACACCCGCCGACCGTCTCGACGACGCCGTCTCGGAGGTCTTCCTCGCCGTCTGGCGCAGAATCGACGAGGTGCCCGACGGGTCAGAGATTCTGCCCTGGCTCTACAGCGTGGCATACGGGGTGTTGAGCAATCAGAGACGGAGCGCATTCAGACGCAGGAACCTCGACCAGAAGCTCGCTGCCATCGGGGTCGAAGTGGTGAAGGCTCCCGAGGAGTTCGTCGTGACCCGGCACGAATCCGAACAGGTCCTTCAGGCAGCCAACGCCCTCAAGGCGAAGGAACGGGAGATCCTGCGACTCTCGATCTGGGAGGACCTGTCCCACTCCGAGGTTGCTGCCGTTCTCGGCATCTCTGTCGACTCTGCCAAGCAACGTCTTTCTCGGGCCCGGAAGAGCCTGACCCGTGAATACAACCGTCTCGAGAACAGACGGTCCCGTACCCCCGCTGCTCAGAAAGGAGGTGTTTCGTGATTACCGAAGACCAAGTGATCCGCTTCTTCGACCAGGCAAACCC
>JASFVB010000010.1:0-33780 GCA_050050035.1 Acidimicrobiia bacterium | reverse complement strand
CCCGTCATCGCGTACCTCCTTCGTACGTTGTAAGTCTTATCACGTAAGGTACTGGTTACAGCGTAAGGTTGTCAAGGTCGACACCGGTCCTAGTCGAGACTTACTCCGTACGGTAGAATCGAGAAGACCATGGCGACACAAGCCGAGCCACAGATCGAGCCACGTATCCCCCTGAGCAGAGAGCGTGTCCTGCATGGTGCAGTCGAGCTGGCCGATCGGGACGGGATCGAAGCGCTGACAATGCGCAATCTCGCCCATGAGCTCGGTGTCGAGGCGATGTCGCTCTACTACCACGTCGCCAACAAGGAAGAGGTCCTCGACGGGATCACCGATCTCATTGCCGCCGAGATCAACGACGAGGTCGACGGGCTCGAAGCCCCGGCTGACCCGGACGAGTGGAAGACGGCCGTGCGCAACCGCGTCCTCACCGCCCGACAGGTCATGCTGCGTCACCCCTGGGCGCCAGGCGTGTTCGAGAGCCGCGTCAACATGAGCCCGCAGGTGGTGGTCTACTACAACGCACTGCTCGGGCTGCTCCGGGGTGGCGGCTTCTCATACGACACCGCCCATCACGCCATGCACGCCTTCGGAAGCCGCGCCCTCGGTTTCACCCAGGAGCTCTTCGACCCGAGTGACCAGCCCGAAGGCGACGAGGCCGCCAACGAGATGCTGGAGAAGATGGCCACCCAACTCCCCTATCTCGTCGAGATGATCTCCGAGGTCGCCCACGACGACGCGGACTCGACCCTCGGCTGGTGTGACGATCAGACTGAGTTCGAGTTCGGGCTCGACCTGATCCTCGACGGTCTCGACCGAATGCGGGAGTAGGCCGGCGCCCGGTCACCTCGCCGTCGAGGGAGAGTTGTCAGCTCAGGCTGAACGGTGGGTATTTGTCGGTGACCAGCAGGAAGGCGTAGGCCTCGACGCGGAGCGTCCATCGCCCCACACCGACGACGAAGTCGAACAGCCCACGGGGATACCGGCCAGTGAACAAGATGGCGAACCAGGCGATCAGCACCACCACGAAGGCCACGACCCACAGGATGGCGAGCACGATGTAGTGGGGAATGGCGAGCAGCCATTTCACCAGTGGCAACCACTGGTCAATGTCGGATTCGGCGTCTGGGTAGTCGATCTCCAAATGCACCGACTGCTCGTCCTCGGTCGACGGGTACTGATCGGTGAGCAACCCCAGATAGGCACCTACACGGGCGCTGAATCGAACGAACTCCCGAGCGAAGTCGAACCACCAGCGCGGATAACGCTGACGAAACACGATCATCAGCATGGTCGCCAAGAACAGACCGCCGCTGATGCCGGCTCCGCTCGTAGTCACGGTGGAAAGCGTCTCACCGTTTTCGGCGACGACCCTCACGGTGTCGCTTCCTGTGGCGGACAGCAGCGACACGATTATCACGATCGGGATGGCCCAGACGAGCCGGAAGAACGTCGTGACCCTGTCGAGTCTCTCCGGGTAGTCGACTTCCAGACGCGCCGCATAAGACGGCTCTGATGGTGTGGTCACGGTTGCCTCCTCGGTGTTGCCTCGAAGCAAAGCTACCCGGGTCGGTGAGGCCGTGTGATGCCTGGCGTCATCCCTGGCAGTCCAACTTGACGATCAGCTCGGTGGCCACGACGAGAGGCTCGTCCGGAGAGCCGATGGTCGACTCGATCCGCCAGCCATATTCACCGCACACGAACGACACGTCGGCCACACCGAGTTGATCCGGCCCGGCCAACGTGGTTTGCACGTCGACACCGGCGACCCTGGAGACCGTCGTCTCACCCGTCAGGTAGCCGGTGAACGGGTCGAAGACGGCGACAGGCCCGACGGTGGCGATCATCACGTTCCCGAGGGGGGTCGTGAAGACGATCGATCCGACCCCGGTGTCGGACGGCTCGGCGATGCCCACGTTCGCCATTCCCGCGCGCTCGAGAGCGGTGATCGCGTATACCTCGGCGGGAAGCTCGGGCGAGGCGCCGGGTGGTTCGGGAAAGGCGACGAGGAAGCCCTTGGCGACAGGGCCGTGGAAGTAGTCGTTTACTCCCACGATCACCGTGTCCCCACTCTCGATGGTGACCGCCCAGACGTCCTCGGCGACCCATTCGCCCCAAGGCTGCTCGAAGAGGAGGTCGAACCTGACAGTCTCGTCGTAGGGAGTGCTCGGCTGGTCCAAGGCCAGGATCACGTAGCCCATCCGTTCTCCGGTCCATGCGATCAGCCCGAGACGCTCGAAACCCGACCCAACACCTTTCACCACGCGCAACGAGCACTGGAGACCGAGGGCGGCTGCAAACCCTTGGGGTTGGACGACAGCCTCGGCGTAGGCCGAGTCACTGGTGTCGGTGGTCCATGGCTCGGCGACATCGGCGAGCCGGGCTGCGGACGCGGCCGTGTCGAGCACCTCCACGGCCAGGGATGTATCGCAGAGCGGAATCGACGTCGTCGTGGGGGTGGATGTGGTCGTGGCGACGGGCCGGCTCGTAGTCGTCGATGTGCCTTCACCTCCGCTCACACTGCAACCGGCCAACACGATGGTGGCAAGCACCAGCGCCGCACCGATCCGGTTGCGGAGAAGTCGAGTGTCTGCCATACACACCTTGGACCTCCTTATCCATCATCGGTCCACCGTGGATGACAGGCCAGGGTCGATAGACCCGACGGGTGAGCCGGGGAGACCTCGTGCCCATGCAGTGATTCGTCTAGGTCGAGTAGACGACGCGGAAGACCGGGTAGAAGTCGACGACGTCACGTATGTCGGACAGGGAGTAACCGGCGTCGAGGCCGAAGTAGTAACGAGCCTGTCTGTCGCGGGCCTCCTTGCCGCCACGCTCGCTTCCGGCGCGCAGATACTCGGCAATGATCTCCGGCCGCTCCTCTGGTGGAACCTCTATGAGACGCACCCCTCTCTTCTTCCGGTGCCGGATGGCCGCGTCGCCGTTGGCGGCGCGGACGTTCCTCACCCACTGCGACTCACCAGCCAGCGCAAGCAGGTAGTCCTCGCCCGCGTGGCGTGTTCGCAGAATCGGGATTCGTCTCAGCTTGCCCGTCCTCCGCCCCCTGACTTCAAGGGTCACGGCGTCGCGAGGACCTAGCCCGAGCGATGTGATCAATACGCCCAGCCAGTTGAGCCGCCGATACCAGGACGCAGGAGGCCGATATCTCGCACGCTCGGAGTAGTCCTGAGGCTTCATCGAAAGGCCTTCACCTCGCCACTTCCCTGTCATCGTGTCAGGCAACCGCTCCTGACAACAGGGCCAAGTGTCACCGAAGGCGTCACATGCCACGGTGCCAGCCCGTACGCCTACCAACTCACCTCCGAGCACTCCTGGTGAGTCTCGGGCTCGACCTGGAGCGTGGCATGGTCGATCAGGTAGCCATCCTTCAGCACCCGGCGCGCCTGGTCCAGAATCGAATGCGTGTCGGCTTCGTCCGCACTCACCAGATGGGCGGTGGCGACATCCATTTCCGACGTCAGCGTCCAGACGTGGAGGTCGTGGACACCGATCACACCGGGGATCGCGGCGAGCTCTCCCCGGACGGCTGCCAAGTCCATGTCGACCGGTGCGGCTTGGACGAGAACCCGAATCGCCTGGTGCCCGAGCCGCCAAGCGCGGGGAAGTATGAAGAAGCCGATCATGGCCGCGAAGAGAGGGTCGGCATACGGCCATCCGGTGAAGATGATGACCAGCGCGGCGACGATCACACCGACGGACCCGGCCAGATCGGCGAGCACCTCGAGATAGGCGCCCTCGACGTTGAGCGATTCGCGCGCACCTGAGCGAAGGAGACGCCAAGCGACCAGATTCACTACGAGACCGCCGACGGCCACGACCAGCATGGGGATGGTCGCCACGTCCGTTGGCTCCTGGAGACGTCGCGCCGCCTCGTACAGGACGTATCCGGCGACACCGAAGAGAAGCACGGCGTTGGCGAGAGCGGCGATCGTCTCCAGGCGATACAGCCCATAGGTGCGGCCCTTCTCGGCTCGGGCCCGGTCTGCAGCCATGATCGCCGTAACGGCCATGCCGAGCCCTACGGCATCGGTAGCCATGTGCCCGGCGTCGGACACCAATGCCAGCGAACCGGCGACAAGCCCGGCTACGACCTCGACCACCATGAACCCGACGACAAGCCCAAAAGCGATGACCAGTGGGCGAAGATGACGCCGGCCGGCCCGGACGGTGTGAGCATGCGACGTGCTCACCTGTGGGCCTCGTGCCCGTGGAGGTAGTGCTCGACCGCTACGTCGAGCAGTAGACGCACGTGAGTGTCGGCAACTCCGTAGAACACCTCCCGACCCTGTTTGCGGGTCTTCACCAAACCCGCAAGCCGAAGCTGACGAAGCTGGTGGCTGGTGGCCGACTCGCTGACCTCGACGACCCGGGCGAGGTCGCTGACGCACAGCTCACCTCCCTCCAGCAGCGCGTAGACCATGCGAAGTCGGGTCGTATCGGCCAGGAGCTTGAACCTCTCCGCCAACAACTGAGCCTCGTCATGGCCGAGCAGACCCTCAGCGAGGGGCACATGGCCGCGCGCATCGGCGGTCGGAGCGGTCATAGACCCTCAGGCTATGAGCTAATACATCTGAATACAAGCTCAGATATTCATATGTACGCCGCCCTGGCTCAGGACCCGAGCTGCCGGCGACGTCTTCTGATCCTCCGTGCGACGAAGACTCCCCCGACGGGGCCGGCGACGAGAATGAGAACCGTCACGATGCCGGCCAGCGTGCTCTGCCGAAACACCTCGGGGATCGTCGCCTCGTACCCGGGCTCTATCCCGGCATAGATGACGAAGTTGACGGCGACGATGCCGCCCACCACACCACCGAGTATCCCACCGACGAGGACGTCGAACCACCATCCTCGGGGCGTACTCGGTTCATCCACGTCGGACCGCCGTCACGGTTCAGACGGGCTCTTCCTGGAACACGCCGAGATCGTCCAGCAACGTGCCGTCGAACAAGAGCCGACGGAACTTCACGAGGTCATCGTGAAAGATGCGCTCGTTGTCGTAACGAACGAATGACCTCATCAGCTCGTCGTAGACACGGCGCGTTCCCCTGCCCAAACCCTCGGCGTTTCTGAACTGGAGAGCCTGGAGCATCGCCAGCACCTCGAGGGTCATCACGTGTTTCGAGTTGGAGGCCGACCGGTACGCCTTGCGAGCCGCCACGGTGCCCATCGACACGACGTCCTGGTTCGAGGCGTTCGTTGAGATCGAGTTGGTGCTCACCGGGTTGGCCAACTGCCGGTTCTCCGCCGTGGTCGACGTGGCCAGGTATTGAGACCCCATGAACCCCATGGTGAGGCCCACGGTTCCGGAGATGAGCTGCTCGGGCAGCCCCTCGTTGAGTTTCGGGTCGAGATACTTGTTGAGCCGGCGCTCTGAGATGTTGCACAGGGTCGCCAGGGCCATGGAGAGCACGTCCATGGCGAAGCCGATGCTCTGACCGTGGAAGTTGCCGCCGTGGATGATCTTGTGCTCTGCGGGGACGATCACCGGGTTGTCGTTGGTCGAGTTCGCCTCGGTCTCGACGACGGTGGTGGCGTAGCCGATGCCCTCGGCCACCGGAGCCAGGACCTGGGGCGTGCAGCGGATCGAGTAGACGTCCTGGACGTTGACATCGGTCTCGAAGACGAGATCGTCGGTCTCCTGCGCCCTGATCCTGTCGTGCATGTCCGAACGGAGCGTGATGTTGCGCGAACCGTCGTAGAGGTTGCGAATCGTGGCGGCGACGTCCAGCTGACCGGGATGGGGTTTGACCCGATGCAGGTCTTCGTCGAAGGCGTCGTCGATCCCCCCGAAGATCTCCAGGCCGAACGCACCCGTTATGCAGGACAGCCGCAACAGCCTCTGCGCGTCATACACCGCGAAGGCGGCGAGCCCGTTCATGGCCGCCGTCCCATTCATCAGAGCAATCCCTTCTTTGAACCCGAGCCGATACGGTTCCAGCCCTATGGCCGCCAGGGCCTCCGCGGCGGGCTTCTCTTCACCTTCGTGGAACAGCTTGCCCTCCCCGATGATGCCAAGCCCGAGATGGGCGAGGTGGATCAAGTCTCCCGATGCGCCGACACTCCCGGCCTCGGGTATGTAGGGGGCGACGTCGCCGTTGATCATGTCGCGCATGTGCTCCAGCAGGCCGAGGCGGACACCGGAGTACCCCTTGACCAGGGTGTTGAGACGGATCACGGCGATGGCCTTCGCGATGTCGGGTCTGATCGGGTCGCCCAGGCCGGCCGAGTGGCTCCTGATCAGGTTGACCTGCAACTCCTCGATCTGCTCGTCGCTGATGATCTTGTTGCACATCGGCCCGAAGGACGTGTTGACGCCGTAGATGATGTTCCCCGCCTCCACCTGCTGGGCGAGATAGTCCCGCGACTCTCTGCATCTCTCCAGGGCCGCGGCATCGAGAGACACCTCGGCGTCACCACGCCCGACGGCGACTATGTCGGCGACGGTGAGGTCGTTACCGGTCAGTAGCACTTGCGAAGCCATGCCGCTCCTTGTGTCGTGTCCAGAATCACCCGGATGGTGGCACAAGCGCCGCCGCTACGCCCTCCCCGAGGCAACGGTCCGACACCCGCCGGTGACCTGTCTGCTGTCCCCTTTTCGAGCTCCCACCCACGCCGACCTACCCTTCGGGTGGGTCTGGAAAGAGGAGCCACGATGAGGTCATTGGCCGAGCACGGAATCGCACCGAGTCTCCCCGTCCATTGGGATCTCCCCACACCCGAGTTGTACGAGCACGCGCTGCGGCGTGGTGACGGTGAGATCGCCCACAAGGGCGCATTGGTGGTCGACACGGTGCCGTACACGGGTCGGAGCCCCAAGGACAAGTTCGTGATACGAGAGACGGGCACCGAATCCGACATCTGGTGGGGCGACGTCAACCACCCCATGGAGCCGGACGTATTCGAAGCCCTCTATGGCCGGGTGTGCGAGCACCTCGGCCAACAGGAGCTCTACGTCCAGGACATGTACGCCGGTGCCGACCCGGCGAACAGGCTCTCTGTTCGCACCATCACAGAGAGCCCGTGGCACGCTCTGTTCGCACGCAACATGTTCATCCTCCGTCGCAGGTTCGAGACATCCGATGTGATCGACCCGTTCGTCCCGGATTTCTCGATCGTCCACGCGCCCGGCTTCCAGGCACGCCCTGACCGAGACGGCACTCGCAGTGAGGTGTTCGTTTGCATCAGCTTCGAGAAGAAGGTGCTGCTCATCGGTGGGACCACTTATGCGGGAGAGATGAAGAAATCGGTCTTCTCGGTGATGAACTACCTGCTCCCCAAACGAGGTGTGCTGTCCATGCACGCCTCTGCCACGGTCGGGCGGGATCGCGGGGATGCGGCGGTGATCTTCGGGCTCTCCGGAACCGGCAAGACCACGCTGGCAACCGACCCGACTCGTCTGATGGTGGGCGACGACGAGATCGGATGGGGCGCCGACGGTGTGTTCAACATCGAGGGTGGCTCATACGCCAAGACGATCAACCTCTCTCCCTCCGACGAACCGCTCATATACGAGGCTGCCAGCCAGTTCGAGTCGATACTCGAGAACGTCGTGGTCAATCCCGAGACGCGACGTCCAATCTTCTCGGATGGTGCCAAGACCGAGAACACGCGCACTGCTTACCCCCTCGCCCACCTCCCCAACGCGGAGCCGAGCATGACCGGCCCCCACCCGCGGAACATCGTCTTCCTCTCCGCCGACGCCTTCGGTGTGCTGCCACCGATCGCCCGGTTGACGCGAGATCAGGCGATGTACTACTTCATCAGCGGCTACACCGCCAAGCTCGCCGGGACCGAGCGCGGGGTCACCGAGCCCGCCGCCACATTCTCACCCTGCTTCGGCGCGCCCTTCCTCCCGCTGCCGCCGGCGCACTACGCCGACGTCCTCGCCGAGAAGATCGAGGAGCATGGCTGCCGTGTCTGGATGATCAACACCGGGTGGACATCCGGGCCCTTCGGAGTGGGACACCGCATCCGCATTCCCCACACCAGAGCCATGCTGAATGCTGCCCTGGACGGCTCGCTGGAGCAGGTCGACTACGAGGAAGAGCGCCACTTCGGGCTGGCGGTGCCGACCTCGGTGCCGGGTGTGCCCTCGGACATGTTGATGCCACAGAAGACATGGTCCGACGACGAGGCCTATCAGAGAAAGGCGTTGGACCTGGCGACGAGGTTCGTGTCCAACTTCGCGTCATACGCCGGGACGGTCAGCGAAGCCGTGCTGAGGTCGGGACCGTCCATCGACGTCTAGCACCAACAGCAGGCGCGGCAGCCGATCTGCGTAGCCTCGAGACATGGATCGCTGGTACGCGTTCGCCTTCGTGGTGTTTGCCACGACCTTCATCGTCAACGTCGTCGTGGTCGCCCTATGGCCGGACCGCTCTGTCGAGTGGCTCACTTCCGCGGTGGTGGCGGGAGTGGTGTCTGTCGTGCTGACGGTCCTGGCGAGGAGACGGTCAGATGGCCGATGACCGAGCCGGCTCTCCCGAGGCGGCCAGCTTCATGTCGCTCATCGAGGACGGCGGGGAGAACACGACTCTGATTGCGTAGGCAGTGGCGGCGGCCAGCACGACCGCCCCGAACAGCTCGAGACCACTTTGCATCATGATGGCGACCAGGATCGACATGGAGAGCGGAGCGAGGGCTGTCGCCGCACCAAGAGCCGCCATCACCGCACCGACGGCGAGGGCCAGGGGGATCGAAGGCATCAGCACGTGCACGGCGACACCCAGAACCGCACCTATGAAGAACATGGGGAAGATCGGGCCCCCGTAGAAGCCGGCGCCGAGGCTGACACCGAGGGTCGCAGTCTTGAGGACAGCGAGAGCCAGAAGCATGCAGATGCCGAGACTGTCGAACTCGGCGACCACGACAGGAAGCGAGGTCTGACCCGAGAAGAGGGTGAGAGGCAGCGTGAAGCCGACCGCTCCTACGGCCATGCCTCCGACCACCGCCCGGAGCAGAGGGCGGGAGTCCAAAGGTCGCATGAGGCCGACCAAGAGCACCATCAGCTTCCCAACCGCCAACGCGGCAATCCCACCAATGACCCCGAGACCGACCGCGGCCAGCAGCATCCAGGAATGGAAGTCGCCCTTCGGGATGGTGACCAGGCCTTGGAATGGAGCTCCGACGATGGGCCACATGATCCCGAAGGCAACGGCCCCCGAGATCATTCCCGGCACCAGGTTGGTGAAGTAGTAGCTGTGGGTCTGGTCGTGCTCCAGCTCGAAGGCGAGAAGCGGCCCGCCGACCGGAGTGGAGGTGAGCCCACCGAAGGCACCGCTGATGCCAACGAAGCTCATCTGGCGGACTTCGTCGGTGGATCCCCCGGTTCTTCGGGCGAGCCAAGTGCCCGCCGCCCCTCCGGCAGTCCCCAAGGGGGCCTCGGGCCCAAGTGACGCTCCACCCACGAGGGAGAGGACCGCGATGCCTATCGCCCCCGGTGCGGTGGTGGGCTCCACCTCACCCTCCTCCAGTTCGTCTATGAAGCCCGGGTACCGGGCGGGGAGGTGAAAGACCTTGTAGGTGAGACCGACCAGAACCGCCGCCACCACCGGGATCAGGAAACTCCAGATGTCACCGGAGAACCAACCTTCGCCGGCCCAGTCCTCTCCCCAGAGCCGTTCCGTGAGGGCTTCGATGAGGAGCAGATACGCCACGCCAAACACACCCGCGAAGGCACCAAGCCCGACGGCCTTGGCGACCACCGATCCATAGCCGGACCAGGGAGGATCAGCCGCTCTGGGACGATCCGGGGTGGTCATCGCGTCGCTCCGGCGATCCCGATGCTCACTCGAGCGTGTGAGATGAACTGCCGGCTCGGGCCATCGACCGGCCCGACGTCACAAAACGGTTCGGTCAAGAGCCTCCTCTGTTGGCTCGGCGACTCTAGGGCATGGGCGCCCTGCTGCTCACCCCGGCGAACTCACCCCCGACTGACGGCCAGATGTGGATGACTCAGAGCCCAAGTCGGCGACCCAGGTGCTCGCCGGTCAAGGTCCCCGACTCGACGAGGTCCGCCGGGGTGCCCTCGAAAACCACTCGTCCCCCGTCGTGACCGGCCCCGGGCCCCATGTCGATCACCCAGTCGGCGTGAGCCACCACTTCGAGGTTGTGCTCGATGACGATCACGGTTCGCCCATCGTCCACGAGACGATCGAGGAGAGACAACAGATGATCGACGTCCTGGAGATGCAGGCCGGTGGTCGGCTCGTCGAGCACGTAGACCGCCGTGTCGCTACCCATCTCGATGGCCAGTTTGAGACGCTGCCGCTCGCCACCGGAGAGCGTGTTGAGCATCTGACCGAGCTGAATGTATCCGAGACCGACGTCGACCAGACGCTGAAGCACGACCCGCGCCGACTTCTCCGGCTCGAAGAACACGGCTGCCTCGTCGATGGGCATCTCGAAGACCTCGGCGATGTTCCTGTCACGCAGGCCGTATTCGAGGACCGTGTCGTTGAACCTCCGGCCTTCACAGACATGACAGACGGTGGACACCGTTTCCATGAATCCCAGCTCCGTCTCGATGATCCCGAGGCCCTTGCACTCGGGGCAGGCCCCTTCGGAGTTGGCACTGAACAGACTTGGCTTGACATCGTTGACCTTGGCGAATGCCTTTCGGATCGAATCGAGAACGCCGCTGTATGTGGCCGGGTTCGAGCGGCGAGACCCGCGAATCTGCGACTGATCCATGACGGTGACGGAGGGGTCGGTGCGTGGCATACATCCATGGATCAGCGAGCTCTTGCCCGATCCGGCGACTCCGGTGACGGCGACCAGCACTCCGAGGGGCACATCCACCGACACATCGGCGAGGTTGTGCAGACTGGCCTCCCGAATCGGGATCGAGCCCACCGGCTCACGCGTGGATTCGTTGAGACGCAGAGTCTGTTCCAGGTGTTGGCCGGTGGTAGTCGACGAGCCGAGGAGCCCTGTGTAGTCGCCCTCGTAGACGATCTCACCACCGTGGGTCCCTGCCCCAGGGCCCATATCGACGACATGGTCGGCGATCTGCATCACCTCGGGGTCGTGTTCGACCACGAGGACAGTGTTGCCCTTGTCACGCAACTGCTGCAACAGATCGTTCAGCCGCTCGATGTCGTGGGCGTGGAGCCCGATGGTCGGTTCGTCGAAGACGTAAGTGACGTCGGTGAGTGCCGAACCGAGGTGACGGATCATCCGGGTCCGCTGAGCCTCACCTCCTGAAAGCGTCCCCGCCGGTCGTTCCAGAGAGAGATAGCCCAAGCCGATCCCGACGAACGAGTCGAGTGTGTGTTGCAGGGCGTCGAGCAGAGGCTCGGCCGAAGGCTCGTCGAGCCCGCGTACCCATGCGGCCAAATCGCTGATCTGCATCGCACAGGCGTCGGCGATGTTGATGCCGGCGATCTTCGACGACCGGGCCGCTTCGTTGAGACGTGTCCCGCCGCAGTCGGGACAAGCGGTGAAGGTCACGGCACGCTCGACGAACTCACGGATGTGTGGACGCAGCGCGTCGGGGTCCTTGGAGAGGAACGACTTCTGCACCCGGAGCAACAGACCCTCATAGGTCCGATTCAGGCCGGCGAGCTTGATCTTGGTCGGCTCTTTGTGCAGGAAGTCATCGAGCTCGGTTTTTGTGTAGTCGCCAATCGGCTTGTCTGGATCCAGAAACCCCGACTCGGAGTAGTCACGCACGGCCCAGCCGCCGGGCTTGAAGCCGGGGATGGTTATCGCGCCTTCGTTGAGGGACTTCGAGTCGTCGTAGATCTCGCTGAGATCGATCTCGCTCGAGGTGCCCATGCCCTCGCAACGGGGGCACATGCCACCGACGTAGCGCTCCCCGCGCACCACCTTCTTCTCCTTGCCTTCGCCGCGCTCAATCTCCATCACCCCGCGCACGGTGCTGGTCGGGACGTTGAAGGCGAAGGCGCTCGATCCGCCGATGTGGGGTTCCCCGAGACGGCTGAAGAGGATGCGCAGCATGGCGTTGGCGTCGGTCGCCGTGCCGACGGTGGAACGGGCGTTGGCGCCCATTCGCTCCTGGTCGACGCTGATTGCGGTCGTCAGGCCGTCCAAGACGTCGACGTCGGGCCGCGCAGAGGTGGGCATGAAGCCCTGTACGAAAGCGCTGTAAGTCTCGTTGATCAATCGCCGCGACTCGGCGGCGATGGTGTCGAAGACGAGGGAGCTCTTCCCCGATCCCGAGACCCCAGTGAAGACGGTGAGACGGCGCTTGGGGATCTCGACACTGATGTCTTTGAGGTTGTTCTCTCTCGCCCCGGACACCCGGATGCGATCGTGGTTGTCTGCCAGGTGCATTTCGCTCACGCTAGATCAGCCTTTGCGATGTGGTGAAGGCGGTTCAGGTGCGCTGCTGGATGCGGACCATGTTGCCGGCCGGATCGCGGAATGCGCAGTCACGGACTCCGTACGGTTGGTCGGTCGGTTCCTGCACGACCTCGACGGCCTCGCTGGCCTCCATCTTCTCGAAAACGTCGTCAACGTCGGCGGTGACGAGGTTGATCTGACCGAAGGTGCCTTTGGCCATCATTTCGGAGATAGTCCGGCGTTCATCGTCGGTGAGCCCGGGTGTGGCCTCGGGTGGGAACAGAACGACCGAGGTCGCCGGGGCCCGCCGGGAGCCAGACCAGATCGCCGAGTCGTCTTCCCTCTGCGGTTTCGCCGGTCACCTCGGCGATCGTGCCACCCACGGTGCATCCTGTCTATGCGTCAGACCCGTCGAGCTGCGCGACCATGCGCTGGGGAGCCGTGATCCGGAACGACCAACCCGTTCTGGGCGTAGAAAGCCTCGCCTGTCGAGGCTTTCTACGCCCAGAAGTGTCGGCTGTGCCCTCACCTCCGTCCCCGGCTCAAGACGACACCCCGCACTAGCGGAGGTGATCAGCGATCTCGAGTGCGGTTTCCAAGTCGAAGTCGCCTTCGATCCGGACCGTCCGGCCGTCGTCCTCGTAGAGAAGTGTGTCTGCGGCGAGCCGGGCGGTGTGCTCGACCGCCTCGCCTTCGCGATCGAGGAGCATCAAGACGTGTCCGTCCCCTTCGATCCAGTAGCCGACTTCGCCGCCCACCTCCACTTGGGTGACGACCGTGTCCGCCAGCAGGTGCTTCCGAACCGCACCGAGGTCGGTCTCGCCTTCGAGCTGTGTGATCAACACGCGATACGACGCCCTTCCTTCCCCGTAGGCGATGGTGACCATCCCTCCCGGGACCGACTCGTCGACGAGCACGGCGTCGGGCTCCCCGGCAAGGGTGAGGATGTCGAAGTCGACCAGTCGCCCGGCTTCGCTCAGGCTCATCTCCGATCCTGTGGGCGTCTCGACCAGGTCGGTCGGCGAGAGCTCGTCGACCAGCTCGATTCGAACGGCCCCGATCCCGAACAGATGGGCGACGGCATCGCGGGGACCGGGGAATGCGAACAAGATCACCAACACGGTGACGGCCACCGCCACGGCCGGCCACAACCGTCGCAGCCGCCGAGGTGGCGATGACGGCGTCTCGAACTCCGGGGTGTCCGGGAACCCGATGTGCTCGGCCATGTGACGAAGGGCCGACTCGATCTGATCACTCATGAAGATCTCCGATCTCCGCTCGGAGGCGGTCGAGCCCGCGCGCCAACCGTGACTTCACGGTCCCACGGGGAATGCCGATCGCCTGCGCCGTTTCCCGTTCCGAGAGGTCCAGGAAATAGCGGAGCCCGATCACGAGACGCTCCCTCTCGGGCAATCGGTTGACGGCCTCGATTAGACGCTCGCCGGTGTCGAGCCGCGCCGCCACGGTTTCCGGCTGGTCGAGGCCGACCTCCCTCCTGCCGGCGGCGCGGTTCTCATAGACCGCACGCCGGCCCTCGGACCGCCGCCGGTTGCGGGCCTCGTTGCCAACGATCCTGAGCAGCCAGGGTCGGAAGGGTCGCTCGGGATTGAAACGGTGGATCATGCGGTAGGCCTTCATCAATGCCTCCTGGGTTGCATCCTCGGCATCGGCCGCCGTTCCTGTGACCAGGTAGGCGACACGAAACGCCACCTCTCTGTGGGGCTCCACGAGCGCCGCGTAGGCATTGCCGTCTCCCTGACGAGCTCGAGCCGCTAGATCGGCGTCACGCGAGCCCATCTCGCATTCGGATTCGGATGACCTGACCGACGATAAGGGAGAAGACGATCACCGCGGCGATGGGTAGCCAGAGAGGGAGAGTCTCGCCGGGAGCCTCGACGGACGGCCCTGGCAGGGGCACGGCGAGGGGCGGGCCCGACGCCACCTTGGCCTCGTTCATGTCGGCACCGTACTCCTCGAACAACGCTGCCAGGTCGGCGTCGGAGACGTACCAGCCGCCACTGGTCACCTCCTGCATCTCCTCGACCTTCACATCGGGCTCGACATGGACAAGAGGGCCACCCTCCGCATCGGGATAGACGAGGACGTCGACGTAGGCGGTGCCACCCGGCCCGATGTGACCCACGCGTACGGTGAACTCGGGCCCCAGATTGGCGGTTGGCGGCTCGTCGGAGATGGGTGGCCTGTGAGGACTGTCGGGGTAGGTGTATGTGAGGTCCCAGAAGGCGATAGCCGAAATCAGGGTCTCGATCCGCCTCGATTCCTCACCTCCAACTCCAAGGACGATCGGCTCCTCGATTCCCGGTCCGGTGATCGTCGCCTCGCTCACCCCCTTGGCGCCGGCTGGCAATGCGAGAGCCACCGTCGTGAGGGTCAGGAACGCGGTCAGGGCGGCACGCTTCATAGACAATCCTTCCATTCAACAATGCCTACACCGCTCGAAACGGATCGGTTCGCGGAGCGAGGACGTTCGTCATGACGGACTACCCGTCCGGCCGTGGCCGGGCTGTGTGAGCGGAAGAGACGCCGTGACCGCCGACGACAGACAACCAACCCGTTCTGGGCATGGTCAGGAAGCGTGCTGAGGAGATCAATGAACCGCCTGAGCGGGTGCTCGATCGTGCTGTGGCCACCCACCGGGACAGCCTCGGCGAGCCGAACCGTCGAGCACCGCCAAGCCACGCCAGGGAAGGTTCGCGAACTTGGCGGGTCTGGGGGATCCGATGAACTTCGAGTCCTTGCCGCAGCGAACGTAGAGGAGAGAGCACAGCGCACAAGCGAGCCCGAGCAGCGCGCTTCGTACCTCCAGCGCATCAGGTCCCACGGAGAGACAATCGCCGGCCGGGGCTCATGAGCGAATGCCAACCGCACCCGCAGGCATCGGCCATTCGTCGCCTCTTCCGCCTGCCACACAGCCCAGACCCGTCCGGACCCATCTAGACGTCGTCTGCACCCTCGATCGCCAGCAAGCCTTCTGTCGCTCCTCCTGATCCTCGAAGACCGTGGAGCAGGTATGTGGGCATCGGCCCCTTCCCCTTGACTTCGATCGTCCCACGAGGCTGCAGGTCGTACCTGCCGTTCAGCCGGTTGAACACCTCCTCGGTCACCTGGATCTCCCCCGCGATGCCGTGTGACTCCATCCGCGCCGCAGTATTGACTGTGTCCCCGTAGAGGTCGTAGCTGAACTTTCGTCGTCCGATGACACCGGCAACCACGGATCCGGCGTGGATGCCATAGCGCATCTGAATCTTGCCAATTCGGTCAAACCGGACCCGAGATAGAGCATCACGCATTGCGAGCGCCATGTCAGCGACTCTGGTCGTGTGGTCGTCGTCCGATGCCTCCAAACCGCCTACCAGCATGTATGCGTCACCAATCACCTTGATCTTCTCCAGCCTGAGCTCGTCAGCCATGTCGTCGAATGATGTGAACACCTCGTTCAGCAACTCGACCAACTGGTCAGCGGAGAGCCGTTCCGAAAGGGCAGTCGACCCGACGATGTCGGCGAAGAGAATCGTCACATCGGCGATTCGGTCGGCAATCACGTCTTCACCCGCCTTGAGCCGCTCGGCGATTCGCTCAGGAAGGATGTTGAGCAGCAACCGCTCCGACTTCTGGCGCTCCACTTCGAGGGCCTCCCGAGTTCTCTCCCGCTCTCGAATGAAGTACCTCAGACTCACGTAGATCACGAACGCGACACCAAGGAAATTGAGCACGAACAGTGTGACGATCACGTTCGTGGGAAGCTCCACAGCTCGGGCTGCGAGCCTGCCGTCGATGATGCCGGAGAAAACCGAGAGACCAGCAAAACCTGCAAACCAGGGCCACGGGATTGCACCGATGAGTGATGCCACGAGCGGAGCGCCGATAGCCCACATGGCCACCCCACTCGAGTTGACGAATCCTCCGACGCTCCACTGGAGGAGGAACGGCAGAAACAACCACATGGTCAGTTGCGAGCGACGGAACAGACCGATCTCCTTGGTGCGGGCGACCATGACGAGCCCGAGGGCCGTCAGACCCGCATAGACGAGAGGGATGGTGGCTGCCATCCCGAGCCCCAGCACTCCGTAGAAGATTGACCACAGCAAGACAACCGGGGCGGTGACACCCGACATCAGCACATGGGTGGACTTGTAGGCCCGCTCCTGCTCGCTGTCGTCGGGTCCCGAGCCCAGGTCGAGCAACCGATTGAAGATGCCCGACATGCGGGCAGTCAAAGGCATCGGAATCACAGTAGTGAAGGGCAGACACGCCGAGCAGGTACAACCTCGCACCCACGACGCACGAACCCGTTCTGGGCGTAGAAAGCCTCGACTTGCGAGGCTTTCTACGCCCAGAAACGGTTGTCGGCTACTCGCCGACGGCGGTCTTGTGCGCCTTGGCTTCGCCAAACTCGGAGACGATGCCGGAGTCCTCCGACTGCTTTCTCCAGATGAATGCGGCGGCAGCCACGAGACCGGCAAACAGCAAGAACATGAAGAACTTCTTCATGGCACGTCCTTTCATGTCGCGATCCGGACATTTCCCATCGTGCCGGATCTGGCGCGTTCGGGGTAGGGGCAAACGGACACCTTGTGATCGGTCTTCCCGGGTGGCGATATGGGACGTAGAGACGGTCCTTGGCCTCTAGCTGCCTGCTGACGAGCCCATAGGTTGACATTCAGCAGCCCCCGAGCCGCGAGGACGTCGGGTCTGCTCATGCGAATATGAGAACACCACCAGGAAGGGATGGGACACGATGAACATCGAGGAACTTCTCGGCAACGAGGCGGCGGATCTGCTCTCCCACGAATCGAAGGGAATCCCGAAGGAAGACCTGGCCCTGCCGGGCCCTGACTTCGTCGATCAGGTGCTGGTCGACTCCGACCGCTCGCCGCGAGTGCTCGCCAGCCTGCAGTCCATGTTCTCCCATGGGCGACTAGCCGGTACCGGCTATCTGTCCATTCTTCCCGTCGACCAGGGGATCGAGCATTCGGCCGCCGCGTCGTTCGCGCCCAACCCCGACTACTTCGACCCCCGAAACGTCATCGAACTGGCCATCGCCGGGGGATGCAACGCGGTCGCGACCACCATGGGTGCCCTGGGCATCCTGGCCCGCCGGTATGCCCATCGCATCCCGTTCATAGTCAAGCTGAACCACAACGAGCTGCTCACCTACCCAAATCAGTACGACCAGGTGATGTTTGGCTCACCGAGACAGGCGTTCGACCTGGGTGCGGCAGCAGTGGGTGCCACCATCTACTTCGGCTCGGAGGAATCGGACAGACAGCTCCAGGAGGTCTCGGAGGCCTTCGCCGAGGCTCACCGACTGGGGATGTTCACCGTCCTTTGGTGCTACTTGCGCAATCCAGAGTTCAAGACCGACGATGTCGACTACCACGCTGCGGCTGACCTCACCGGACAAGCCAATCACATCGGCGTCACGCTCGAGGCCGACATCGTCAAACAGAAGTCTCCTGAGAGCAACGGCGGGTTCACCGCTATCGGCTTCGGACGGACCAGCCCTTTGGTCTACGAGCAACTGACGACCGACCACCCCATCGACCTCACGAGATGGCAAGTCGCCAACTGCTACATGGGCAGGGTCGGGCTGATCAACTCCGGAGGGGCGTCGTCCGGGGCAGGCGATCTCGCCCAAGCCGTCCGGACAGCCGTGATCAACAAACGGGCCGGAGGCATGGGTCTCATCTCCGGCCGGAAGGCGTTTCAGCGACCCAAGCAGGACGGCGTGGAGTTGCTCAACGCGATCCAGGACGTGTACCTGGATAGTGAAATCACCGTGGCTTGAGCCTCGCTTGGGCGGCCAGACAAGCGGTCCGCTCTGGACCGGAGGGCATGCTGGTATGGGTCGCGTACTCTTCGGACCATGATCGACCTCGCCGAGCAGGTCCGACATGCCATCTACTCCCAACTCGCCTCGCGCGGAACCGCGCCGAGCCCGTCCGATGTCGCCGGGGCTCTCCACAGGCCAACTGAGCTGGTCGAGCGAGCCTTTGACGACCTCGCCGCAGGTCATCACATCGTGCTCGCCAACGGATACGAAGTCGTACTGGCCCATCCATTCGCCACGGTGAATCTCGGCTTCTCCGTGATGGGCCGATCGACACTGTGGTGGGGTGGTTGCATTTGGGACTCATTTGCCATCCCCCATCTCGTCCCTTCCGACGACGAGGCTCTGGTGGCTACGACATGTCAGGGCTGCGGAGCCGCCCATTCATGGGTGGTCACCACGGGAGGCCCTCCCGAAGACGGTCAGGTGGCCCACTTTCTTGTACCGATGGCGCACGTGTGGGATGACGTGATGTGGGCCTGCGGGAACCAGCGGGTTTTCTGTGGCGAAGACTGCCTCGACCGATGGCTCGCCCACAGCGGCCTCGAGCGAGGCCATGTCACTGACCTCGCCTCTGTGTGGAGACTTGCATCCCACTGGTACGACGGACGTCTCGACTCACCCTATGTGCGACGCAAACCGGCCGAGGCCGCCGACTACTTCAGGTCGGTAGGCCTCAACGGCCCATTTTGGGGTAACTAGTCGCGACTGTGGGGTCGTCGACGGACCGAGCCCACCAACGGGCTCGAAGCTACGGCCTCGGCCACAACCCGCGACCTTCGGGTGATGAGTCACATGACATGTGTCCGTTGGGGCACTCACTCGCGACAATCGCCACCCAATCCCCGCAGACTCAGTCACGAGACCAGCGAACCCGACTCCCGACAGCCGCACTTCATTCGGGAGACCGAAAGACTATGCCGAACACCCCAGAGACTGCAGGGCAAATGGCCCCTTCCTCCCCCGAAAACCCGTTGGGACTCCGCCGATCAGCCCTCCGATTCCCAGACCGTGCCCACGGCGTCGGCGGCCAGGGCCTGGCCAGCTTCCTCGTACAGATTCCGGGCTACGTCTACACCGGCTTGCTGTAGCTCGGCAATCTGGTCGCCGTATCTGGCGATGGCGGCGATGCGTACCTTGGGGAGGAACTCGCGCACACGGCGAACACATTCGAGGTTCGCTTGATGACTGTTCATTGCGGCAAAAACCAACTCGACCTCCGGATGGAACTGAAAACGCTCCCAGAAGTCGAGGTCAAGAGCATCACCCCGGACTACTGATCGCCCCTCCCCGGACTGAGCGTCGACAACTGCGGCGCTCCGATCCACCCCGACGACACCGTTGGGTCGGTCGCGGACGATCTCGTCGTAGGCACCCTCCCCGATACGGCCCATCCCGAAGATCAGAACCCTTGCCCACCCACAATCGACAACCGCGTCCTCTGTGACGATGGGATGACGCTCGACGCCGGCGAGAGAACGGGCAAACCGCTGATAGATGCGATAGCGCCTTGCGTTTACGTACGAAGCAGCAATGAACGAACCCGCCACGGCGACGGCAACCGTCGACACCCACTCTTGACTGAGATAGTTCACGGCCACAGCGGCGGAGCCGACGATCAGGCCGAACTCTGAGTATGTCGACAGGGTGAGACCGGCGTGGAGGCTGGTCCGCGCCCTGACGTGGAATCGAGTGAAGAGCCCCAGGAAGGAAACGGTCCGGATCGGCACTACCAGCAGCAGAGCGGCCCCAAGGAACCAGGCCTCGATTGGTGGGATCCCCGCGAGCCCAATCGAAAGGAAGAACCCAACGAGGAAGAGATCCTTGAACCCGAGGAGAGTGGAGGAGAGCTCTCCCGCCCGGGGATGGCCCGACAGCAGCAGCCCGGCGACGAGAGCGCCGAGGTCGGGCTTGAGCCCCACGGCATCGAAGACCGCGGCCCCAACCGCGACCGCGAGGGTGATGCCCAACAGGATGAGGATCTCCCCGTGGTCGGCCCGATCGAGCAACCACGAAACGAGAGGCCGCGCCACCAGAAGCCCGGGGAGAAGGAGCAATGCCCACGCTGAAGGCCAGCCGTCACCCGTGGCGACGAGAAACGCCACGGCGAAGAGGTCCTGGAGCACGAGCACTCCGATCGAGAGCCGGCCGGCGAGGGATTGAGACTCGTTGGCGCGTTCGAGGGCCTGAACCGCGAACACGGTGGAAGCGAATGAGAGCGCGAATCCGACGACCGCCGCTGATCGAAGGTCGAGGTCCGAAACGAGTGGAACACCGAGAGAGCCGACGAGGAGCAGCGCCCCGCCGAATAACACCGTCGAGCTGAGGCTGAACACCGTGGTCGTGACCAAGACCCTGGGCTTCGCGAGGTCGGCGAGCTGCAGCTTCAGGCCCACCCCAAACAGCAATAGGAGCACGCCGATGTCGGCGATCCAATCGATTGCCTCAGACGATTCGACCCCGAGGGCATGGAGCACGAAGCCGGCGATCAAGTAGCCGACCAGAGGTGGCAGCTTCACGAGGCGGGCAGCAAAGCCGAGCCCAAACGCAGCCAGCAGAAGGGGCACCTCCATCGGACGGCATTATCCCAGTCCTCACGACTCGGGGGGGCGAGGTGGATGCCCCACCGCGATGGTGCTGTCCCCAGGGCATGTCGTGCACCCTCTCGCGCGATGAACGGGCCAGGGGAACGACCATCGGATGTCTCAGATCTGGCTGTCTTGCGGTGTCAGGAGGGACCAGCACCGGTGGCGGCGACTGAGGCGAGCAGGGTGCGGGTCGCGGCAGCCACCGTTGCGTGCAGACCCTCGGAGTCTGTAGCGGCCAGTTCTGATACAGCGTCGAGCATTCGTTTGACGAGTTGAGCGTCCCGGTTGACGTCGAGGTCGGCCCGGAACTCTCCGGACTCGATGCCTGTTTGCAGTGTGCTCTCGATGATGGATAGGAGCTCGGCGTCGTGTCTGTGGAGGGTGGCCTGCATCTCGGCGGAGAGACCACGCTGGATGCCGACGGCCGGATGGTGATGAACGGCTGCCGCGGCCGCCTGGCGGACCAGGTGTTCGAGACGGCCCACCGGGGATTCGATGGTGGCGAGCACGCTGCGCAGAGCCTCGAGACTTTCTATCTGGTGGGCCTCGACGGTTTCGGCAACGATGCTGTCGACGTCGGGGAAGTGGTTGTACAGGGTTTGGCGAGCGACACCGGCTGTCTCGGCAACGGCCTTCATGGTCACGCCTGCGAAGCCGTGGTCAGCCATGAGCCCCAGCGCTGCTTCGACGATGCGATCTCTCGTGCTCATCTCCGCGGAGGCCTTGGTGTTGGTCATGTTGCCTTCCGGTAGAGACGGGACGAAAGCGGGATGAAGACCGCCAGCATGGCCACCACCCAGCCGAGGGCATAGATCACATCCGCGGAAGCCTCCGTGCCCGAGGTGAGGCTACGGACGGCGTCGGCTGCGATCGAGATTGGCTGATGGGTGACAAAACCCTGCAGCCAGCCGGGCATCGATTCTGGTGGAGCGAAGGCGCTGCTCGCCAGCATGAGTGGAAACAGCCAGAACATCGACAGCATGCCCACCATCTCCGGATTCCGAACCTTGGCTGCGATCGACGCGCTGAGCCACGAGAAAGCGAACCCGACCGCCAGGGTCAAAGCCACGGCTGCGACGGCTCCACTCAGCGAGCCAAACCGGAAGCCCATGAGCATCGCAACACCAGCGAGGAGAACCAGTCCGACCAGATTGCGGGCTGCGTCGGCCACGGTGCGGCCCGCGATCACGGCTCCCTGGTTGATCGGAAGGGATCTGAACCTGTCCGTCACACCCTCAGTGAGGTCGGTGGCCAGGCCCGTTCCCGTCTGCTGCGCTCCCTGGAGTGCGGTGATCACCAGCACACCCGGAACCACGAACTGGATGTAGTCGACTCCGGTACCCGCGCCTATGGCGCCGCCGAACACGTAGTTGAAGAGCACCAGGAAGAACACGCCCATGATCACCGCGAAGGTCAGCATCTCGGGTTGACGGGCGGTTCGCACCATGTCGCGCCAGGTGATGGTGGCGGTGTCCTGGAAGGCACCGCGGACCCGATGCCGAAGCAACGAGGAATCGCCGGGCAGTGGCCGGGCGGTCGATGCGCTGGCTGTTGTGGTCATGGTTGTCTCCGGGTGGCTATTCAGTCGGGTCGGTGAGCGTCAAGAAGACGTCGTCGAGTGTGGGGCGACGCAGCTGGAAGTCGGTGATGACGATGCCGGCGTCGTCGAGCCGGCGCAGCATTGCCAGTGCTCCGGCTCCCCCGCCGACGGGGACGTGGATCTCACGTGTTTCGGGATTCGACGTCACGCCGGGAATCTGTCCCAGGATCAGCAAAACCTCAGCGAGATCCTGATCTCCGTCGAGATGGATCTCCAAGACGTCACGTTCGAGCTGTTGCTTCAGCTCGATTGGTGTCCCGGCGGCGACGACCGCGCCCCGGTCGATCATCACGATCTGGTCGGCGAGACGGTCGGCTTCCTCCAAATACTGGGTTGTGAGCACGATTGCGGTGCCGGCCTCGGCGAGGCTCTCGATCGCCTCCCAGATCTCGGAGCGGCTGCGAGGGTCGAGGCCGGTGGTCGGCTCGTCGAGGAACAACGCCGGCGGATCGGCGATGAGGGCAGCCACAACGTCGAGACGGCGCCGCTGTCCGCCGCTCAGCGTCGATACCGGCCGGTCGGCGTAGTCGGTCATCCGGAACCGCTCGATGAGGGTTTCGATGCGCTCTGCCAGCTCGGCCCGAGGGATCTTGTAGAGCCGTCCAAACACCTTGAGGTTCTCTCGCGCTGTGAGCATCACGTCAACGGCGGCAGACTGGCCGGCGAGCCCGATCACTGTTCGAACCGACCTCGCCTCAGAGGTGACGTCGAAACCGGCGACCCTCGCCGCACCCGAGTCGATCGGCAGCAAGGTGGTCAGCATGTTGACTGTCGTGGTCTTCCCTGCCCCATTGGGACCAAGCAACCCCAGTACCTGGCCCGCCTCCACCGAGATGCTGAGATCGCTGACAGCGACTTGGTCTCCGTAGGACTTGTGCAGTCCCGTGGCTTCGATGACAAGAGCGGTCCCGGAGAGCTCCCCAGTCCTTGCAGTAGCTCGGCTATTGGACATCATGTCCAGATGATATGGACATATTGTCCACTCTGCAAACTCACTAGAGCGACAGAAGATCCAGAAGTGAAGATTGATAGAACGGCGCAACACGTCAGAAGCCCCGGTCAGCACTTCGCTGGACCGGGGCGTTCGCTCGTAGCGGGGGCGGGATTTGAACCCGCGATCTCCGGGTTGTGAGCCCGAGAATGGAGGTGGGATTCACCTGGGAAAATACGCGAAATGCATGTTCAGAGCACGTTCTCGGTTCGCGTCAGTTCACGTCTTGACCGTCCCATGCACCCCGTTTCTTCGCAGCGGCGAATCGGGAGAACACGTACGCCATGTCGGGGCGTCGATCGAAGGGGAGGTTCTCTGTCTCGTGAAGCTCGAATCCACCCTGGGAGATCGCCTTGTCGATTTCGGACGCGTTTGGGAGTCTCCCGTATGGGAGGATCCTGATGCCATTCGCCAGAGCCGCCGCAAGGTTGAAGAACTTCATCAGTGGTTGGTTCTCCGCCATGCACGGCGTGGCCGAAAGGAGCCACCCGCCGGGCTTCAACAACTCACTCAGCCGCACCAGCACCTCATGCCGGTTTCTCAGAACGTGCAAGACGCCGGAAGCCACGATCGTGTCGAACGATTCGCGCTCGAAGGCTTCGTCGAAGATGGATCCCTGAAGGAACTGAAGCCCTTCCATGGGTTGCTGGGTCGTCTTTGTCTTGGCGATTTCGATCATGCGGCTCGATATGTCGACTCCTCGCAGCGACATGACGTGGGGTGCCAGCCGATACGTCAATGCTCCCGCTCCGCAACCGAAGTCGAGGACGATGTCACCGCCGTCGAGGTATCGCCGAGATCTCTCGACGATCATCCCGTAGAGCACTTCGTTCCCGGCCTCAGTGGTGTCGTATGTCGATGCCCGTCGGTCCCAACGGCGCGCTGACCTCTCTTCCGCTTTCTGTCTTCTCATCCCGAGCCATGCGGTCGACGGACAGCCGGGGTCAACAGCTCTTCGGTGGCCGTCCACAGGTCGGCAGCCGCCTGACGGTCGCGACCCGCTCGACTGAGCTGATGATCAGCAGGCTCACCATTCACGAAGTAGCTGCCGTTGACATCGGCGTACTCGGGGTTGGTCGCAGCCGCCAATGTGGTTCCTGCGCCGTGTGCTGGGTCGACCGTGATCGAACGGAGAAGCAGTCGGACGAAGGCTGGCGGGTTGCCGAGGTTGGTGGCCACCTCCCCCGGGTGCAGGCAATTAGCGGTGACGCCACTGCCCTCGATTCGGCGAGCCAGCTGGTGGGTGAACAGGACGTTCATCAACTTGGTTTCGCTATAGCGGGGGAAGCCCCAGAGCCCGTACCCGCGAGTCGCCTGGAGGTCGTCGAGGTGGAGCTTGCCCATCCTGTGCGCACCCGAGGCAACGTTGACGATCCGGGCCGGTGCCGAACGCTCGAGCAGGGGCAACAGCAGATTGGTGAGCAGGAACGGTGCGACGTGGTTGACCGCCAACATCATGTCGACCCCGTCGGAGGTGATCTGGGGGGACCTGAGCATGATCCCGGCGTTGTTGACCAACAGGTCGAGCCGATCGGATTTGGTTTTGATCTCCTCGGCGGCCTGGTGCACCTCGGACTGAACGCCGAGATCGGAAAGGACGATCGACAAGCGGCTGCTGGGGACGGAGTGCTCGATGTCCGCCTTCGCCGCCATGGCCTTCGCCCTGTTACGGCAGACCATCACTACGTGCATGCCGTGGCGCGTGAGGCCGCGGGTGGTTTCCAGCCCGATCCCGGAGTTGGCCCCGGTCACCACCGCGGTCGGAGGAACTGTCATCGTTTCGCCTCTTGCTGTGACTCCGGCCATCGCACCGCGACCATGACGATGACGACGAGGCCGAGCAGCTCGAAGGTCGAGAACATGAGGTCGTCGGCGTCCTTCGGCCAGGTCGAGACTGTGACCAATGCAGTCATCGCCGCCGCCGAGATGTTGGTGATGCGAGCCGACCGGCGACGCAACAGCCTGGTCAGCACGATCAGGGCCAACGGCAGCTGGATCGCAAGCCCGCCGAAGAAGACGGTCATTGGATCGAAGTCCCTGGTGAGCAGCTCTTCGACGAAGCCAGGGCGGAATAGCTCGTGAACATCTCGGAACAGGATGTTCAAAAGGACGTACACCCACAGCATCGACAATGTGGAGACGACATCGGCACGAGCGACCCGTTTCGTGAAGGTGGTCACGACCTCACCTTCGACTCCCTCGCTTCTGAGCGATCGCCGGACCGCCTTTCTGACCCGAGAAGCCACTCAACCGCGGCCAGATTGATTGCCCATCCGGCGAACATCAGCCAGGATCTCGCGGTCCCAACCGGTTCGGCGCCCGTGAGCGCGGTGTGTGCGCCGAGGGTGAAGGCTTGGGTCCCGGCTCCGAGCCCGATGGCATATGCCCGGCTCATCCAGGCCGCGTGGGATGCGAAGTCGCGGCGTCGTATCGCCAGGCCTGCACAGCCCAAGGACCCGAGCATCGCCGAGCCGAATCCCAGACGAAAGAGGCGGAGGAGCTCGTCGTCGCGGGTCGGCAACTCCGACCAGACGGACAACCACATAGCACTGGCCGCGGCGATGGCGCCAGCGGGAACCAGGAACCGTCCGGCGAGCCGGTGCCAGCCGATACGTCGCAGCCCCGGCGAGAACTGAAAGGCACCAATGACGGAGAAGGCCGTGGCGGTGACGATGTGGACCGTGATGGGCATGGGTGAGCTGAGGAATCGGGCGTTGTCGGGTGTCACCTGCGGTTGACCGGCCAGCTCGTAGAGGCGGAGCACTCCAGCAACGGTCGGTATAGCCGCCAGTATCAGCAGACCCGCCGGCAGCTTCGATCGTCTAGGTACGTACGCTGTACGTGTCATGGTCGTGCACTATACGTACGATGTACGTGCAAGGCAAGTAGGCTGGCACCATGACCGAAGCGGGGAAGCAACCACTCAATCGAGGGCGGATCGTGGCCACTGCGATCGACGTCGCCGATCGCGAAGGGCTCGACTCCGTGAGCATGCGGACCCTCGCCACGAGATTGGATGCGGGAACGATGTCGCTCTACAACCACGTTCGGAACAAGGACGACCTACTCGACGCCATGGTCGAGCATGTCGCTTCCGAGATCGAGCCGCCGTCCAGTCACGCCAACTGGAAAGACGGCGTTCGGGGAATCGCCATATCGACACGAGCAGCACTCCGTCGCCACCCCTGGGTGGTGGAGATCTGGTCGGCGCGAGTTCCAGGACCGAATCGATGGACGCTGATGGAAGGGGTTCTCCGGCAGCTCGCCTCTGCTGGCCTGCCCGAGGACGTGACCGATCTCGCATTCCACGCCATTCTCAACCATGTCCTGGGACACACCCGCCAGGAGCTGGCCGCCAACACCCAGACCTCCTCGCCCGACCTAAGCGCCATGGCGGAGGCACTCGACGCTGAGGGCTTCACGAGAGTTAGCCAACACCTCCGCTATCACACGGGAGACCATCCCACCCACGACTCGTTCCTGTTCGTCCTCGACCTGATCCTCGACGGCCTCGACAAACAGACGACCCGATCAAAGCCCGCGGAGCGTTCCACAACCCCAGCGGCAAATCCGAACTCATCGATGCCGCCAGCTAAACCCATGTAGTAGGTGTCGTGGACGTACCGGAGTCAGACTGTCGCCGGGCTTCGGCGTGCGGCACCCGGGATGCCAGGACCGGTACTGAAATGCTCAGGGGACGTTGGTCAGATCTCTCCCGGCGACCAGTCCTTCGTCGAGGCGGTTGTCAAGCCGTTGTTCTCCTGGCCCTTGATCCGAGAATGAGGGGACTCGGCTAGCCACGCCCCAATCACGACGCCGATCCTGTTGGTACCAAGCCTCCTCCATCCTGTGCTGACACCAAGCAATGCACGGATGTGGGCCTTCCCTCTCTACTGAGAACTGAAGAGCGTGAGCTGCAGACCGTCCGGTGCCTCCACTCGGGCGTTCCGGTCTCCCCACGGAGTAAGCACCGGTTGCGCCACTTCCTCGGCGCCGGCCGCTACGAGCCGACGCGATGTCATCTCGCTATCACCAACCTCGAGGGCGATCCTGACGGTTCCCGAGACACGGGCGCCCGCCTCGATCTCGTCGACTGCGGCTGCCTGTGCCTCGTCCAACAGCTCCAGGGTCGCCCTACCTCCCTCAAGAAGGATGACCCGGCCACTGTCAGAGCTCCAGTCTTCGAGCTGCCTCAGACCGAGCGCATCGCGGTAGAAGACGACTGCCTCGTCGAAGTCCTGGACAGTCAGTGCAACTCTCAACTCCGTCACTTCAGACATGAGTGGTGCCTCCATATAGGTGAAGTAGCGGTTGGGAACGCGAGTGAATCATTCTTCCGTGTCCGCCTGCCGTCTGTCGGTTCTCTTTCCTCAACCCTGGGCCACAACCACGACGACGTTGCCTCGCTTACGGCCTTCTTCTACGTACCGGTGGGCATCGGGTATCTGGTTGAGGGTATAGGACCGGTCGATCACGGCCTTGGCAGCTCCCCTTGCCACCATGTCCCGGACGGTTCGGAGTTCCTCGATGTTCTCGCGTCGGCGTGTCTGGGCGGTGACGAATCTGCCCTGTTCTTCCAGCACGGCTTCTGTCTTCTTGGCTGTGGTCTTGCCGGCTGCGTCGAAGATGACGTCGGACCTCTGCTTGCCGTCGGTGAAGTCTTGTTTGATGTAGTCGATGACCTCGTCGGCTCCCAACGATGCGACCAGCTCCATATTGGATGTGCTGGCAACCCCGGTGACATGTGCGCCCAACATCTTGGCGATTTGCACAGCGAAGCTACCGACGCTCCCGACCCCGCAACCGGGAAGGAGTTACGGCGGTGGCACCCGGCCGGGACCCGCCGGGAGGACGCCGCCGGCCGGTAGAGAATCCGGTGGAAGCGTCGGGAGACGGTAAAAGCCCCGGTCAGCAGTCCGCTGACCGGGGCCTTTGGTAGCGGGGGCGGGATTTGAACCCGCGACCTTCGGGTTATGAGCCCGACGAGCTACCAGACTGCTCCACCCCGCGTCGGGTGAACCATTCATTCTAGGGAGCCTTCCGGTCTACCGCCAGTGACGGCCCCGAGCCGGCACGATGGCCCAATGGGACCTTCGCCTCTCGCCGTTCTGGGTGATCTCCGATCAGATGAGACAGGCAAGTAGGAAGGAGTGAAGTGGCCGACAGCGTGTACAAGGTCATCGAATTGGTAGGGACAAGCTCGGATTCGTGGGAGAAAGCGGCCCAAGCCGCAGTCGCCAAGGCGGCCCACCATCTGCGCGACTTGCGGATCGCCGAGGTTTCAGAGCTCGACATGCAACTCGACGAGAACGGGAAGGTCGCCGCCTACCGGGCCAAGGTCAGAGTGTCCTTCAAGTACGAGGACGAGTAACCGGGATCGATACACCCTGGCACTTCGATTAGGGAGGATCTCGGAAGACGAGACTCCTCTCCCGATGGTGCCCGCACAAGACCGACACGGTCGCGACGAGCTGGTCGTCGCGTAGCGACGATCCAGGCCTGACGAGCCGCCGGGACGCTCTCCGACGGGCAAACCACGATGGCTCGGAGCGCGATCCCACCCAATAGGATCTCGCCGTGGACCGAGAGCACGTTCAGAGCCGAACCGTCGCGTCACTGATGACGTCGAATGCGTTCGGCTATGCAGGGTTCGTCGCCGTCTGGGCGGTCGTCGGTCTCCTCGCCTCGGAGATCACCGGGAGCGACCTGCTGGCCGGAGTCCCGGCGGCGGTCGGGACACTGGGCACAGCCGCCGCGGCCACCCCTCTCGCGCTCAGATCGGTTCGTCGTGGGCGACGACGTGGGATCGCAGTCGGATACCTCATCGGCGTGGCAGGCGCCGTGCTCGGGGTCCTGGCCGGCCAGCTGCAGCTGTTCTGGCTGCTGGTCGTGGCGATGACGGTCTTCGGGATGGGGCACGCATCCAACCTCCAGGCTCGATTTGCCGCAGCCGATCTCGCCGAGGAGGAGCATCGGGCGCGAGCCATAGCGATGGTGGTGTGGGTGGGGACGGTCGGTGCCGTTCTCGGGCCGCCGGCGGCTCTTTGGGTCAACCGTCTCGGAACGGCTCGAGGGCTGGGCGAGTGGGTGAGCCCCCTGGTTCTCGGGGGTCTCGGTTTCATCATTGCCGCAGCGGTCGTCGCCCGCTTTCTGACACCCGACCCTCTCGAAGTGGCAGGTGGAGTCGATCCGGACACACCATTCGAGAATCCTCTGCATGGGGTGCGACGGTCATGGTCGGTCATCTGGCCCAACCCCATGGCCCGTCTGGCCATCGCAGCCATGGCGGTCAGCCAGATGGCGATGGTTGCCGTGATGACGATGACACCTCTGTACATGAAAGACCACGGACAGGCCGAGCTCTCGACCCTCGTCATCTCGTTCCATGTTCTCGGGATGTTCGGGATGTCACCGCTGGTGGGTCGTTTGGCCGACCGGATTGGAAGGGTCCGCACCATCGGACTCGGAGCGACCGTCCTCGGCGTGGGGACCCTCGCCGCGGTCGTCGCGGGATACGTGCCGGCTCTCGTCTTCGTCGGCCTGTTCTTGCTCGGTTTGGGTTGGAGTTTCGCCTTGATCTCCGGATCCGCCCTTCTCACCGAGAGTGTCCCGTTCGGTGAGCGGGTCGGCGCTCAAGGGCTGGCAGACGTTGCGATGAGTGTGCTGGGAGCACTCGCAGCCTTCTCGTCGGGGTTCGTCAAGGAGACACTCGGCTTTCACTGGCTCGCCAACTTCGCGACCGTCGCCGCGATGGCGACTCTCGTGGCAGCGGCGAGCGTGGCCCGCAGACAGCCGAAGGCGGCGGTGTGACTTGGTCGGTTACTGAGCCAGGTCGTCGAAGAGGATCGCAGCGATGGAGTAGGCCCCGACCAACACCATCACCACACCCGCCACAATCGCCCCGACAGTGGTGATTAGCTCCATGACCACATCATGAGGGGTGGCACCGACAGAATCTATGGGGAATTCGCCCCATTTCACCCCTAGAGTCGCGACATCGACGACTTTGGAACGGTCCTCCAGTGCATGGACGGTCGGCCACAGCGAAAGGTGGCCGACTACCTCGCCACCGCACGCGGTGTCCGCAATCTCGACAGCATCACCACCGCCGGCCCGGTGCGTCATCTCGCAGAGACCACGTCGCGGACCCAGAGTCTCCTGTCCGATTTGGAGGTTTCCATGCGTGCCCACGGCTCACGGAAGATCGCCGTCGTGGCCCATCACGACTGTGCGGGAAACCCGGTGCCAGACAACACCCAGCGTGGCCAGGTGAATGTCGCCGTTGCCCGTCTCTCCGAGAGATACCCCGACGCGGAGATCCTGGGATTGTGGTTGAAAGACCAGTGGATCATCGAGCGAGTGCGAGGTTGACCGACACGCCGGCTCTCCGCGACGCCAGACTCGAGGCAGTTCCACACGACGTCGTCACCCATGGCCCTGTCTCTTCGCTGGAAGAGGCGGCCGATGTGCGGGGGTTGTCGCCCCGTCAAGTGACGAAGACGATCGTCGTGCGACGAGCAGAAGACGAGTACCTGTTCGTCCTCGTTCCCGGAGACCGGGTCATCTCGTGGCCGAAGCTGCGGAGACATCTCGGAGTCAGTCGTCTGTCGATGCCTGATGCCGACGACGCCGAGAGGGTGACCGGGTACGCCCCGGGAACGATCACTCCGTTCGGGGCAGTCGTTTCTTGGCCGATCATCGCCGACAGGAGCCTCGCTGAGCGTGTATCCGTCGGTGGTGGTGCCCGCGGAGTCTCGATCACTATCGACCGGGCCGATCTGGTCGAGGCCCTGGACGCCTCGATTGCCGACGTCACCGACCCCAAGTGAGTCAAGGAAACCTCAGAATCGGCCGATAGGATCACGGAAATGAGCACTCAAAGCCTCGTCCCCATCGAGGTCGACCTGATTGTGTCTGCAGTGCCGGTTCCAGTTCTCGTCGCGGACTACACACCGATCATCGAGCGGTTCGCCGGCATGGAGGCACGTGAGGCTCGCGATCGTCTTCTCGAGGACGACGGTCTCCTCAACGAAACGCTCAAGCAGCCGGTGGCCGTGGCAGCCAGTGCCGAGTGGATCAGGCTGTATGGCTCGCCTCACTCCGAGGAGGCACCGGACCTGCCCGACAGGCATTTCTCTCCAGCCGACTATCCCGAGCTCCACAAGTCCCTGGTGGCCCAGTTCACAGCCCCACTCTTCGGGATAACGTCTCAGACGTTCGAGCACAAAGCACCCACTCTCTTTGGTGATGTCACGGTCCGGTCCCATTGGAGGGTCATCGTTCACAATGGCCAACCCGACTGGACGCGAGTCGTCATCGTCGACTTGGACGTGACCGACCTTCGCCTCGCCCAGAAGGAGCTCCAGGAGTCACTCGAGATCAAACAGCGGCTCGTCGCCTCCGTCTCACATGAGATCAGAACACCCCTTGCTTCGATCGTCGGGTTCGCTCAACTGCTCCACGACGAGTCTGATCTGTCGCCGGACGACCGCAGCGAGATGGTCGAGATGCTGGTCCAGCAGAGCTCAGACATAACCAACATCGTCGACGACCTCCTCGTCGCCGCCAAGACCGAACAGGGCCAGCTCGAGGTGTCATCGGTCGGCGTTGACCTGAGGGCGCAGGCAGCACAAGCCGTCGAGAGCATGGACTATGCCTTGCGTGAGGAGCTCGAGATCCCGAAGACGTCGGCCGCCTGTATCGGAGACCCGGCCCGAGTGCGTCAGATCATCCGGAACCTGATCTCCAACGCCAAGAAGTATGGGGGCTCCGACATCGAGATCCGGATAGAAAAACGTCCGGACGTGGGCGCTCTGATCATCTCCGACAACGGGCCCGAGATCGACCAGGAGGGGCGAGAGAAGATCTTCGACGCATACGAGAGAGGCGGGAGGACGGCCACGGGTGTTCCCTCGCTCGGGCTCGGGCTGCACATCTGCCGGACACTCGCTCATCGGATGGGCGGCGACCTCGTGTATCGCTACGAGTCGGGCCGTAGTGAGTTCGTCCTGACACTCCCCCTCAAGCCAGGAGAGAGCTAGGCGGTCTCGGCGACCCAGCCGGTCAGCGACGCGTAGTGGCCGTCGGGGTCGCGGAAATGGGCCGCCAACAGCTGGCGCTCCCCATCGGAGTTGACCGGCCGCAACTCGACTTCAAAGGGCACCCCCCTCTCGGACAGCGCCGCAAACGAGTCTCTGACATCGTCCACCTCGAGGACCACCTCGGTCATCGACTCGTCGGTCACACCGTCGTCGATATGGCTGAGGACCAGCTGTGTGCCCCCTCCATCCAGAAAGACGAAGTTGGGAACCTCGAAGACCACGCCGAGCCCGACCTTCTCAGACCAGAAGCTCTTCGCCTCGGCAACGTCCGCCACACGAAGGATGACGGCCGAGATCCTCACGACGGAGGCTCAGCGATAGCGCCAGACGATGCGGCCGCGGGTGGGGTCGTAGGTCGACACCTCGACATCGACCTGATCGCCAGGCAGCACGCGAATGCCACGACCGCGACGCATCCGTCCGGAAGGCTTGGCGAGCAGCTCGAAGCCACTCTCCAACTTCACCTCGAAAGTGGAGTCGGGGAGCATCTTGGTGACGGTGCCCCGCATCCGGATGTATTCGTCGCTGTCCTTGGCCATGAACGGTCAAGCCTAGGGGATGTCCGCGGCCTGTACGTATAGAGGAAGCAGCCCAGAGGCATTGGGCTCGGAGGTGCCGTAGAGGTCGTTGATCTCGGAGATCACCTGCTCGGCTTCCTCGACCCACCGCTGGTAGCCGGCCAGATCACCAGCCCGGAGAGCTGCGTTGGCGGCGGCGAAGGCATCCTCCGCCTCTTGGATCAACTCCTCCAAGGTGGCGTCGATGCCCGGTGTCTCGTCGGGCTCATCCGGCTCCTCGCCACCGGTGCCGTCACTGGCCCCAAACACCAATTCCAACGCACCGTCGAGCGAGTCGTCCCATTCGACGCGATCGGAGTAGACCACGGCGACACGGCGGAATTCAGGGAACGCCCCACCGTCCTCCTCGAGGAAGATCGGTTGCAGATAGACAACCGAGTCCTCGATCGGGACCACAAGCATGTCCCCTTTGATCACGTCTGATCCGGGACCACGCCAGAGACTCAGCTGCTGGGAGATCTCGGCGTCCTGCTCGATGCGTTGTCCCGCCTGCTGCGCCCCGTCGACGAGGACACCCTGGGGCATGCGAAAGTCGATCAAGCGCCCGTAGCGACCAGGTGTCGAGTCTGCGACAAGGAAGCCGACCATGTTCCTCTTGTCCAACGGGTTGAAGGGCTGGAGGAGCAGATAGGAGAGCTCCTCCTCTCCGGGCAGCTCGGTGAGGAGGTAGTAAGGAAGGAGATGTGGCACGTAGGGCGTTGTCTGCAGCCGGACTTCACCCCAGAGCCGATCGTCGCCCTCCCT
>JASFVB010000009.1:0-34288 GCA_050050035.1 Acidimicrobiia bacterium | reverse complement strand
GGCCACCTCATGCCGAGCCCATGACCCGGAGCCGGCCCGCTCGTCGGTAGATTCACAGGGTCCGCCTGTGAAGGGACCTGTCATCCCCGCGTGGCCACCCGAGCCAGACAACTCGAGCGGGAGCAGCCAACCGGCGCCTGCGCACGTCGGCTACGCCTACATGCGCAGTGACGGCACGGCCTACATCGTGTGGGGCAGCGCAATGGCCGGTCTCGCCGCATACGCGTACCAGCTTCTCGGTGGTCGCGTGCTCGGTGTGGAGCGTTTCGCCCCGGTGTCGGTGCTGCTGACAGTTCACTTCCTCGTCTTCATAGTCGTTCTCCTCCCCATCGAGCAGCTGGCCGTGAGAAGGCTGACCATCGACAGCACCCAGATCGGCTTGCCCAAACGCGCCTACTGGCTTGCCGTCATGACCGCCTTGTCGGCAACCGTCTTGGCTCTCGCCGGCGCAGATCGGTTCCTGAACGGCGACTTTCGCTTCGTCGCCTTCACACTGCTGACCATCGCCACCCATTTCGTCTTCGTGGTGGGGAGGGGACATCTCGCCGGGCGTCGCCGGTTCAAGGAGTACGGACTTGCGTCTGGCGCCGCGTCGTTGCTCCGTCTCGGCGCTGCACTCATCGTCACGGCCATCCACCCCTCCGCATCCGGCTTCGCAATCGCCCTGATCGCAGGCCCGTTGGTGATCCTGGCATGGCGGCCTTTCTCGACTCCGGGTGATCCCCGACAACGCGAGCCGGCAGTCACCGAGGAGCCGGGCTTGCTGGCGGGTCTCGTTCTCGCGGCAGCTGCATCCCAGGCGTTGCTGCTCGCGGGCCCCGTCGTCGTGGGGATCCTCGGTGGGTCCGCAGCAGAGGTGAGCATCGCTTTCGCCACCTTCACGCTGGGACGCGCCCCACTCGTCTTCGGATACAACCTCCTCGCACGGGTCTTGCCGCCGTTCACGCGGATGGCGGTCACTGGAGAGCGCAACGAGCTGCTCTCCTGGGCCAGGGGCATGGCGCTGGCCGGTGTCGGGGTCTCGTTGATATCAGCCCTTCTCGGATGGGGACTCGGCCCTTTGGCAGTTCGGGTGGGCTTCGGCTCCGGCTTCGTAGTCGGCGGTCGGACGTGTGCTCTCATCGCGGCGGGAGTCGTCCTGGCCGGAGCCGGGCTGTTCGTAGGTCAGATACTGGTGGCCCAAGCCCGTGCCCGTGTTCTCGCGCTGGCTTGGCTCGTCGGCTTGATGGGTGCCGGTCTCTCCCTTCTCCTCACGACGGGTATGACACCTCTGTCTCGAGTGGCTGCTTCGTTTCTGGTCGGGGAGGCTGCGGCACTTGCCGGCTTGGTCTTGGGGGCGGTGACGCCGGGTCCGGAGACAGACCGTGGGCCCTCAGCCGCCTACGCGTTGACGAAGAGGTCGCTCGACATAGCGGCGTCGTTGCTTCTCCTCGTCATTCTCGCCCCGGTTCTCGTCCTCGTCGCCCTGGCTATCAGAGTCGACAGTCCCGGACCGATCTTCTTCCGACACGAGAGGGTCGGGAGGGGTGGGCAGACGTTCGGGATGGTCAAGCTCAGAACGATGCTCGCCGACGCCGACGAGCGTGTGTTCGCCGCGCATCTGGCGCGTCTCCAAACCGCACGTCGTGCCGGTGACAAGACGACCATTCGAATCGACGGGGAAAACCGGGTCACCCGTGTCGGGCGTCTGGCCAGACGTTGGTCCATCGACGAGCTTCCCAATCTGTTCAACGTCCTCAGAGGGTCGATGTCGCTCGTGGGTCCACGCCCGTTGGTCCCCGAGGAGGCCGCCTTGATCGGCCTCGACAACCCGCGTTTCACCGTCAAGCCCGGGGTCACCGGCTTGGCCCAGGTGAACGGGCGTGATTCGGTCTCGCTGGAGGAGCGGACCCGGCTCGACGAGCTATACGTGGCAAATCGCTCCACGACCGGGGACGTCGCGATCCTGATTCAGACACTCGGAGCAATCAGGAACGAGGATCCATGAGCAGCAACGCCGACGGGCCTGCGCCAGACCGGGCACGGGCAGGCTGGGCTGCATTCGGGTCCTCGTTGGTCCCGGGTGCCGGGCATCTGATGCTTGGGCGACGGGTGCCCGGTGTCACCCTGGTGGTCGTCGATGTGATCGCCATGGCGGTGGTGCTCCTCGTCTGGGTCTTCTCGCCCGAGAAGTTGCTGGAGGCCTGGGTGACGCCGGCGTCGCTCACACTCCTCTTCGTCCTCAACCTGGCGGTTCTCGTGTTCCGGGGGGCAGTGACCGCCGACTCATTTCTCAAGGGAGTGCGACGGGGACCCCTCGACTGGTCGATCGGCGTGGTTGCCGCAGCCGTGGTCGTTCTCCCCCACCTACTCCTTGCCACGTTGATCACAACTCAATACGACCTGATCGACACCGTGTTCGCCGAGTCGGAGCCGGTCGCCGCCCCGACCACGACGTCGACGAT
Organism: Acidimicrobiia bacterium; assembly: GCA_050050035.1. Classification (GTDB taxonomy): domain Bacteria; phylum Actinomycetota; class Acidimicrobiia; order Spongiisociales; family ZC4RG35; genus JANQRA01. The sequence continues at coordinate 31,844 of JASFVB010000009.1, read as the reverse complement.
CGGGGCCGCACCAGGCACCACATCGACCACCGCCGGGGATACGACGACGAGTGCGCCGTCAACGACCACGACGGCACCACCACGGATCTGGGACGGGCGCGAGAGGCTGAACATCCTCTTGTTGGGGAGCGACGCCGGTGTCGGTCGCATCGACACACGCACGGACACGATCATCCTGGTCAGCATCGAGCCGGAGTCGGGGGACGTCGTCATGCTCTCCGTCCCCAGGAATCTCACCGAGGCGCCTCTCCCGGAGGGAATGGGTCGATGGAGCTGCAACTGCTTCCCCGACATCATCACTCACTTGTGGGCGAACGGTGAGTGGTACCCGGACGCGTTCCCGGGACCGCAATCACCCTCCGTGAACGCGTTGAAGGCAGCCGTCGGCCTCATCTTCGATGTCAACGTCCACTACTACGCCAAGGTGGATCTGGCCGGCTTCGTGGCCATCGTCGACGCCCTCGGCGGTGTGATCATCGACGTCCCGAAACGCATCGTCGACGAGACGTACCCTCATGAGCTCGGTGGGACCGAGTACGTGGTCATCGAAGAGGGCCCTCAGCATCTGGATGGTCATCTGACCCTCGCGTACGCCCGAATCCGCCGTCACTCGGGCGACTTCGCCCGCATGCATCGCCAGCGCTGTGTCCTCGGGGCCTTGGCCGAGGGCACGGACGTGTTCGACCTGATCGCCGGGTACGGCCGACTCGCCGAGGCTCTCGAAAGCCACCTGGAGACCGACATTCCCGTCGAGCGTCTCGGTGACTTCGTCGAGCTACTCCCCCGTGTCGAGACCGATCGTCTCGCCTCGCTGAGAATCACTCGATACAACTATGGGACCAGGGGAACCGCCAGCTACCAGCTCTACGACCTCGAGCAGATCAAGACCGACGCACATCTGCTCATGGCCGATCCGACCCTCCATCTCGAGACACAGGACGGCGAAGGCATGGACGCCACCTGCGATCAGTCATTCGACTGAGAGCCTCCCCGACAAACCCACCAGCGAAGATCCGCGCCGTCTTCTACACAGCCCGCTCGCGGACGGTCTCACCGATGTCGATCCGGCGAACACGTCTGATCGCAGGGATCAGCGAGAGAGCCGCGGCCACGATCATGGCGACCATGCTGATTGCGATGCTCGAGGGTCTCATCGCGAAATCGAGGGTGAAGGCGTCTACGGAGAACTGCCTCATGAAGTAGATCCCGACGACGTAGCCAAGGGCCGCCCCGGGTATGACACCGATCACCGTCAACAGGATGTTCTCGAACGCGATGAGACGGGCAATGGAGTCGTGGGAGAGCCCGTTGGCCCGCATCGAGGCGAACTCCGGCGTCCGTTCGGCGACGTTGACCGATATCGCGTTGTACATGAGAGCAAAGGCCATCGCACCACCGAGTGCGAGCATGAAGCCGACGAAGGCGTAGAAGAACCCGAGGAAGCTCTGAAGCAGTTCGTAGAGGGCGCGGGAGTCGGCGACGAAGGCCACTTCCTCCAGCGAGCCGATGTCGTCGATCATCGTCTCCCTGGCCCCGACTCCGTCGTCAAACTCGACCTGGAGCTGTGACACCGTGGGCGCCACCAGAGTGTCGTCACCGACGATGTCGGCCATGCCCTCCCTGTCGATGTACAACACGATGCCGACCGGCTCATCCAGGAGACCCACCAGAGTCTCGGTGAAGTCGGTCCCGAGAGTGGGCAGCGAGACCACCAACTCGTCGCCGACTTCGACATCCAGATGGTCGGTGAGCCCGGACCCGGCGAGAAGACCGCTTGCCGGGACGCCGCCTGGGAAACCATGCATCACAGTCCCTTGGTCGTATCCGACGAGACTCGTCGCAAACGACTCACCCTCGAAGCGGGCGGTGGCGTCGAGTCTCGACACGATCTCGACTTCCTCGACGCCCTCCACGTCGGACACCGGGCGGATGGCTTCGTCTGTGACCGGCGCCGCAAGGGCCACGTCGGCGTCCTGCAACGACACCTCCTCGAACTGCTTGTCGAGCATGACCAGTATCGAGTCGATCATCCCCCAGGAGACCATGATCAGGATCAGGCCGAGGACTACGCCAAGGATGGTCGCCAGGCTCCTCCGCTTGTTCCTCCCCAGCCCTCGCAGGATCATCAGCCATCTCACGGGCAGACGGCGCAATGGGGGGATCACCTTCTCGAGCCAACTCGGCTTGCCGGGCTCGTCGGGCGTGGCACCACGCATCGCCTCGGCCGGGCTCACCTTGAAGGCGCGTCTCGCCGGAGCCCAGGCACCGAGCGCGCCCGCAACGACCGCGAATAGCATCCCGATGACCGGCGTCGTCCAGTGGAAGGAGCGGACGGTGTCGGGGATGTCGAGCTGAGCCGTGTAGACACCGGTGATGGCGTAGGCGCTGGCCATCCCCAGCAACAGCCCCACCACCCCGGCCACCAGTCCGAGTCTGATCCCGTAGGAGAGATAGTGGCGAAGGATGAGCTGACGCCGCATGCCCGAGGCCCGCAGGGTCCCAATGGTCCCTCTCTGCGCGAAGACCAGCCTGGTGAGGAGAACGAACGCTGCCATGCCGGCCGCACTCATGAAGAGCACCGGAAACAGGATCGACATAGACGCAAACCCGTTGACGTCGAGTAGGAGGGTCGAATTCGATGGATGGTCGGCACGGGTTATCACATCAGACGCACCGGCCGTCTCGGCAGCGGCACGGACACGGGAATCGATCTCGGCGACGACGTCGGCATCGGCCTTGTCGTCGTAGGTGATGATCACGTCGTCGCGGACTGCCTCGCTCGGAAGGATCCCGGTCAGATCACTGGAGACGAAGGCGACACCGAATGTGCCGGGCAGGGGAAAGATGTCCTGGTTGTCCCGGGCCGGCCAGATGTACTCCGCGGAGATGGCTATCCCGACGACGTGGCCCTCCAACCACGACCCACCTGCCAGCACTTCCACGGTGTCACCCACACCGAGATCGAATTGGTCGGCCATATGGGTCTCGATGACGACGGCCGAGGTGTCGTCGGGGTCGAGGTAGCTGCCTTCGACCACGTCGATCTCGTCGACCAGGGGTTGGCGGTCCGGGGGGTAGGCGACGACTCGGCCAAGGAAGGTGTCCCCGTCGACGCGCATCGGCAGGTCCGCCTCGAGCCGTGCCTCGGCCTCGTCCACCCCGTCGATGTCCTCGGCGGTAGCGGCGAACTCGGCTGCAACACCGATCACGTTGATGTCGGCGAAGGCAAGACGGTCGTAGGTGGCGTTGTATGAGCCGTCGAGGTTGCGGTAGGCGTCGTAGGTGCTTGCAAACAGCATCACTCCCAGGGCGATCGTCACCGACACGGCGAGAAACTGACCTCGCTGTCTGCGGATGTCCCTTCTTCGCTTTGTGTCGAGAAGACTCACCAGGTGACGCTGTCGGGATCGGCAGGGTCGCTATTGGTCGTGACGTTCACGACCTCGCCGTCGCGCAGCTCGATGACACGATGGGCAACGCGGGCGATGTCGGTGTTGTGGGTCACGGTGAGCACGGAGCGTTTGCCGTCGGCGACGGTCTGGCGGAGGAGGTCGAGTATCTGGACTCCGGTCGCGACGTCGAGAGCGCCGGTGGGCTCGTCGGCCAGGAGAAGTGGTGGGTCCTTCACCAGACCGCGTGCGATCGACACCCGCTGCTGCTGGCCACCGGACAGCTGACCGGGGAAGTAGTCGAGCCGGTCTCCCAGGCCAACCTCCTCGAGCACGGTCCGGGCCCTGTCGGATGCCGAGCTCCCGGTGAGCTCGGCGATGAGCTCCACGTTCTCGAGCGCGGTGAGCGTCGGGACGAGGTTGTAGAGCTGGAAGATGAATCCGACCGAGTTGAGGCGGTAGACGGTCTGCTCCTCGTCATCCATCCCCGCCAGGTCGTGGCCATCGGCCTCGACGGTGCCCGAAGTTGGCGACTCGAGAGCGCCGACCTGGTTGAGGAACGTGGTCTTTCCCGAGCCCGAAGCGCCGAGGAGAACCACGAACTCACCTCTTGGGATCTCGACGCTCACGTCGCGCAAAGCACGGACGGCGGTGTCTCCTTCCCCGTACGTCTTGGTGAGATCGGCGGTGCGAACGGCTGCTGACATGGCGGCTCCTTCCTGCAAACCGACTATGGCGCTAGTCACTTTCTTTTGCAAGTCACTGTCATAAGTTGGTGTTCTCAGATACGATGCCGAACGTGACATTCGAACGTCCCGGTGACGCCGAGCTGTCTCTCCGACGGCGAAAGAAGCTGCAGTCGCAACGTCGCATCCAGCGATCGGCGCTGGAACTGGTGGGCGAGTCGTCGTACGACGCGGTGACCATCGAGGAGATCGCTGCCAAGTCCGAAGTCTCACCAAGCACGGTCTACCGCTATTTCCAGACCAAGGAGGGCATCTTCCTCTGGGACGAGTACGACGAGGCTGTTCTCGAAGAGTTCGAGAGGCGGTTGGCAGAGACCAACCCGATCGAAGCGATGAACAAGGCCGTGGCTCGGATCTTCTCCCGACGGCTCGACCCAGAGCTCGACGTCTTGGCCATCGATCAGATGACGCTCATCGACGAGGTCCCCCAGTTGAGACACTCGTTCACCGCGCACCTGGACGATCTCAGACACACCCTCGCCTCCGAGGTCGCCGACGCCGGTTGGCCTGCTGTGGAGTCCGCGGTGTTCGCCGGCGCCATGGTCGGTGCGATCCTCGGTGGGATGGAGGCGTGGATGGACGCCGGGGCACACGAGCCGATGTCGTCGGTCGTCGACAGGGCGACCGGCATGGTGGCAGAGGGTTTCGACACCGTGTTTGGTGGCCAATAGCGGGACCCATCGTGTCCACGAACCCTGCCAGGCGAGCTTCCCACCGGCGGCGAAACCGGCAACCCGGCCAAATGGCCTTTCGTCGGCGGAAAGGGGCAAAACGCTCCTAGCCGGAACACCCTTCTTCTTGCAGCATCGACACAGATGAGCGATGCCGCGAGACCTTCGGAGCGTCTCGACCTGAGAAATGTCGCTCGTCGTCAGTTCGAGCGGGCTATTCCCTTCGTCCACCCCCTCCAGGGACTGCGGGGTATGGCCGAGTTGCTCTTCGAACCGGAACGGACGATCAAGCTGACCTTGCCGGTGGTGATGGACGACGGCTTTGTTCACAACTTCCGCGCCTACCGGGTGCTACACGACGACGTTCGAGGGCCGGGTAAGGGTGGCGTTCGTTTTCACCCCGCAGTCGACGAATCCGAGATCCAGGCACTGGCCATCTGGATGACCTGGAAATGCGCATTGACCAACATCCCCTTCGGTGGGGCCAAGGGTGGGGTTGCCTGTGACCCGAAGACCATGTCGATGGACGAGAAGAGACGTCTCACCAGGAGGTTCGTCGCGACGCTCGGCGACGACATCGGGCCATACACGGACGTGCCCGCACCCGACCTCTACACCGACGCCCAGACGATGGCGTGGATATACGACACGTACTCGATGATGCATCCCGGCCAGAACAACCTGCCGGTCGTCACCGGGAAGCCGCTCGACCTCGGTGGCTCGGAAGGACGCGACTCCGCCACGGCGCAAGGTCTCTTCTACTCGTTCGAGCATCTCGTCTCGATCGGCGCCTTCCCCGGCCTGACCGACGTGCAGGGTCTCGAGATCGCCGTGCAGGGGTTCGGCAACGCGGGTCGCAACGCCGCCCGGATCTTCAGCAGGGCCGGGGCGAAGATCGTCGCGGTGAGCGACACCAGAGGAGGGATCTACGACCCGGACGGCCTCGATCTCGTGGAGGTCGAGACACGCAAGGACGAGACCGGATCGGTAGTGGACATGCCGGCCACCAAGCCGCTGGGGCCCAGGGAGGTCCTGGAGGTTCCCTGTGATGTTCTGATCCCGGCCGCAATGGAATCTCAAATCACCACTGCCAATGCCAAGGACGTGCAAGCTCGAGTAGTCGTCGAAGCCGCCAATGGCCCGACCACACCAGCAGCCGACGACATCCTCTCCGAAAGAGGGATACAGGTGGTGCCCGACACCCTCAGCGCCGCGGGCGGCGTGGTCGTCTCCTTCTACGAGTGGTCGCAGAATCTCGCCAACGAGCACTGGAGCGAGGCCGAGGTGAACGAGAGACTCCAGGCCACGATGGCGCGCTCCGGAGACACGCTGGTCACGACCCGTGCCGCGTTGCTGGACCAGATCGATGACTACAGGAGAGCGTGGAAAGACATGAACCCGAACGGCCAGGACCTTTCCCGTCCCGACCTCCGTATCGCCGCCCACGTGGTGGCAATACAACGATGCCGCCGAGCCACCGAGCAGAGGGGGATATGGCCGTGAGGACTGCATTGAATGGATGGATCTAGCGGGGCGGTCGACCGACTTGAAACCGGGACAAAAGACCGGCCGCAAAGGCCCGACCGGCCATATCGCCGACCATCCGATTCGACCAATCTTGGGAAAGTGACCCGACTGCGGAAGTCTGCGAGGTGAGGGTGTGTCGAGTGTCGTGACACCGATTGGGGTCAAGAGTCGGTGGCCAGTCGTGATCGGTGCCGTCTTGATCCAACTCTGCCTGGGAGCCATCTATGCCTGGTCAGTTTTCACACCGGGTCTGAGAGAGGCCGGTTGGAGCAACGTCCAGACTCAGATCGTCTTCTCGGTTGGGTTGGCCACTTTCGCCGTCGTCATGGTCATGGCCGGGCGGAACCTCGCCAATTGGGGCCCTCGTCGCCTCGCCTTCGCCGGTGGGCTCACGCTGGGGGCCGGATATGCCCTGGCCGCGATCGGTGGTGGAACTTCGCTTTGGCCGGTTCTCATCGGTGTCGGCCTCATCGGCGGAGCAGGGATCGGTCTGGCATACGTGGTCCCGATCGCGGTCGGCATGCGCTGGTTCCCCGACCACAAGGGCATGATCACAGGTGTTGCAGTCGCCGGGTTCGGCTTCGGAGCCCTGGGCTGGGTCAAGCTGGCGGGCTCGTGGGGGAATCTGATCGAAAACGTCGGTCTCGATGGGACCTTTCTCGTCTACGGCATCACGTTCGCCGCGATGGTGACTGTCGGCTCGATAGCGATGAGGATGCCTCCGGAAGACTGGCTTCCACCCGGTTTCACCCCACCCGAGGTGCCCGGCTCAGGGGGCGAGGACTTCTCACCGAGGGAGATGCTCCGGACCCCGCAATTCCACTTGATCTCGCTCACCTTCGCCGTGAGTGCAGGAGCGGGGTTGATGGCCATCGGGCTGATGAAGCTCTACCCGATCGAGGCTCTGACCGAAGCCGGTCTCAGCGATGTCGAGGCCAGCGCCATCGCCGGCACGGCCATGGCGGTGTTCTTCAGCATCGCCAACGGTCTGGGACGGATCATCTGGGGCACGTTGAGCGACAAGCTGGGTCGTAAGCGGTCGGTGGTCACCATGACCATCACCCAGGGGGCGTTCCTCTTCCTGTTCGTGCCCATGGCCGGAGCAGAGTGGACGCTCTATCTGGCCGCGGCTCTGATCGGATTCAACTTCGGAGGCAACTTCGCCCTGTTTCCCGCTCTCACCGCCGACGAGTTCGGCAACGGTGCCGTCGGTCGGAACTACCCATGGGTGTTCCTGTCGTATGGCCTCGGGGGGATCATCTTCCCGATTCTGGGTGGCTGGCTGGGCGACATCGGGAACTTCGGGCTCGCCTTCTCCATCTGTGGATCTGCCTGCGTGATCGGTGCCATTGCGTCGGCAGCGGTCTTCCCACCTCACCGGGATGAGGCAACGCGGCATTTCAGCGTCCACGGCTTCCTCCACAACGCCCACTTCTTCGACCACGAGCCGGCCTGAGCGCTCACATCGACTCGGTCGCGGCTGGAGAAGGGGCTCGAAGAGATCAAAGCCTCTCGACGGCGATCGAGCACCAGTCGGCCACCTCTTCGCCATGCAGATCGACCCAACTTCGCCATACCGACTCAACGTATCGACCGAACTGTGACGATCGTTCGGTCACGTCGCGTGTCGACGCCAGATCCCCGATGGTGATCTCCCAGGTCGACGGTACCGGATCGAGCTTCGGGTAGCCGTCCCACTCCCGGCCGACTTCCACCGCGGCGACTCGGAGATCGACGACGTGCTCGATCGGGAAGCGTCTCGCCAGCACCGCTTCGAGCACAACCAGGTGAATGGCAGCCGACTGGGTGGCCTGAGGCGAGATGCCACCTGGGTGCTGGGCGGCATACGCGTCAACCAGCAGCGGTGTCCGAGGGCTAGGTGTCAGCGGCGGATCGCCGGCCAACATCCGTGTGTACAGATCCCAACATGCGGCCGATGAGCCGATGTAGCGATGTGTCGGCCCGTCGACCGGTACCAGCTCTGCGTAGCACCCGGGACATGGCTCGGTTTCCACGGAGACACCGTATCCGGGAGATGTCGTGCCCGCGTTTGGCCCGCAGAGCGCCGCTTGGTTGACGCCGGCTAGGCCTCTTCGACGATGATGGTCCCTCTCATCCCGTCGTCCCAGTGGGCGCCGTCTTCCTCGAAGCAGCCAAACTCCCACTCACCGATCGAATCCTCGGTGACGGTGAAGGTGATCCGGGCTGTCTGGGCGGGCTCACGCACGACCATCACATCCATGTCCATGTGCTCGTCGTCGTCCTCCATGTCGCCCATGGTCGTATCGGACATCTCCTCGTCCATCGACTCGTCGTCCATCGACTCGTCGTCCATGGACTCGTCACCCATGTCCATGCCCTCCATCTCTGTCTCCAGCGCGTCGGGCGGGTCGATGGTCAGATCCGCGACGGTGTCGAAGAAGTCGGTTTCGAACCCGTGTGGGGTTCCGTCTTCTACATGCACCTCGTCGCCTGCCATGAGCTCGTGATCCTTCTCCCCTTCGTTGGTCAGGACGAAGGTCACGGTGGTGCCGACGGCGAGATGTATCTCGGACGGCTCGAACTGATACTCCGTCATGACGATGGTCACCTCGCCACCGTCGGCGATGGTGTCTCCTCCCCCACCGCATGCAGCCACCACCAGCGCAAGTACTCCAACCAGCACAGTTGTCTTTCTCATCTCGTTCCTCCTTGTCTCAGTTGATCAGATACAGGGCCGGGTAGAAGAACACCCAGACCACGTCCACGAAGTGCCAGTACTTCACCCCGGCTTCGACCGGCCACGGATCGCCCTCTGGCTCGGCGCGGCCACGTCTCCAGACGACCCCCAGGAAGAGAATCCCGGTCACCACGTGAAAGGCGTGCATCCCGGTCATGGAGAAGAAGACGGTCCCGAATCCGGTTCCTGGTGGGAAGTACTCGAACGCCTCCGCCCACTCGAAGACGACGCCGACGAGGAAGGCGAGCCCCAGCACGACCGTTGCGAGCATTGCCCGGCCAAAGAGCCGCTGATCGCCATGTGAGTAGGCAACCTCGGCGGTGTAGGCGCTGATGCTCGAGAGCAGCAGGATGCTGGTGATGATCAGGGCTATGACCTGGTTGGCGTGCTCGGGGACGTCGGTGCCCTGGAGGTAGAACCGAGCTGCCAGGAGAGCCAGGAAGATCATCGACTCCGATGCGATGAAGAGCCAAAGCCCCAGCTTGTTGGTCCGTTCCTGTGCCAGCGCCGGGGTTTCGGTGGCCGTCACCATCTCACGAGCCTCCCCGCAGCTGACCGACGTGCATGAAGTACACCACGATCAGCCACGCCTTGATCAGCGCAACGATCAGGATGAGCACCAGGGCACCGGGCACGGTCGATATGGCGATCACGAACTCCACGGCCGTCGCCACGGCAAGGCCCACGAACACGTTGCGGCCAATCCTCAGTGCCTTGGCCGGATCGGTGCCGCTCACGTCGGTCCCTCCACACCAGTGCCGACTCTCGGCGGCTCGATCTCGGCATGATCCGGCCCGTCCTCGCCGTAGCCGTATGGATCACCTGTAACCACCGGGTCACCGTCGAAGTTCTCGTGTGACGGTGGTGACGCGGTTTGCCATTCCAGGGTGCGGATCCTCCAAGGATTCGTTTCCGCGGCGGGGCCGCGAGCCCAGGACCTGATGTAGTTCCAGAGGAACACGATGAAGCTTGCCCCCAACAGAAAGCCGGCAACGCTGATGAAGACATTGGTCGACTCCAGCTCCGGGAGATACTCGGCGATGCGGCGGTTCATCCCCCGCAACCCCAGGAGGAACATGGGAAGGAAGGTGACGTTGAAGCCGATCAGCATCCACCAGAAGTGGACCCGGCCTAGACGCTCCGAGTACATGCGTCCCGTCATCTTGGGGAACCAGTAATAGATAGCGGCGAACAACCCGAATATGCCGCCGCCCAAGATGACGTAGTGGAGGTGGCCCACCACGAAGTATGTGTCCTGCAATTGGATGTCGACCGGCACGTCGGCGAGGAACACCCCGGTCAGGCCTCCGATGAGGAAGTTGAACAGCACTCCCAGCGCAAAGAGCATCGGCACCTTGAGCCGCAGCCGTCCGCCCCACAGCGTCCCCAGGGCGGATAGGAAGATGAACCCGGTCGGGATGGAGATCAACTCGGTGGTGGCGAGGAACGGTGCCCGTATCGCATCGGAGATGCCGGTGGTGAACATGTGATGGGCCCACACGGTCATGCTCATCCCAGTGATCCCGATCAGCCCGGCCACCGCCCACTTGTAGGCGAAGAGGGGTTTGCGGGAGAAGTGAGCGACCAACTCGAGTGTGATCCCGAAGGCGGGGAGGATCATGATGTAGACGGCTGGGTGGGAGTAGAACCAGAAGATGTGTTGGTAGAGAAGCGGCGCGCCTCCGGCGTCGGCGGCGAAGAACGCTGTCCCGGCCACGCGGTCGAGTATCACCATCAGCATCGCCACCCCGACGAACTGGGTGAAGAATGCCGCCAGGATTGCCGTCACGAAGATCGCCCAGACAAAGATCGGGAGACGTGTCCAGCGCATCCCCGGTGCACGGAGCCTGATGATGGTGGCCAGGAAGTTGATCGCCCCGAGAATCGAGGAGAGGCCCAGAGTGAAGAAGGCCAGGCCGAAGAAGAGCTGGCCACTGGCGTTGGTGGTCGACAGTGGTGCATAGCCGGTCCAACCGGTGTCGTAGCCGCCGGCCAGGAATGAGCCGATGAGCAGGAAGATCACCGGCGGCACCAGCCAGTAGCTCAAGGCGTTCAGCTTGGGAAAAGCCATGTCTCGAGCGCCGATCATCAGCGGGACGACGTAGTTGCCGAAGGCACCCGCGGTTGCCGCCACGGCAACGAAGATCATCATCGTCCCGTGAAGACTCATCACGGTGTTGTAGGTGGACGGGCTGTCGAGAAAGCCCCGACCCGAGTTGGCCAACTCCGTCCGCATCAACATGGCAAACAGGCCGGCTAGGAAGAACATGAAGAGGAAGGTGACGAGGTACTGGGTGCCGATCACCTTGTGGTCGGTGTCGAAGGAGAAGTAGCGCCGCCACCCGGTCGTCTCGTAGGAGGCGAGCGGTCGCCCGAACCATCGTCTCACCCAGTACTTCCACACCCCTACGCCAAGCAGCCAGCCGATGAGGCCGAACAGCCACCCACCGAGTGCCGCCGTCTCGAGGTCCCATGGCTCTGCTCCACCCATGGCGCGGATCGCCGTCATCAGCCCCGCGCCCACGGCGAACCCGACGGCACCACCTGCGAAGCCCCTGACCACACTCACCACTGCGTCGTGCTCCTCCGAGTCATCACTGCCTCCCTTGCTCCTCGATCCACGAGTCGAACTCACCGGGGCTGACGACACTCACGTCGGCCCTCATCCTCGGATGACCCGTGCCACATAGTTCGGCGCACTGGATGCGGAATTGGGAATCGGTCGCGAAGCCGCCGGCGCGAGTGGGAGTCATGTACACGTCGTTGACGCGCCCGGGGACTGCGTCGATCTTGACTCGAAAAGCCGGGATCCACAGCGAGTGGATCACGTCCGTGGAGGTGACCCGAAGCAAGATACGCTCCCCTTGGGGAAGCACCAGCTCGTCGGCCTTTTCCATGGTGAGGTCGTGATCCACGTAGCTGAATGTCCAATTCCATTGCTCAGCAGTGACTTCGACTGTCAGGTCAGGTGCCTCGTCGTCGGCCGCCAGCTCAGCCAGACCTTTCAATCCCGGGTTGATCGTGACGAACACCGCCAGCCCGGCCGTCACGACCAGCCACGACCAGGAGAACCGACGGTCGTCCTTGACCGCCGGGCCGTCGGAGCCGTCGCTGCTACGAAACCTCCACACCGAATAGACCAGGACGACGAGCACGAAGGTGAGGACCGGGATTCCCAGGTAGAAGAGCAGGTCGAAGGCGCCGTCGATGATCTCTGCCTCGTCCGAAGCGCCCTCGGGATGCAGCGAGGCCTGGAAAGCCCACCATTCGACCACGATGGTCAAAACGAGCCACGCGGCGGCCACGATGGCCAGGTCGCGACGCTTCGATCTCTCCATAGGGCCGTCGAACCTACTACATAATGTCGGACTTCGACGGCTACAATTTGTAGTACGTCGGTCTTGGATCGTGGCTATCCTCCACCGCCCGACCCGAGGAGCCCATGGCGCGTCGCCCCATATTGGAGAACGCAGTCATGGACGTCCTATGGGATGATGGCGGCTGGGCCAGCCCAACCCAGGTGAGAGGTCGTCTCTCCCGGGAGGTCGCGCCGACGACTGTTGGCACCGTTCTCACCAGGCTGTTCGAGAAAGGCCGCGTGGAGCGTCGCAGGCAAGGCAAGGCCTTTCAATACCGCGCCGTGGACACCCGCGAGGAGCACGTCGCCTCGCGCATGGAGGAGGCTCTGGAGGGATCCCATGACCGGCCTGTTGCTCTGCTCGAGTTCGTCGATCGGCTGCCACCGGACGACCGGTCGCGTCTCCGCAGGATCCTGGGATTGTGAACGGAGCGCGGCTGATCCTGTCGTTGCTCCTCGTCGCCTTGCCTGCCGCGGCGCTTCCCGCCGTTCGCCGCACGCGGCGTCCCCGTGCGTGGGCTCTGGTCCTTGCCGCATCTCTGGGTGCAGGCTTTGTCCTCTTCGAAGCATCGTTGATCCACGCCTCGCTCCCACTTGGGTTCACGCTTCTCGGTCTCGAACGTCTCGCCGCGGCGTGCCGCTCGCTCGGCGGCCATCTCTTCGGCGACCCCACGGCCTTCGGTGCCTTCGCCGGGCTTCTGGCAATCGTCATAGGCGGGCAAGCCATCAGGGGCGTGGTCGGCACACTTCGCGCCAATTCCACGCTGCGGAGGGAAGCCGCGGCGCGTGTCGCTACACCCGTCGGGGGCCATTCCGCGGTGTTCCTGCCGATGCGGACCCGATGGGCGGTGGCGCTACCCGGAGACACCCCACAGGTCGTTCTGTCATCGGACCTCGCAGGGAAGCTCGAGCGTCACGAGCTGAAGGCGGTCGTGCGTCATGAGGTGGCTCATCTCGAGCATCATCACGTGCGCTTCCTCCTCCTCGGTGCGGCGGTCAACTCGGGGATGTGGTTTCTGCCGTGGAGGGCCAGGGCGAACAACGCGTTGCGTCTCGCGTTGGAGCGTTGGGCCGACGAGCTGGCATCGGCCAGATCCGGAGAGGCGAGGGCGGACGTCAGTTCAGCGGTGAGGAAGCTCGCTTCGCTCGCACCCTCGGCACTCGCCGCCTATCGGATCCGCGCACTGGAAGGGCCCAGGGACAACAAACCGGGTCGTGAGTGGGCCTGGCCCACGGCGGCCTCGGCCACGGTGCCCTTGGCCATCGGGCTCGCGGTGACACTCGTGCTCCACCTCTCCCAGGTCATCAGTGTCGCCGGTGGAGGCTGACACCTCGGCTCTCAGATCAAGGACTGACACGCGGTCAAGGACCAATGGCCCTTGGCAGTCGCACACCGACGTCGGATCCTCGTATCAACGACGCCCTTGGTGGCGGTCCGCCAACCGAGAGGACGGACATGAGAAGAGGACTGCTTGAGACGATGGCAGTTGTCGCGCTCCTGGTGTCGGCGTGTGCGGGAAACGACAACGAGGTGCACTTGACGACCACAGAGACGTCTACGGGACAAGTGATCACGTCAGACGTGACGACGTTCACCGCCGGTGACACCTATCACTTCGTGGTCGAGAACGAAGGGCAGGCAGCACACGAGTTGATGATCGTCGAGCCCATCGATCCCGGCGCGATGGACATGGAGGAGATGGACGAGATTGCCCTGTACGTGGTCGAGGAGGACGATCTGGAGCCGGGTGAGACCTTCTCCTTCGACTTCACCTTCCCCGAGGATGCGGTCGGGGCCGATCTGGAGTTCGCCTGCCATATCGCCGGTCACTATGAGGCCGGGATGCATCTCGCCATAACCGTCGAGTCCTGAACAAGCCGGCTATGGAACGAAGCTCGGGACGTGCCGGAGCAGTCCGGCGTCACGGCGGGTAGGACTCAAACCCTTCCGTTCGCTGACGTTCTCGGACAAAGGCGACGATCGCCTCCACATCCGAGTCGGTGAGACCTTCTACGGGTGGCATCGCGCCGAAGTCCCAATGGTGCTGTGGTGAGCCGGCGCGAACCGCCACCAGGAAAGCACCGTCTGAATGATGACTCGGCACGTAGACCTCCGACAGATGCGCCGGACCGGCATCGGTGCCACGAAGGTCGTCGCCGTGGCATTCGGCGCAGTTGGACGTGTAGAGCTCTTCTCCCGCCGCCACCAACTGGGGGTCTTGTGGCTCTATGTCCGCCTCGATCGTGGCCGGCTCAGCCGCACAGCTCCCCAGTACCACCGACAGCACGCCGACCAGCGCGATCGTTCTCGCAGCCGGGTTCCTCATCTCCCTGCACTCAGATCGAGACGACGGAGGAACTGGGCGTTGATCGCCACTATCACAGTGGATGCGCTCATCAGCAGCGCCGCCACGGCCGGACCGAGGACGATTCCGGCCCAGGCCAGGGCACCCGCAGCCAGGGGTATGGCCAGCACGTTGTAGCCGGCGGCCCAGCCGAGATTCTGCAACATCTTCCGATAGCCGGCTCCAGAGAGACGACGGACTGCGACGACAGCACGCGGATCATCGGAGGCGAGCACGACACCCGCCGACTCGATTGCCACGTCCGTCCCGGCACCGATGGCGATCCCGACGTCGGCTTGTGCCAACGCCGGGGCGTCGTTCACACCGTCACCGACCATGGCGACGGACTGTCCCCTCTCCTGCAACTCCTCGACCTTGGAGTGCTTGTCTTCAGGCAACACCTCGGCGAACACATCATCTATGTCCAGATCGTCAGCTACCGCGTTCGCAACTTGTTCGGCGTCACCCGTGATCATCGCGACCTGAACACCGAGTTGGTGAAGCTCGTCGATCGCTTCACGCGACTCGGGGCGGATCTCGTCCTCCAGAAACAGCGACCCAATCACATTGTCGCCACGGATGACGTTGAGGACCGACGCCCCTCGGGCTCGCCAAGTGTCGACTGCGTCCACGATTTCGCTGGGCACGGCGAGACCGCGCTCGGCCATGAGCGCCGGGCCGCCAATGGCGACGACGTCCCCGTCGACGGTTGCCTCGACGCCCCGACCGCTCATCGACCGGAAGGAAGCGGCCGTCGGGTAGCTACCTCTTTCCCCTGCCGCAACGACGATGGCCCGGGCCAGCGGGTGCTCGGAGTCCGCCTCGACAGCTGCAGCCAGCGCCAAGACACGATCGGTGTCGCCGTCGACGGCGACCACGTCGCGCACAACATGTCTCCCCCTGGTGAGGGTCCCGGTCTTGTCGAAGAGAACAACGCCGACGGTGCGCATCTGCTCCAGGGCGAGACGATCCTTGACGAGGATCCCGTTGCGTGCCGCCATCCCGGTCGATATGGAGACGACCAAGGGTATGGCCAAACCCAGGGCGTGGGGGCATGCGATCACGAGCACGGCGACAGTGCGCACGACCGCCTGATCGGTCTCACCGGCCGCGACCCAGGAAACGGCGGTCAGGACTGCCGCCGACACCGCGACATAGAACAACAGCGCGGCTGCCCGGTCGGCCAGGACCTGGGCCCGGGAACGTGACTCCTGAGCTTGAGCGACCAGGCGTTGGATCCCGGCGAGCGCGGTGTCTTCTCCGACTGCGTCGACCTCGACACGCACCGCGTTGTCGGTGGCCACGGTCCCGGCGACCACACGCTCACCGCCGCCTCGACTCACCGGCCGTGACTCGCCGGTGACCATCGACTCGTCGAACTCGGCTTGTCCCTGAGTGATTGTCCCATCGGCGGGAACACGGCCACCCGGCCGGACCAGTACGACATCTCCGACCTCCAGCTCGTGGGTAGCGACGGTCTCGGTGCCCGTGTCCGTCACCCGCTCTGCGTCGTCGGGCAGCAGCTCGGCCAGAGCGGCCAACGCGCCACGGGCCTGTCCTATGGAGCGCATCTCCATCCAATGACCCAACAACATGACCGTGATCAGCGCGGCCAACTCCCACCAGAATTCGAGATCGAACCAACCAAACGTGGTGGCTAGCGACGCCACGAAGGCGACGGTGATCGCCATGCCGATCAGCAGCATCATCCCGGGCAGACGGTCTCTGGCCTCACGGACGGCCCCCTTGAGAAAGGGAGTGCCGCCATAGACGAAGATCACCGTTCCCAACACCGGGGACACCCAATCCGAGCCGGGAAAGGACGGAGCGGCGTACCCGAACCAGTCTTGGATCGTCTCACTGAAGAAGAGCACCGGAAGCGTCAGACCCAGCGACAACCAGAATCGGTCCCGGAACATGGCAACGCTGTGACCCTCGTGCTTGTCATGGCCACCTTGGTGGCCGCCACGATGCGCCTCGGCGGTGTCGGAGCCGGCATGATCATGCGGGGATGCCGTGGACATGGGATTGTGTGTTTCAGTTGCGTGGTCGTGAGTCATCTCATCGTTCCAGGTCGGCTCGCCGCTCCAGGTACTCCTCGCGCTCGATCTCACCACGGGCATACCGCTCATCGAGGACATCGAGTGCGCTGCGTTCCCCGGAGGCCGGGTGATCGGGTCTGCGGATCGAGGTGACGATCAGCCAGACCAGGAGCCCGACCACCGCGACCATGAACACCCAGCCAAAGATGGACATTCCCCATCCCCAGCCACCCATATGACCCCAACCGTCAGGGTCGGCCAGCACCACTCCCCAAGCAGTCGCGTACGTTGAGATCAGTTGCATCTTCGATCACTCCTTGAAGTCTCACCCCCTGTATACACCTTCCAGTCGACTGGAAGGTCAAGCGACCCCGGGTCTGGCTCAAGCAGAACCGCTTCGTCGAGTTCATCGTCTACCTGGCGGGTCAGACCGCTCACCAGCCGGACCCTGGGAGCCCCTACGAGAGTGCACGGACGATGGCCTGCGGGTCGTCTCGGCGGCGATGGCGACCGAACTGCTCGCCGAAGCCGTATTCTTCGAGTCGGCAGGCAATCTCGGCACGGACACAGCTGACTACTCGGATGATTCCTGTTGGCCCTGCGCCGGCAGATGTCGATCCTGGGGCTGCCGTCGTCAACCTGCCAGGGTCTGGACGCGGAATAAAGGCGGGACGAAACGACCGAGGTGCCGGCCCGAGGCCTGACTGCAAGCCTCTGACCAGCACCTTCTGAGTCGGGACGGTCGGATTTGAACCGACGACCTCAGCGTCCCGAACGCTGCGCGCTGCCAAACTGCGCCACGTCCCGATCGCCCAGATTGTATCGGCCCCATCGCGTCACGCCAGATCCACCGTTCTGGGCGTAGAAAGCCTCGCCTGGGGCGGCTTTCTACGCCCAGAACGCAAGACCGGCAGGTGACTAGTCATTTGAGACCGGTCACACCACGAAACCCTTTTCGGATTGGGTTCCTGGGGTATCCTGTAGACATCGTCTTCGGGGCGAGAATGACTACCTACGACGCACAACTCCAGATCGAGGGGGAGGACACCCAACCCCTGCCCGTCATCGTCGACTTGACCGACAACCGGCTGACCATGACGATCGGCTCGGAGGACGTGGCGGTATGGGACCGTGACGCCATGAGGATCTCGGCAATGCCCGACGGGTTCCACATTCGCGCCGAGGGCGAGGCCGTCGTCCTCGACGTGAGCGAGGACGCCAAGTTCGCCCTCGAGTTGGGTCTGAAGAACGCACATCCGGCTCTCCGCCGGAGGATGGCTGCCCTCCTCCGCGACGACTAGACCGGGCTCAAACGAGCAATTCGGCGATCTGAATCGCGTTCAATGCAGCACCCTTGCGCAGGTTGTCGCCGACCACCCAGAGATTGATCCCACCTCGCTCAGACACCGTTTCCCTGATGCGGCCCACGAGGACGTCGTCCATTCCGGCGCTGTCGAGCGGAGTGGGTGTCCGGTCCTTCCAAACCGCGACACCCGGTGCCGAGTTGAGGATGGCCATGGCCTCGTCTGCTGCGATCGGTCGCTCGAAACGGAGAGTTGCAGCCAGACCGTGCCCCACGAGGACGGGCACACGAACACAGGTCGGCTCCACCGACAGATCGGGGATGTCGAGGATCTTCCTCGACTCGTTGACGAGTTTCATCTCCTCATCGGTGTAGCCCATCTCGACGACCGACCCTGCCATCGGGAGGACGTTGAAGGCGATGGGTCGCTCGTAGATCGTCGACCCCGGATCCTCCCAACCGCCAGCCATGAGCGCCGCTACATCCTTCCCGAGAGGGCCCTGTTGTGCGAGAAGCTCATCGACCCCTTGCTGACCCGAGCCGGCGACGGCCTGATAGGAGGTGGTGACGATCGAACGGAGCCCTGCGGCCTCGTGCAGCGGCCCGGCGGCCATCATGAGCGTCATCGTCGAGCAGTTCGGATTGGCGACGATCCCCTGGTGGTGTTTGGCCGCCTCGTCGTTGACGCCGACGACGACCAGCGGCACGCCGGGATCCATCCGGAAGGCCGACGAGTTGTCCACGACCACCGCTCCGGCGTCGGCGAATCGGCGGGCGTGCGCCCGGGACCGATCTCCGCCCGCCGAGAAGAGGGCGATGTCGATGCCGGATGGGTCGAGGGTGGCGAGGTCTTCCACCTCGACCGATCCGAGGTAGGTGTCCAGGGTTGACCCGGCGGAGCGCTCCGAAGCGGCCAGACGCAGCGTGTCTGCGTCGAAGTCACGTTCGGCGAGGATCGAGAGCATGGTACGGCCCACGACACCGGTGGCCCCTACTACTGCGACTGTGGTCATTTCGAACTCTCCTCTCGTAGGAGCCGAGCGTGTAGCAACGTCACAGCCTTCTCGGTTTGTTCCGCATCGACTGAGATGCTCGCCGAGTCGTCGCTCGAGTCGACCGGGGCCGCGGCTATCCCGTTCCCGTCGAGCTCGGTCACCGCTCTGTCCAATATGGCGCTCGCTTCCGTCCCCACCAGCGTCACGAGCCCTCGGCCCGCGTCGGTCGAATGAGCTATGCCGGCCAGCGCATGTGCCGGCGCGTCGGATCTCACCCAGGTCCCCTCGCGGTCGGAGAAGGATGAGCGGACATGAAGTGGCACGGCGTGGTCGCGGGCAAACTCGACGGAATGGGGCATGAGCACTCCTGCTCCGGAGGCCGCCAACGCGAGCATCTGCGGATAGCCGACCTCATCGAGGAGTCTCGCCTCGGGGACCACGCGCGGATCGGCTGTGAATACACCGTCGACATCGGTGAGAATCTCACATACCTCGGCTCCGAGCGTCGCCGCCAAAGCGACCGCTGTCGTGTCCGATCCGCCCCGTCCCAGAGTCGTCACCTCCTTCGAGTCCGGGTCGACGCCCTGGAACCCGGCCACGATCACGACCATCCCCCGGGCGAGGGAGTCTTTCACCCGCTCTCCGGTGATCCGGGTGATCCGCGCACCTCCGTGGGCCGAGTCGGTGAGTATCCCGGCTTGTGATCCGGTGAAGCTGACAGCCGGAGCCCCCCGGTCGTGCAGGGCCATGGCGAGAAGGGCCATCGAGATCCGCTCACCCGCGGTGAGCAGCATGTCCATCTCACGGGGATGTGGGGAGGTGCTCACCCGAGCAGCCAGTTCCAGCAGGTCGTTGGTGGTCTTTCCCATGGCAGAAACGACCACGACCATTTCGTTGCCCTCCTCGCGTGTCTTCACGACACGGTCGGCGACCACCTTGATCCGTGAGGTGTCGGCCACGGAGGTTCCGCCGTACTTCTGAACGACTACCGGCATGTTCTGCACAGTTTGGAGCCTCCACAGCGAGAACACGAAACACCCGGCTGCCTATTCGTCGACTCCCCGTCCTAGAGTCGCGCCCGCGATGAGCGACCGACGACAGCGTCAGAAGGAGAGACGCGCCGCCAAGCGGGAGGCCGAACGCAAGCATGAGGCCCGTCGTGAGCTCGGCCGCAGACTCCTCACTGCCCTGGTGT
Source organism: Acidimicrobiia bacterium (assembly GCA_050050035.1). Taxonomy (GTDB): domain Bacteria; phylum Actinomycetota; class Acidimicrobiia; order Spongiisociales; family ZC4RG35; genus JANQRA01. Next base: position 11,554 of record JASFVB010000009.1, on the reverse strand, counting down.
TCGGTGTGATCGTCGTGGGCATCTTCGCCGTCAGTGGTCTCTTCGAAGGCGAACAGGAAGACCTTCCAGGCTCCTACGACGACTTCCGCGACCAAACCACGGCTTGTGGAGGGGATCAGCCTCCGAGCGAGCAGGTGATGACCTTCAGCGAGCCGGGGACCGTCGCCGGCCTGGCCGATGCCCCTTCGGCGACCGCAACTATCGTGACGTCCTGTGGCGAGATCGTCATCGACCTCAACCTCGAGGAAGCGCCGGAGACGGTCAACTCCTTCACCTTCCTGGCCCAAGAAGGGTTCTACGACGGCCAGGTCATCCATCGCGTCTCGGAGGATTTCCTCTTCCAAGGCGGCGACCCCAATGCCGACGGGACCGGTGGCCCTGGCTATGTGATAGCCGACGAGTACCCGGAGGATGACTTCGAGTACGAGGAGGGTGTGGTGGCGATGGCCAACCGTGGCTCCCGCAGCACGGGGTCACAGTTCTTCGTCATCACCGGTGACAGCGGCCGCTTCCTCACCAACAACTTCAACGTGCTCGGCACGGTCGTATCCGGTCAGGAGGCCATCGAAGGGATCATGGCCGTCGACACCGCCGTCGCCCCCGGGTCGAGGGAGCAGAGCCTCCCCCTCGAGACGGTCTACATCGAGTCTATAACCACCGAGATATCCGGTTCTTGACGGCACGACCGGCCATCATCGACGCCGTCAGCTGATGATTGTCGACCTGCACACCCACTCGACTGCCTCGGACGGGTCCGACCCCCCGAGTCGTCTCGTCGAGGCCGCAGCCAAATGTGGGGTCGGCATGCTGGCCATCACCGACCACGACACCCAAGAGGGCGTGACCGAAGCGATCGAAGCCGGCGAGCGGGCGGGGATCGAGGTGATCCCCGGTGTGGAGCTGTCTCTCGAACATCGGCACGGCGGAATGCACCTGGTCGTCCTGTGGCTCCCACCCGGCTCGGGCCCTCTGCAAAACCGTCTGGGCGAGCTCCAGAGGGGACGTGGCACGCGGAACGCCCGGATCGTCCAGTTACTCGCCGAGGCCGGGCTGCCTCTGACCGTCGACGAGGTTCTCGAGGAGTCCGGGAAAGGATCCGTCGGCAGACCCCACATCGCCGCCGTGATGGTGAAGAAGGGCTACGTGCCCGACATCAAGACGGCCTTCGACGAGTGGTTGGGCAACGGGCGTCCCGCATACGTCGGCCGCCCGAGACTGGAGCCAGAGGATGCGATACGGCTGGCGAGGGAGTCCGGTGCGGTTCCGGTGCTGGCGCACCCCCACACACTCGGCATCACCACCGCGGACGGGATGGCGAAGCTGCTGAGTGGGCTCGTCGGCGCCGGGCTCGTGGGTCTGGAAGCCCTCTATTCGAGCTACCGCCGTCACGAGCGCGAAGGCTATGCCGACCTCGCCCGACGCTTCGACCTGGCCGTATCCGGCGGCAGCGACTACCACGGCACCTACAAACCCGGTCTGTGCCTGGGCACGGGCTATGGCGACCTGATCGTGCCGGAAGAGGTCGCAGCCGGGCTGCGGGAGCACGCCCAGTCGTGAGCAGGCCGATCAGGATGGGGACGGCAGCCGCGGTCATCGCCGCCAGTGTCCTGGCGTCGCGGCTCCTCGGGTTGGGACGAGATGCCCTCATCGCCACGCTCGTCGGGGCGGACGCCGAGGCTGATCTCTACTTCGACGCGTTTCTGATCCCCGATCTCCTCAACTACCTGCTCGCCGGTGCGTACCTGACCATCACCCTGGTCCCCATCCTGAGCCGGCATCTCGAGAAGGGGGATCGGGACGCAGCCAGCAGGGCCTTCACATCGGTCTTTCGATTCGTGGCATGGGCCATCGTCGGGCTGACCACAGCGATGTGGCTGGCCGCCGGCCCCTTGGTCGAGACGCTGTTCCCCGACATCGGCGACCAGGCACGGCTGGTCACCATGACCAGGATCGTCCTCCCCGCACAGATCTTCCTGGTCCTCGGCGCCCTTCTCATGGCGGTGCAGTACACGCACAAGCACTTCATATTCCCGGCATTGGCCCCAATCGTCTACAACCTGGGGATCATCTGTGGCGGCCTACTCGGCCAGGCGGCAGGGGATCCCTCACCCGAGGCCTTCCTGATCGGAGCCGTGGCCGGGGCGGCGGTGGGCAACTTCGGGCTGCAATGGCTCGGGGCGCGACGAACCGGCACGTGGTTCACCAGGACCGCGCCCGGAGAGTCGAGCGTGCGGGAGTACGTGGTCCTGGCGATACCGCTGATGATCGGTCAATCCGTCGCGGTCCTCGACGAGCAGTTCGTGCGCTTCTTCGGCCAGGTCGAAGCGGGTGCCACGGCTGCCCTTTCCTTCGCACGAAGGCTCAACATGGTCCCGGTCGGTGTCATCGCGCAGGCCGCAGGTGTGGCCGCCTTCCCCTTCCTGGCCAGTCTCGCCGCGCGAGGCGCCGACGACGAGTTGGTCGAGACGACCGGCCGCGCCGCCCGGAACACGTTGTTCGTCGCCGCCGCGGCCACCGCGGGCCTGGTCGTGCTGGCCCGACCCTTGGTTCGCGTCATCCTCCAATACGGGCAGTTCACCGCGGAGGACGCCGACATCGTCGCCGGTCTGCTCGTCATCTACGCCTTCTCGATCCCGGCGTGGGGGATGCACCAACTCCTGGCCCGACACTTCTATGCGAAGAGGAAGATGTGGACACCCGTGCTGGTGGGAACGTTGTTCACGCTGGTGGCCATCCCCACCTGGCTTGGGCTGTATCAGGTGTACGGCATCGAGGGATACGCCCTTGCCTCGACTGTGATAATGATCGCCTATTCGCTGGGGATGCTGGTGGCGTGGGGTTACGACTCGGGCTGGGGGCCGGTGCGACGGCTCCTTCCGGCATTCCTTCGAGCGATGCTGTCGGCAGGCGTCGCCGCGGGGATGGGTCTCCTGGTCGTCGACGCCGTGATGGGAGACGACCCCATGACGGTTCTCGCCGGTCTCGGCGTGGGCCTTCTCGGTGCGGTGACCACGTTGGCGGCATTCCTGGGCGTCTCGGCCCTGATGCGATCGCCCGAGATGAGTGAAGTGCTGGCCAGACGAAGAGCCCCCGGCAGCTAACCCCAGGTGCGAGCGGACTGGCTGGGGTTGCCGAAGCCGGTATCGGCTTCGTCCCAGTCCCGGATCGCCGTGACCCAGGCGGGGAGACCCGGCCTCGGGTCACCCCTGCCCTGACGTGCAGCGATCTCCTCACGGTTGATCCGGTCGAGCACGACTGCGATCACCGCAGCCTCCATCTCACCGGCGCCACCCTTGATGTCGACGTCTCTATACATCGCTCAGCTCCACGAGCTCGATGAGCGTGCCGCCGAGATCCCCGGGGTGCACGAAGGCAATACGCGTTCCGCGACCACCAACACGCGGTTCGGTGTCGATGAGCCGAGCGCCCTGCGCCGCGAGGTGCTCCAGGGCGGACTCGATCGAGAGCACCGCATAGGCGATGTGGTGAAGACCCTCACCCCTCTTGGACAAGAACCGGCCCACCGGGGTTTCATCGTCGAGCGGCTGGAGCAGCTGTATGAACGATCCCCCCACGGGAATCATCGCCTCCTCCACGCCTTGTGACTCGACCACCTCGCGGTACAGGGCCTCCACGCGGTACCGCTCTCGATAGCCCTCGAGAGAGGCATCGAGATCGTGGACGGCGATTGCCACGTGGTCCAGGTTGAGCAGCTTCACCGTCCAAAGCGTATTGACCGGCGAGACGACTGTCACCCGGCCCGGCGGTACCATCTGCGACGTGACCTCAGTGATCACCGGCATCGCCAGGACGCCCATCGGCAGATATGGAGGGAACCTCCAACCCCTCAGGGCCATCGAGCTGGGTCAAGCTGCAATGCGGTCCGCCATGGAGCGCTCAGCCATCGATGCCACCGTCTTCGACGAAGTGCTCTTCGGTCACGTCCTTCAAGCCGGAGAGGGGCAGATCACGGCACGTCAGGCAGCCACCCGTGCCGGGTTGCCGATGACCGTGCCGGCCGTGACGGTGAACAAGGTGTGTCTCTCGGGCATGTCGGCCATTGGGCTTGCCGACCGTGCGGTACGGCTCGGAGAGGCGACTTACGTAATGACCGGAGGTATGGAGTCGATGTCAAACGCTCCCCATGTGCTCCGTGAGCTGCGTTGGGGTGCCCGGATGGGTGACGCACGGTTGGTCGACGTCCTCCAACACGACGGTCTCTTCTGTGCTTTCGACCAGTGCACGATGGGTGAGTCATCCGATCACAAGAACGAGCAGCTGGGCATCGACAGGGCGGAGCAAGACGAGTGGGCGGCAAGGAGCCATCAGCTAGCTCGGGCTGCCACCGACAACGGGCAATTCGCCACGGAGATCACACCGGTCTCGGTGCCGGTTCGCAAGGGCGAGCCCGTGGAGGTCGACACGGACGAGGGCATCCGACCCGATTCGACGGCAGATGCACTCTCATCTCTGCGACCGGTGTTCACACCCGGGGGATCGATCACAGCCGGCAACGCATCTCAGGTGTCCGACGGCGCCGCCGCCGTGGTCGTGGCCGACAGAGACGCCGCGGAGGCGTCGGGCTCGCCGATCCTCGCCGAGATCCTGTCCTACGGCCAGGTCGGTGGTGCGGACGCCACCCTTCACGAGCGTCCCGCCGAGGCTCTGGCAGTCGCATTGAAGAAGGCGGAGCTCGAACCCGGCGACCTCCACGTCGTGGAGATAAACGAGGCCTTCGCCGCCGTTGCGCTGTGGTCGGCCAGGATGCTCGACCTCCCCGAGGACAAGGTCAACGTCAACGGTGGCGCCGTGGCTCTCGGGCACCCTTTGGGCGCCACCGGTGCGAGGATCGTGGTGACTCTGGTCAACGCCCTACTCCATCGCGGGGGCGGAATCGGAGCCGCCACACTCTGCGGTGGCGGGGGCCAGGGAGATGCCATCGTCGTCCAAGTGAACGGCTGATGGCCGAGCCCGTCGAACGCAACCTGGGTCTCGACCTGGTTCGGGTCACCGAGACGGCCGCGCTCGGAGCGGCGCGCTGGCTCGGTCGCGGGGACAAAGAGGCAGTGGACCAAGCCGCCGTCGACGGGATGCGTCTCCACCTCTCGACTATCGACATCGACGGCAAGGTCGTCATCGGCGAGGGCGAGAAGGACGAGGCCCCCATGCTCTACAACGGCGAGGAGGTGGGAAACGGCACCGGCATGGTCGTCGACGTGGCTGTCGACCCAGTGGACGGGACGACACTCGCTGCCTCCGGGCTCCCCAACGCCATAGCAGTCATCGCCCTCTCGGAGGGACGGGGCACGATGTATGCCCCCGGGCCACTCGTGTACATGGACAAGATCGCGGTCGGGCCCGAGGCCGCCGGGTCGATCGACCTCGAGGCGCCCATCTCACACAACCTCAAACAGGTGGCCAAGGCCAACGGCAAAGGGCTGAACGAGCTTCGAGTCCTGGTGCTGGACCGACCCCGCAATCAGCCCCATGTCGAGGCCGCTCGTCAGGTGGGTGCCCGCATATCGGTCTTCCGCGACGGTGACGTTGCCGGTGCGATTGCCACGGCTCAGGAGGATCATGCGGCGGACGTCCTGCTGGGCATCGGCGGGTCGCCCGAAGCCGTCATCGCCGCCGCCGCTCTGCTGTGTGTCGGTGGAGAGATCCAATGCCGGCTCTGGCCCCGCAGTGACGAGGAGAAGGAGCTCGCCGAGGCCGAGGGCCTCGACCTGTCTCAGGTTCTCACCACGCGCGACCTCGTCACATCGGACAACGTCTTCTTCGCGGCAACCGGCGTGACCAACGGCGAGTTCCTCGACGGGGTGAACTTCCGTGGCGACAACCGGGCCACGACACACTCGGTCATCATGAGATCCAAGACCGGATCGGTTCGCTATATGACCGCGGTCCACAACCTGGAGCGGCTGCGTGCCATCTCCAGCGTCACCGTGGACTGAGCGCGATCTCGATCGCCTCGACGAGGGTCTCCGCAACCGGCACTCCCTCGGACTCGAGCTCCTCCATGTGATGACTGCCACCGTGAAAGAGGATGGGACTCGCCCCGACATAGCGTGCCGCAGCCACGTCATCGGGCGTGTCCCCGATGACGACGGAATCGGCCCCGCTCAGTCCGAGGGAGCGAAGATGATCCGCCAGGTGGAGTGCCTTCAGCCCTCCGGTCGGGCCCGACAACCCGTCCACGAGACGAAGTCTCTTCGCAAGGCCGAGCCGGGAGACGATCTGGTCGAGCCAGTCCTGTGGTGACATGGAGAGAAGTGACTGTGACCATCCGGCGTCCTCGACCATGTCGAGAGCCAGGTGGGCACCCGGAGCGAGGTCGACGTTGGAGGCGAAACGAAAATAGGAGTCGTGAAATGCGGTGTTGAGCCGCAACCACTCCTCGTCCGCAATCACCCGCCCCAACAGGGAGTCGTAGAAGGCCCTGACCGGTCGGGTGTAGTGATCCCGGTAGTCGGTAACCGTTATCGGGCCCTCACCGAACTCCGAGATAGACAGATTGACCGCGTCGATGACGATTCCGAGGTCGTCGAGGAGGGTTCCGTTCCAGTCCCAGACGACGTGACGTCCGTTCACGGTCACGTGTGTGCTACAGCTCTGAGCGACCGATCAGTGCTCGACCCAGGGTCAATTCGTCGGCGTAGTCCAGATCTCCTCCTACCGGGAGACCCGAGGCCAGGCGCGTCACCCGCACACCCAGCGGCTTGAACTCCCGGGCGATGTACATGGCAGTGGCGTCGCCTTCCACCGTCGGGTTCGTCGCCACGATCAGCTCTTGCACACCCTCTGCCTCCAGACGACCACGTAGCTCCTCGAACCGCAGCTGACCAGGCCCGATGCCGTTGATCGGGGAGAGAGAGCCACCCAGCACGTGATATCTCCCCCGGAACTCCTGGGTCCGCTCCACGACGATGATGTCCTGGGGTCGTTCGACGACACAGATGAGGCTGTCCTCTCGACGCGCATCACGGCAGATCGCGCACAGCTCACCGGCAGCGACATTGAAACAACGCACACACAACCCGACCTGGTCACGCATGTCGTTGATGGCCGTGGCGAGACGTCGCGCATCCGCCTCTTCGACTCCGAGTAGATGGAATGCCAGACGTTGCGCCGACTTGTTGCCGATCCCGGGGAGACGCCCCAGCTCGTCGATCAGTCTCTGTACCGGTCCTTCGAACATCAACCCAGCAGCCCACCGGCGAGACCGCCGAGCTCGCTGTTGGCCGCCTCGACCGCGGCATCGATTGCCTGGCGGACGGCGGCGAGCACGAGGTCCTCAAGCATCTCGACCTCGTCGGGGTCGACCACCTCGGGAGAGATCTTCACCTCCACCAGCTCCGGCCCACCGGTGACGACAGCGGTGACCATGCCCCCGCCGGCCGAACCCTCGAACCGCCGCTCGGCGAGATCGGCCTGAGCCTTGAGCAGCTGGGACTGCATCTCCTGGGCCTGCTTCATTATCTGGCGCATGTCGGGCTGACGGTTCATGGGGAAGAGGGTACTTGGTACCTGGTACTCAGTACTTGGTACCTGGTACTCAGTACTGCACCAACCCTCGTGAGAACCGAAGGTTCTCAAGACGTGATGCGCAGCATCACGCGTTCTCAAACGTGATGCGCAGCATCACGCGTCGTCAACCACCTTGGCCCCAAGCTCGGACTCCAACAACGTTGCCGCATCTGCGGCCGGACGCTCCTCGAGGTCGGCGAGGTCGACATGGTCGTCATCGCCCTGGTGGTCGTGGTCCTTCAGCCGGAATCGCACCTTGACGGGCCCACCGAGGAGGTCGGCAGCCTTGGCCGCAACGATCGGGCCAACGGCATCGTCGCCCTCCAACGAGGTGAGATGGAACTCATCGCCAACCTCGAGGACGATGGTGTTGCCTTCGACGGCACCGGGCACGGCCTCCCGGAACAGCGCCCACCTCCTCGTCCCCAAGACGTCACGCAGACCGCCGAACAGACCGGGCCAGACCTTCTGCAGCTGTTCGAAGCTGATGTCGATGGCGGGCTCGTCGGCGCTGTCCGCAGATGGCTCGTCGGAGACGAGTGGCGAGGCTGCCTGCTGAAGCTCGAACTCATCGCTCTCTGTCGGCGGGGTCTTCTCTGGAGTGGCTGTCTGCTTGGGAGCCGGGTCGGGCTGTGAAGGCACTTGCGCCGTGGTGCTGCCCATTCGCCGCTCGAGACGGTCCATGCGGGAGATGAGAGCTTCGGGGTCACTAGCCGTCTCGGGTCTGGTCAGCTTGATGAGGGCCAACTCGGTCATGAGCCTCTCCTCGCGACCTTCTCGCAACCGGACGAGTGCCTCGGTGAGGAGATCCACCGAGCGAAGGACCTCCGAGGGTGGCACCAGCTTGGCGGTCTTGAGCCAGGACTCGTAGACCTCTGGAGGCTCGTCGACTATCTCGGCCAGGTTCGGGGCGTAGTGGGCCAGGAAGACCCCCCTGAAGAACCCGACGCACTCCGAGACGAAACGACGCAGGTCGACACCGGATGCCGCCAACTCGGCCACCAGCTCGAGCGCGGACTTGGCGTCCTGAGCCGCGATCGCCTCGGCGACACGCTCCATGGCCTCGGCACCGGCGAGACCCAGAGCCCGCCGCACGCCGGCGTCATCGGCCTTGCCCGACCCCAGGGCGGCGACCTGCTCGAGAAGTGACAAGGCGTCGCGGACCGAGCCACCGGCATGTCTGGAGATAGCGACGAGGGCAGTGGCATCGGCCTCGTACCCCTCGCGATCGGCGATGGAGCTCAGGTACCCGGCGAGCTCCTCGACTGCCACGGGGTGGAAGTCGAAGCGCTGGGTTCGGCTGCGGATGGTGTCGAGCAGCTTGTAGGGCTCGGTCGTCGCCAAGACGAAGTACACGTGCTCGGGCGGCTCCTCCAGCGTCTTGAGCAGGGCGTTCCCTGCGGCCTTGGAGAGCATGTGCGCCTCGTCCAGGACGAACACCCGTCTCGAGGTGATGGCGGACGCCACGGTCGTGACACTCAGCTTGATGTCCCTGATGTCGTCGACGGAGTTGTGAGACGCCGCATCGAGCTCCATGACATCGAGGCTGTTGCCCACGGTGATCGAGTCACAGCTCTGACACTCGTTGCACGGTGACCCGTCGCTGTTGCGGTTCTCACAGTTGAGTGCCTTGGCGAGGATCCGGGCCGTGGTGGTCTTCCCCGTCCCTCTCGGACCCGTGAACAGGTAGGCATGGGCGACACGGCCGTCCGCCACCTCGCGGGAGAGCGTCGTCGTCACGTGTGCTTGACCGATGACGTCATCGAACGTCTGAGGCCGGTACTTCCGATATAGGGCCTGGTATTGCAAGACGATCACACCGTACATTCCGCCGCAGACTGATTCACCCCCTCCTCCTCCCCGGTCGGAAGAGAAGCTGTTCACTTATCCTGCGGCGGAGCCGATACTGCCAGACGTGACACAACCCCTCACCGAAGACCCCCTCATTCAGCACGCCCCGACACGGGCCGCGGTTTGGACCAAGGGGCTGGTGCGGAGGTTCAACAAGACGACGGCGGTCGACGATCTCGACCTCAGCATCCAGCCGGGCGAGTTCTACGGGTTGCTCGGCCAGAACGGCGCCGGCAAGACCACCACCATCAAGTGCATCGTCGGACTGCTGAGACCCACGTCGGGCACGGCCGGAATCGGCGAATTCGACACTTGGGAATCTCCACTCGAGGTCAAGTCACGCATCGGAGTGCTCCCCGAGGAGTTCAACCTGTACGAACGTCTCACCGGGGCCGAGCTGCTCGACTTCACCGCGGCCATGCACGGTCTCGACAGCGGCGAGGCGGTCAAGAGACGCAACGAATTGCTGGCGATGCTCGATCTCGAGAGCGCCGGAGCCAAGCTGATCGGCGACTACTCACGAGGGATGCGCAAGAAGGTCGCCCTGGGGGCGGCGATCATTCACCGTCCACCGGTTCTCTTCCTCGACGAGCCATTCGAAGGTGTCGACGCGGTCTCGGCCCGTCTGATCAGGAACCTGTTGCAGCAGGCCGCGTCGGGTGGGACGACGGTCGTTTTCTCGTCACATGAGATGCACCTGGTCGAGAAGCTCTGCACGAGGATCGGGATCATGGTCGACGGCAGATTGACCATCGAGGAGACCCCAGAGGGTCTCTGCCGGCTCACCGGCAAAGAGAATGTCGAGGACGCGTTCATCGCGGCCGTCGGTGGCGAGGACATCGGCCACCTCTCGTGGTACGAACACTCGTAGCCCTCAAGGCCAGGCTCACCTGGAACGGAGTGCGCCACGACCGCCAGCGACGGATCGGGTTTCCCGTGGCGACGATCCTCCTCGGTGGTGCAGGCTGGTTCCTGGCAACCAGGTTCACCGAGACGGCAAGAGAGCTGTCGCCCACAACGCTCGGCGAGTACGTCGGCTGGGCAGCGCTGCTCTTTTTCGCGGCCTGGATCACCCTGCCGGTCGTCATCTTCCCATTGGATGAGAATCTCGACCCCCAGCAGCTGGCCGGCCTTCCGATAAGCCGCTCGCAGATGGTCGTCGGTCTCGCCGCTGCGAGCTTCGTCGCCCCGGCGACTCTCGTCCCGGTATTCCTGCTCGGGGCGAACGCGACGGTCTTGGGCTCCGGATGGTGGATGGTCATCCCGGCCTCTTTGGTCTACCTGTGCATCCTCGCCGTGGGCGCCCAGCTCTTCTCGGCAGCCATCTCGGCAATCCTCAGAACGAGACGGGGTCGAGATGTCGCCACGTTTCTCATACTCGGCATCGCGGCCGGCTCGTTCCTGATATACCGATCGATCTCACAGCTGCTCACCGAGAGCGGCGTGGAGGTGGCCATCGGATCCAACCCGATCATGGGCTCGGCGGCATGGATACCCCCGGTTGCCGCGCAAAGGGCCATGGTCGAAGCCGCCTACGGCAACCCCGTCTCCGCAGTCGGTTTCCTCCTGGCGGCCGTCGTGGGCCTCCTTGCCCTGGCCGCCATCTGGCGTCGTCTCCTCGACTGGATGCTCACCACACCTGCGGAGGCCAGCCTGCCGGCGGCGCGAGCGCGTAGAAGCGGGCTTGCCGCGGGTCCATGGGGCAGAGTTCCGACGCTCACCCGGAAAGAGCTCCGCTTCTACATCCGTGACCCCCGACAGCGTCTCGTCTGGACGGGGACGGTCATCTTCGTCGGGCTGGCCGTGGCGGGGACGATCATGGGCACAACAGGGGTGTTCGATGTCAGAGACAACGACTGGGGGCCGCTTATGGCCCCGGTTCTGGTCCTCTTCGTCGGCCTTCCGATTGCCCTCAATCTGTTCGGTTGGGAGCGGAACGCGGCAAGCTACCTGTTCGTCCTGCCGGTCGAGCCGCGAAAGATGCTGATGGGCAAGAACCTGGCAGTGGCCACGGCCCTCCTCGTGGAGACGTTGTTGCTCGCCCTCCTTCTTTCGCTGTTCACCGGATACTGGCAATGGACCTGGCTCGTCCTGCCCCTGGCCGTGTCGGCGATCGGCTCCCAACTCGCCGTGGGGAACATCGTCTCGGTCATGACGCCGTTGCGTCTCCCGCGCG